>NZ_JBIWGL010000008.1:0-166676 GCF_044763535.1 Lysinibacillus sp. NPDC095746
ATCACAAACTCAAGCAGCATAATTTTTAAAAACGTAAATTTTCTTAATAGGAGCAGTCTAAGCTCTTGAAAAAAGTGATTTATGAAATTGATTCAAATGTGATTTATACAAAATACAATTGATTTTTTTTCACTATAAATACTTCTTGAAATACAGTTCCCTTAAAGGGCCAATCTTTCCTAATTGGCCCTTGCTTCGCCCCTATGAAATTATAAATAGTTTGGGTCAATCGCTGATGCAGGTCATGATATTTTCGTGAAGCATCTAAGGGTATTGCCCCCCAAATATGAACATGGGTTGAGAATCATAATAATTATGAATTCAGAGGTGAAAGAAGCTGATAAAAACAGAACAAGAGCTAAAAAGCTTAATTGCAGCAGATAACTGGATGATGAACATTTTAAAAACTGTAGAAAAGTTACAATTACCTGATTCATGGGTATGTGCAGGATTTATTCGATCAAAGGTGTGGGATTATTTGCATGAAAAAGAAGATAGAACACCATTAGTCGATATTGATGTGCTATATTTTGATAAAGTAAATCTTTCCGAGAACTATGAAAAGCAGCATGAACAAGAATTGACGAAGTATTTACCGAATGAGCCTTGGTCAGTGAAAAATCAAGCAAGGATGCATGTAGTAAATAATAGAACACCTTATCAGTCATCTATAGATGGCATGGCACATTTTCCAGAAACCCCGACAGCTATTGGTGTGAGACTTACGAATGGAATACTTGAGATAGCTGCACCACACGGTATCAAACACTTAGTTTCTGGAACTGTCGCTCCTACACAATATTTTCAAAAAGACTCTCCGATGCATGAAGTTTATAAAAGCAGAATTCATAACAAACAGTGGAAATCAATTTGGCCGAAACTACAGATTTTCTACTAAAATGAAGCGAAGGAGCTAAGGGAATTTGTATCACGATAAACATCAAATAATCTCGCATTATGAAAAAGCTATCGTGTTTGTCGAAAGTTTAGCAAGCATAACAGAAGAACAATGGCGCACGTCTATAGTTCCTGGAAAATGGACGGTGGCAGAGGTAATTGGACATCTTACTCCATGGGATGAGTTCGTGGTAAAACAACGTCTACCGTTTCTTTTTACAGGAGAAAGCTTACCAAAAGGACCGACTGTAGAAGAGATGAATACTAGTGCAGCAAAAGATAGTCGTGCACAAAGTAAAGAAGAAACGATAGCCAATTTTATTAAACAGAGACAGCAGCTAATTGACGAGCTTTATCAAATAGTTGATGAGCAATGGCGACAGCCTTTTACAATAGGTGATTCAGAATTAACACTTTCCAGTTATTTTGCAAGTTTAGTAGATCATGATTTGCATCATTTTTCACAAGTTCGAAAGTTCTTAAGAATGTAGAGGGTATAAAGTGGATATCAAATATTTAATCGATTATTATGCACATGCATCTGTAAGTTTTACGGATGTTTTTACAAATAAAATGGAGTCGGGCCAAATAGATATTGGTCGTACAACAGCCCCTGGGAAGTGTGGATTGGTTGTGCCACTTGCAGGTAGCGCTATATTTAGCTTTAACGGTGTCCCTTATGCAATGGAGCCGGGAATGGTCGTACATGCAGGACCACAAATGCCTATCGAAATTAAAGCTTCAGATGATAAAGGATGGGAGTATGCAGTTGTTCATTACCATATCCCCTCAGAAGAAATTCCGCAATATCCATTATCAGCTCAGCACTTTTTAATTAATACAGGCTGTCATACAAAAATTATTGACTATGTACAGCAGTTAATAGAAAGCCAAGCAATGCCAGATAATATGTCAATATTCAAAGCAAAAACTCTATTTATGAATCTTTTGGAAGCCATTCTTATATCGGCAAAAGTGAAGATACTCGATACGGCAAGTGACCAGATGGAGCAAGCTTTACAGTATATACATGAGAATTATGCTACTCAACTTTCTGTTTCGAAAATTGCTGAAGAATTTGGCGTGGAGCGTCGTAGATTTGCTTATCTGTTTGAACAGCACACAGGGATGACGCCTAGCGTCTACTTAACGGAATATCGTATCCGACGGTCGAAGGAATTACTGAAATATGACGATTCTCCAGTAGCAGAGATAGCAGAATGTGTAGGTTATGTAGATTGCTTTTATTTCAGTCGAGTATTTAAAAAATGTACTGGAATGTCCCCGACATCATATCGAAAAACAATGCTGGGGGAAGCTAAATACGTCTAAAAAGTTGTTTCTTAAACAAGAAGCGGCTTTTTTTTGTGGTCGCAAATCGGCAAAAGTCCATGTACTTCGCGAATTCGTCCATTCACAACTAGTTTTCTCTTTGTTAGGATAGTATCCGTAAATGATAATGAATATCAATTAAAACGATCAATACTATTGACTTATAAATGAAAATGATTATCATTATCAATATAATTATGTTCGTTAGGAGAGAAAATCTATGAATAAATATTTTAAAATGTGTGCACCTGCTCTATTAGCTCTATCCTTGGCTGCGTGTGGAACGGATAAAGCAGAAGAATCTACATCTACAAATAATGCAGCACAAACTAGTGCATCAGAAACACAAGATCAAGCGAAAACACAAACGATTACATACTTAGGTGAAAAATACGAAATTGCCGCAGATGTCAAAAACATAGTAGCTGCAAGCTTAGAGTCTATGGAAGATGCGGCAATGCTTGGTATCAAGCCTGTTGGCGTGCTTGATATCGCTGGGAAAATTCCAGCATATCTTGCTTCTGATTTAGAAGGTGCTGAGCTTGTTGGAGATAAAATGACACCGAATACAGAAGCCATTCTTAAACTTGATCCAGATGTTATTTTAGGTTCTACAAAATATCCTAAGGAAATGGCTGAAAAGCTCAATAAAATTCAAACGATGATTCCATATTCACATGTCTCTACAAATTGGAAAGAGAACTTAACATTACTTGCACAGCTTACAGGTAAAGAAGACGAGGCTAAAAAAATTATTGCTGATTATGAAGCGAAGGTTGCTGATTCTCAAGTGAAATCTAAAGAGCAATTAGCGGACAAGCAAGTTCTAGTTATTCGAGTACGTGGTGGCATCATGTATATCTATCCTGCCGGCGTTTATTTAAACCCTGTGCTATATGAAGATTTAGGGGCTCCAATACCAGAGGTTTTAAAAACTGCAAAGGCACAGGCTGAACTATCTCTTGAAACATTAGCAGAGGTTAATCCAGATGCTATTTTCCTTCAATTTGAGGAATCAGAAAATGCTGACGCACCAAAAGCATTAGAAGAGTTACAAAAGAATCCAATCTTTGCAAGCTTAAAGGCATCACAAAATAATCAAGTTTTCGTAAATGCCATTGAACCTTTAGCGCAAGGTGGTACTGCATGGTCTAAGGTGAAATTCTTAGATATCGCAGCTGAAAAATTACTTAAATAGTATAAAGAGGCTGGTAGTAGATTTGGTGGCATCACCAGGCTATTACCAGCCTTTTATAAGATAGAGTTCAACTTCTTTTAGCGGATGTCCAAACATCCGCTGTAAAGAGGAACTCAGGCTAAAACTTCACATCCTGTGAAAATGCCTGAGTGACCAACATCGTGTTGGGCCAAAGCCTCCGGACGCATTGTTTATCTGTAGCGACAGCTACAATTATGCGGTGGAATAATTGATATAGAAAAAGGTGTGGAAGTTGAAAAAAACAAACATTATGGCATTTTCAATACTAGCAGCTGCTCCAATCCTAATTGCAATTGTGGCATTAGTATCCATTATGTACGGTACAAAAGACATTAGTGCAATTACGGTATGGCAGGCGATTACTGCATTTGACCCTTCGAATGTTGACCACCAAATTATACGAACAGGACGTATTCCTAGAATTGCCGCGGTATTACTAGTTGGGTCATTTTTAGCGGTGGCAGGGGCAGTAATGCAAGGTATTACACGAAATTATTTAGCATCCCCTTCGCTAATGGGAGTGAATGATGGTTCTGCATTTATGATTACGTTAGCAATAGTATTTTTCCCGGGGCTTCCTAATTACCAAATGATATTACTTTCAATGTTCGGTTCAGCATTAGGAGCTGGGATTGTATTTGGTTTTGGCTCTTTAATTCGAAATGGTTTATCACCAGTAAGACTCGCTATTATTGGAACGGTCATTGGTACGTTTTTGAGCAGTATTGCTACAGCCATTGCGATGTATTTCCAAGTATCACAAACGGTAAGTGTTTGGTATAACACAAAGGTACATATGGTGGATATGGATATGCTCATGCTAGCTATTCCATTTGGGCTAGTCGGTTTAGTTCTTGCATTAGTATCAGCTAAGGCCATTACGATAACTTCATTAGGAGAAGATATAGCTATTGGACTTGGGCAAAAAACAAAAGCCGTGAAAATTATTAGTATGCTAGCCGTTGTCTGTTTAACAGGTACGGCTGTTGCACTTGTAGGAAAGATTGCCTTTGTCGGATTAGTCATTCCTCATATTACACGTTTCCTTGTTGGAGTGGATTACCGTTTTATTATTCCGTGTGCAGCTGCAGTAGGAGCATTTTTCTTAGCGCTTTGTGATGTACTCAGTCGCTTTGTTAATTACCCATTCGAAACGCCAATCGGTGTATTAACGGCATTTGTTGGTGTCCCGTTCTTCTTATATTTAGTACGTAAACACGGAGGTGAAAAACGTGCGTAAAAAAACCTCGAGTGTATTTGTTATGACTGTTTCGATACTCATGTTATTTATTTTTGGTGCCAGCTATCTCCATCTTACAAACGGTGTCTTTGATATGTCGGTGATGGATATCTTAAAAACATTACTGCGCATTGAACCAAATCCAAAATTTGATCTTGTCATTTTTGAATTTCGTTTACCACGAATTGTCATTGCAGCACTAGTAGGTGTTGGTTTAGGGATGGCAGGGGTTGTGCTACAAGGTATTACGCGTAATGGCCTAGCAGACCCTGGGATTTTAGGGATCAATGCTGGTGCTGGTGCAGCGGTAGTTATCTTTATGTTTTTCTTTCAATTACATCTCACATCTGCAGATATGAGTAGCTGGCTGTCCATTTTGATGATGCCGATCTTTGGATTCGTTGGTGGTGCGATGGCTGCTGTGTTAATTTACACGTTTGCCCTGAAAAACGGTCATTTAGATATGCAACGGCTAATTTTAACAGGGATTGCGATTAATAGTGGATTCGGGGCATTGTCATTGTTTTTATCATTGAAAATGAATGCTCAAGATTATGAAGCTGCTGCAGTTTGGATGGCTGGTTCTATTTATAATGCAAATTGGATTTTTGTTGTGACTATGCTACCATGGCTTATTTTAATAGGCTTTTATGTTTATCGGAAATCATATTTGCTCGATTATTTTCAATTAGAAGAGGACAGTATTACTAGTTTAGGGATAGCGGTAGAAAAAGAGAAGATGAAGCTGTTATTGGCAAGCGTCGGCTTAGTCAGTGCCTGCGTATCGGTGTCAGGTAGTATCGGTTTTATTGGATTAATGGCACCACATATTGCTAAACAGCTTGTTGGGATACAACATCGTTATGTCATGCCAGTAAGTGCATTAATAGGTGCGGGATTGCTTATTTTTGCTGACTTTATAGGGAAAACAGTGTTTGCGCCGTCTGAGCTGGCAGTTGGTATTGTTGTTTCGATTATCGGGATTCCATATTTCTTATATTTACTAGTGAAATCGAAGGCATAGGGGGAAATAGTATGCAAACTGCATTTAGAATGGAAAATTTGGCTTCTGGCTATGAGCAGGTTCGGGTGTTTGAAGGCTTAAATTTAACAATAGAAGAAGGAAAGGTTACGACTATTATTGGCCCAAATGGATGTGGGAAATCAACATTATTAAAAACAATTGGTCGTATATTAAAGAAGCAGCAAGGAACGGTTTATTTACAGGACCAAAATATGCAAAATTTATCGACGAAGGATATTGCGAAAAAGCTAGCAATCTTGTCCCAGACGCCTATTGCCCCAGGTCAGTTAAAGGTGGAGGAGCTTATTGCTTACGGTCGTTATCCACATCGTAACAATGTTAATCGCCTAACAAACAAGGATGAAGAAATGATTGAATGGGCTTTAAATGTGACAAATACGATGGAGTATCGAAATCGAGAGCTTGCTCAGCTTTCTGGAGGGCAACGCCAGCGTGTATGGCTTGCAATGGCCTTAGCCCAAGAAACGAATATTTTGTTATTAGATGAACCGACAACTTATTTAGATATGGCGCATCAGTTAGAAGTGCTAGAAATTGTCAAAGACTTAAACGAACAGCATCGTTGTACGATTGTGATGGTATTGCACGATATTAACCATGCGGCACGATATTCCGATCATTTAATCGCAATGCGACAGGGAGCTGTAATGAAAACTGGCACGCCTGAGGAAATTTTATGTGCAGATGTTATGCGGAACGTATTCAATATTAATGCACGTATTATGCAAGATCCAGTTACGAAAACACCAGTATGTTATGGCTATGATGTTATGAAGGAGACCGATAAATGATGAAGGAAAAGAAAGTACTTGATTATGAGACGCAGCAAATTGTATCGAAATTTACGGATTATACTTATACAGTAAATATCTATGTACCGAATGGAGAAGTACCGCAAGGAGGTTTTCCAGTTTTATACGTATTAGATGGATCGTCCTATTTCCATCTTGTAAAGGAAGCGATCCGCCTACAAAGTCGTAATGCACCTAAAACGGGTGTTTTTCCAACTATTGTTGTAGGGATTGGGCATGGTGCGGATATGCATGAACGGAGATTTTATGATTTTACAGGACAAGCTGAAACGTATACGTATCCTGCAAGATTTAAAGGTAATGGCTATGAGAAACATGGTGGAGCAGCGAACTTTAGTAGATTTTTAGAGGAGGAATTAAAGCCAAATATTCAGGCTAAATTCCCAGTAAATACGCAGCATGAAGCACTGTTTGGGCATTCATTAGCGGGTTACTATGTACTTTGGCAATTATTCCATCATCAAGCAAGCTTCCAACGTTATATAGCGATTAGCCCTTCTATTTGGTGGAATGAGCATGAACTATTCAATTTTGCCTCAACATTTATAAAAGAGCGTCCATTTGCTTATGAAAAATTATTCATTGGCGTGGGGGAACTTGAAACCTTTATGGTGGATGATGCACAACAAATCGCGAGTGAATTACAGAAAATCATGGATATCTCTTTCTATGAAGCGTTGGAGGAAAATCATGCTTCCATCGTCCCAACTGTTATGAGTAGAGCAATACGTTTTATGAACAAAAAATAAATAGTAATGACCGCATTATTTTATGGTAATGCGGTTTATTTTTGGTTAAAAATTCATTATAAAAAGGGAGTGTTGGCAGATGAACAATTAATTTAGCACAAATAGAGGATGCTTCAGTAATTCATAACGTTATGCTACACGCCTTCAAATTCTTTCAGCGCTTGACCCCCGCTGAGCTGAGCCTCAACAATTCGCACGCTCGATAGGAAAAAGGATGAGTGAATGTAAAGTCCGTATGAATATGCCAAGAAATATTGAGTATTATTACTCATCGGGATATAGTGTTACAAAAGAAAGCAAGGAAGAAAATCGTAACGGTTTTTCATTTCTGTAGTGACAATGGAAAAGCAGCTTACTAATTAGGAGGGCTAGCCTTGAAGAAGAAGCTTGGCTGTTTACATGCACATTATTCAAATATCGAGTATATAGAACAGGCATTTCAAAGCATTGAGAAAGTAGAACTAGTACATTTTGTGGATCCAGGTCTTATACAGCAAGTATCAAAAGGGACTGAAGGGTTAGCTTTTAAGGTGAAAGAGCAACTTGAATGGATGGAAAGCTGTAACATGGATGCTATTTTAATAACGTGCACGAATTATATTGCATTGTTAGAGAAAGAACAGCTTGAGCTTTCTATTCCCATTATGAAAATAGATGAGCCCTTCTTTGAAACAGTATGTGAAGAAAAACATCCTCAAACGATTCTTTTTACAAACTCTGAAACCGTTAAAGGTACGATGAACAGACTTCAACAATACGCTTTACTACATGAAAAATCCATTACTACTAAAATAAAAATTATCAACAATACGTTTGAACTGATTATTCAGGGGGAAAAGGATGCATATAATAATGCTATTTTACAAGCCCTTCATGATGTAGCAGGCGAACAGCAGTATATTTCAGTTGCACAGCTTTCAATGGTTGAGGCTGCACGGCAATTCGAAAAAGAGACAGCTTTATCGATTACTCATCCACTAAAGTCGTTAGTTAAATTTGTGATGAGATCTATAGAATAAAAGAATGCATAAAATTATCTGAATACTCTGTAACAATTTGCGCGATACATTCGTTTAATGAAATAACTATGACTTGTAGGGAGTGTAGTAATGAGGCGATGGATACTTATGGTAACAGGGTTGTTAATGTTGGTAGGCTGTACAAGGCATGAGAAAGCGGTTACCCTGCCAAAGGATTTACCTGACTTTGTGCAAGAAAGTGACTTCAAATCAATTGATTGGGACAAAAAGGCTGTAGAGTTTGGAGAGAGAGGTATTATTGGTAATGAGGATAAATCAGGTGTTATCGGGGCCAATATGCCGAGTTTAAACACTCAAAAATGGATGTGGCATCTTTGGGGAATTGCAGAAAGTCGTGATACCAAGTTAACAATTGTCGGATATCATAAAGATTCAAAAACAGTGTACCCTATCTTAGTAGATGGCTGGACTATAGGGCTTGGTGGTCCTGTAAATGGTGCAGATGCCCATAGACCATCAAGTGTAAAAATCCCAAAACCGGGGGAATGGGCAATTTTACTGTATGTAAATGAAAGTTATTTTGATACGTTAATTTACGATATACATGAATAGAGAGTGAATATTTCACATAATGACCCTCGTTTTGTAAGTTGAAATACTTATAAAATGAGGGTTTTGCTTAGAACAATTAAGGCGAATAGCGACAAAATTATAAAATTGGTAAAATAAAAAGTAAGAAAATAGAAATGGAGGATAGTTATTATGACCGATTTACGATATCCAATTGGACAATTTCAATTTCCGGAAGTAGTTACAGCACAGCAGGTACAGGAATGGGTGGAGGATATTCGTCTATTACCGAAACAACTAGCAGAGGCACTTAGTGGAGCCAGTGAGCAAGCATTAGCGAAATCCTACCGAGAAAATGCTTGGACTGTTACGCAGCTTGTCCACCATATTGCAGATAGTCATATGAATAGCTACATCCGTTTTAAGCTAGCTTTGACGGAGGATATTCCGACAATTAAACCTTATAACGAAGTGGATTGGGCACAGCTTCCGGATTCGGAAATGCCCGCCTCAACATCTTATAAAATGATTGAGAGCTTACATGAACGCTGGGTTTATTTGCTAACAAACTTAACCGTAGAGCAATTACAACGAGCATTTAATCATCCTGATTTAGGATTAATGACACTTGAAAAAGCTGTAGCCTTATATGCCTGGCATGGAAAACATCATCTTGTTCATATTCAGATAGCTTTAGCTAAATAAAGAATTTTCCAAAGTGAAAATAGGCGATTTCCAGATCTTGAAGAAAATCGCCTACTTTTGAAATTGGTTTCAAGTTAATATCGTATGTTACACGGATAATGATACTGTTTAGTAGCTTTATCTAACTTACGAACATAATTTTTTATACAATATTAATTCCTGCACTTGCGTTACCAGTAACAGTAGCAACAATCCCTGAGGAAGTAATGGAGAACACCATTAATAAGCGATCACCAGCAGCTACTGGCACTGGTGCAACGTTTGCAGTACCAAATGTAATAGTACCTACTGCTATAGTTGAGAGAGCTGGTGCTAAATCAACAAATGCTGTTGTAGGGCTGAAAACATTACTTCCCGCAACCGCGCGGTAAATTTGTGCTCTGACTGTTGCTGTTCCTGTAAGGGTTACAGCAACTGTTGCAGACAATGATGCAGAAATAGATGTAATAGTACCAGCACGTGGAACTGAAAAGGCTTCTGTTCCTGTAGCGGCAGTTAAATCTATATTTGTACCAGTAAGAGTTACCCCTGGAATAGACGTACCGAACCCTACAAGACTAACTGTACCGATCGCGCCACCAAGAACTGATGTTAAAATAACAGGAACTGTTCCTGATGCGAATGGGATGATCGAGCCTGTTGCTGGTGGAGTCGTAATACATGCAGCTTCAATAGCTTCAAAAGGACCAAGTGCAGTACACTGATTATTTTGATTTGCGCAGCCGCCGCACGCTGAATTCATACAATTCGTACACATTTTTACACCCCCTTTCTTCATTATTCTATTCAGCTAAGATTATAGGGTTAGGGCAAATATCCGTATTGTAGTTTTTATATGTGGAAATTATGGAGGCTTTTTTAGAGGTTTTTTTGTTAATGACAAGTATTCTATAATGAAATTGACCTTCTGCTTATTTGGTTAATTAAACAAAAAAGTCCAATATGTATTTTCATACGTATTGGACAAATATCTAGATTGATCCTAAGCTGTGTACACAGCAACTTTAAACTAACTCCATTTTCGAAAGAAATTGAAAAACAAAGAACCCTTCTCTTTTTTCTGGTTTTCCTCAGGTGATTCGTTTACCTCTTCAATTTGTGTATGGGTTTCATATACTTCCCCTAATGTAGGTTCAAGACTTTCACATTCATCACCTTTTAAAATAGGTGATTTATTTGCGTCCACTTGCTCGTTCATCACTTTATCTGTTTCCAGAATGACAGGCGCACTAACCATTTCAGTCGCTTCCGAAATGACAAAGTCATTAACATTTTCAGCCGTTTCCGGATTAACAGGCACAATAACATTTTCGGCTACTTCCGGAATAACAGGCTCAATAACGTTTTCGGCTACTTCTGGAACGACAAGCTCAATAACGTTTTCGGCAACCTCTGGAACGACAGGCTCAATAACGTTTTCGGCTCCTTCTGGAACGACAGGCTCAATAACGTTTTCAGCTTCTGGAATAACAGGCTCAATAACATTTTCGGCTGCTTCTGGAATGACAGGCTCAATAACAGTTTCAAGTACCTGAAGATTGCTTGGCTCATTCGTTATGGCAGCGTTCATTTCAGCCACAGTGACTGCAGTATTTTTTTTTCTGTAATTCTCGGGAGTTGAGGCATCGTCAGGCGCTAAGGCAGGTCCATTGATACTAATTGGAATTTCCTGTATGTTCGTAGCGTGCTTAAAATGGAAGGTCGATTCAGTGTTCGTATTTCTATATAAGCCATTATATATTTGGCTTGGATGAGTATTTATTGATTGAAAGTATTGTTGATTAAAATGGCGTTCCTCGGGTACATCTTTTTGATTTCCGTTGCGAGTAGAAGGCGTACCATTGTTTCCATCTAATTGCGTATTTGTTGCTTTACCTGCCAGATTTTGTAGCATTTTATAAGAGGGCTGTTTAGATGTATTCGCCGACGGGCTTGTTGTCTGTGTAATGATCGAATCCCCCCTCTGAGCACCGTTAGCAAAGAAATTAGATATTTTTTCAGTTTTAGGTGGAGTGGTTGGAGCTTCGGTATTTTCAATCGTAAGTAATTTGTTTAAAACCTTTAGTATATCTCGGTTCATTTCTTCAATTGTTTGATTCAAAGACTCAATTTGTGCTGATAGAAGTTTTATCTGCTCCTCATAGCCTCTGATTTGGGAATTTTTTTGCTTATCATCTATTGTTTCGTTTAGCTCTTCTAACAGTGCCATTTGCGTTTTAATTTCATCAAAATCCATTTTCATAAATAGGTAATCTTCAATTGAATTTCCCATTTTTAATGAAGTTAATGTATCCTTGTAGGCTTCTATTTTTTGCTTCAATTGTTCAATGCCTTGAGTGGAGTACAATTTTGAATCTTCCATTGCATTTCACCCCTTTCAGTCCATTTATATTTTATTAAAAATGTTTACTTTCTGTTACAAATATACCGGTCCTTTCAAACATTTTGGTTTCTTCTTAAGAAAGGGCGGTATAAGCAAAGACGATACATACTGATACTTTAGTATTTTAACTTGCAATTATTTTTCGTAACGAAAGTAAAGCACCAGTTACAGAAGACTCCCGCCTTTATAGGAGATACATTGCTGATTTAAGTTACTTTTCGGCGGGTTCAAACACCTGCTAAAAATAGAGGAACTCAGCCACGTCCTGTGGCAATTTATCTATGCGACAGCGGCAATTTTGCTGAGGCATAATTGATTCATAAAAATCAGAACGAATTACTTTTTAGCCCATGCACTTTTAGTTAGAAAACATAAGATACAAACGAAAGGTAAAAAAATTATGGAGGTGTCAAAAGGATGCTAGATAATATGCCATCCCAGGCGCAAGAACTTATTTGTATAAACGTCGATAAGGTATTTGACTGGATTGTAAAGGAAATGTCGTTTGATTTTTCCCCTACTGGACCAATTACTTTTCCAGGAGTAACGCCAACGACGGATTTAACAGGTGCAGTAGTTACATGTAAGGTAGTTCCATCAACAACAAACCCTATTGTTATCTTGAACCGTGAGAATCGCCAATTCTCAATTGATGGTGCAACTGTATGTCTTCAAAATTTAACTATTCAAAAGAACTTTATTCTTACGATAGTTGTTTGTCTACCGAACGGCACTATGTTCACAAGCAATACTATTCCACTTTCTCGTTGCGAACAAGTTACATTATGTGCGCCAACAGGGACAGATGTAGAAATTTTATTCACGGATTTAGATTGTTTCGTGTGTACAACTGGAACATTAACAGCTGGAGCAGGGACAATTACGTTTTCTGCATTAACGATTACTGTATCTGTTTGCCAAAGTATTCAATCTACATTCCCAGTAACTGTGGAATTCTTAGCGACTTTCTGCGAACCAAGAGCAGAATTACCGTTCGCATGTCCGGGTGTAGTACGCCCGCAGCAGTGCCCTGCTATCTTCCCAACAGTTGGTTAATGGTACTAACACATAGAAGAAAATCATATTATAAAGAGAGGTTAATCCTCTCTTTTTTTTTATGAAAGATTTCAGACAGTAGCTAGCGCTTAAAGTAGGTTGGTTAATTAAATACTATTGGCAAGGGGGTACTAATTATGACTACTCGTATCGATCATGTGGAAGAAAAGATAAATGAACTAAAAAAACAAACAGATTTTTATGTTCATGAAATTAAAAAAACGGTTGAGAAGCTCATTATTCCAGAAAGTGTCAACATCATTAGTTATTTCACGTCCTCGTTCAATATTTCTTATAATCCTGATGAGGAAAGCTTATGTTTGGGCTCCTATCATATTCGCAATATAGGGAATCAGCCTATAACGAATCCGTATCTATGTATAAAACTGCCTGAAGACTCTCCATTCTCTTTCTCAGGAAGGTATGTCTATGAACATTTCGCACCAAATTTAAAAGGCAACAGTAGCTGGGAACGAATCAATGATCAATCAAGCAAGGAGGAATTCTGGCTTAGACCTATAGGCAAAACAACGTTAGTGCCAAACGAAACATTATCATTTCCTAACTTTCAAATTAAGTGGGGTCATAATTTTTCTTATTCAGGAAGTATCATGGGTTTTACATATTGTGATGAGTTCAAAGATGGTGTCGTTGTCTTAAATCCTATTAATCTCAATGGAATTAGTCATACACAGGAGGATGAAAATGAGTGAGTCTGAAAATATAAATCAAAAAATAGATAGTGTTGTCCATCAACTAATAAAGGAACAGCTTACGAATCTATCTAACGATAATAATACGAAAAATAACAGCTTTGCTTATCTCGAAAAAGGCACATTGAATCTACTTCTTGCCTATTTAATGTCAGGAGAAAAGAGCAAAGCTGAAGAAATTAGTGATGAGGAAATAGACATTAAGATTATTAAGCAGCTTGATGACATGTTAGAGAATAGTAAGGAGCAATTTGAAGAAGTGATTAGTTTACTTAAAAAAATGTCGTGATTAGGAGGCGCGAGAGTGGATAATGATATTGTTAAAAACAATGATCCTATTCAGTTGCAGCAAATGATCATTTTTTTAAGAGCAGAATTAGCGAAATATAAAAATGAAGTTAAAAGGCTCAGAGATAGTGATTATTATTCACTAGTACTGAGATTAGAGCGGGAAAATGTTCAATTAACAAAGCAGAAAAAGGAGCTTTCGATGGAGCTTTTAAAGCAGAAGAGAGACCATGAAAAAAAGCTTAAAACTTACTATGAAGATATACAAGCAAGAGAAACCCAGAAGAAAAAACAACTTTCTTCGATAGAGGGTTTATTAAAGGAATTAGAAGAGCTGCGTGCAGAAAATAAGCTAATGAAGGAAACGTTAACATCCGCTAAAGATAAATTACTTTCTACAAATTCAGATGTTCATGATAAGACTATAGTCGATTGCCTTGAAAAGAAGCTGAACGTTTTTACAAAGGATATAAGCCAACAAATGAATACTATCATTGAAGCCCTTGAAAGATCTCGTTTAGAACAAGCCAGTTCAGATAATCTTAATAAGCATTTAACCAAAGAAATAGAGGAGAAAAGTAGTGAGATAGCAAAATTAACGGAAGAATTGGCGGATATCAAAAAATATAGCCTTTCCCTGAGTGGAAAAACGATAATGAATCCAGGGTTTATTACACATATAGATGCTCAAGTAAATAAGGTATTTGCTCAATCAATGGATTTTGAGAAGCAATTGAATCATAAATTACGCTTACTTGAGGATCTGGAACATAAATTGAACGAGCTTACTATCGAAATCAATACTGATAAAATTGTATAAAGTTTGTGTTGCAAGCTGTTTCAAAAGTACGACAGACACTTTTGAAACAGCCATTTTTATGTTACTAGTGGATTCTAGACGTAATATATATTATTTCGTTTCTCTGTGTAATGTAACCCTTTTTAAACGTGGTGAATATTTCTTAAGCTCCAGCCTTTCTGGATTAGTTCGTTTATTTTTTGTAGTGATATAGTTTTTATCACCTGTTTCTGTACAGGCTAATGTCACTTGTACACGCATAAAATAACCTCCTTTTAAATCGTAATAATTACGCTTTACACATTATTATTTTTAGAGAAATATGTCAATACCGTATTTCCGTAAAGTTTTTAGCGTTGCGTTTTTTAGGACTCTATGTTTTAATTACGGAATGTAAATAGTAATAATTACGATTTAAGGAGTTGTAAAGATGACAAAGAAAATCCCCGTTACAGTGTTAAGTGGTTATTTAGGTTCTGGTAAGACAACAATGATGAATCACGTTTTACAAAATGAAAAAGATATGCGTGTTGCTGTAATCGTCAATGATATGAGTGAAATTAATATCGATGCAGAACTAATTGCAAATGGAAGCGGCATTTCACGAACAGAGGAAAAATTTGTGGAGCTATCGAATGGTTGTATTTGTTGCACGCTACGTGAGGATTTATTGCAGGAGGTGGAGCGTCTCGCGAGGCTCGGTACTATTGATTATATTTTAATTGAATCGACGGGGATTAGCGAACCAATACCTGTTGCCCAAACATTTAGCTATTTAGATGAGGAGCTTGGTATTGATTTAACAAAGTTTTGCCAGCTTGATACGATGGTGACCGTTGTAGATGCGAATCGTTTTTGGCATGATTTTCAGTCGGGTGAAAGCCTTTTAGAGCGTAAGGAGGCAGTAGGCGAGTTAGATGAAAGAGATGTTGCCGACTTACTCATTGACCAAATCGAGTTTTGTGATGTCCTTGTATTAAACAAATGTGATTTAGTATCAGATGAAGAGCTTGAAAGATTAGAACGTATTTTACGTGCATTACAACCTGAAGCCAAGCTAATTCGTACAGTAAACGGTGCAATAGAGCCCGCTGAGATTTTAAATACTGGACGCTTTGACTTTGAACGGGTATCAGAATCTGCTGGCTGGTTAAAAGAATTAGAGCTTGGTCATGAAAATCATACACCGGAAACGGAGGAGTATGGCATTTCTTCTTTCATTTATAAGCGTAGAAGACCATTTCATCCAATGCGATTTGTAGAATGGTGTGATCATATGCCAGAATCGATTGTCCGAGCAAAGGGTATTATTTGGAGTGCGAAACATCAGAATGTTGCATTATTACTATCACAGGCAGGTTCATCGGCAAAAATAGAACCAGTTTCTTATTGGGTAGCCGCTTTACCAAAGGAACAACAGCAGGATGTTTTCTTGCAAAGTCCTGAGGTAGTAGAAGATTGGGATGAGGAATTTGGAGATCGCATGACACAGCTCGTTATTATTGGTGTTGATTTAGATAAAGAGGCGATTATAAAAGAACTAGACAAGTGTTTATTAACGGAAGATGAGTTTAATAACTCATGGGATGGTTTACAAGATCCGTTCAATTGGGAATGGCATTAATTCTTTTAGCAAGTGTTTAGATAGCGAAAGCGAAACAAAGAAGATTTCGGCTAGGATTCCGAAATCTTCTTTTGAAATACATGATTATAATTAGTCGCATCTCGCAAGGCTTTTTCCTCAAGTGGAATGCGTACGGACAGCATTGTCACATTTAAAAGTGTAAAGCAAAATGCTGTGAAATATGCTTGAAACATTAAAGGTAGAAGCATAATTTCTAAGCAAACTACCGCGTAATTTGGATGACGCATAAATGTGTAAGGGCCTTTTCGTACAACTTCTGCATCCGGCAATATGAGTATTTTTGTGTTCCAAAAAGACCCCAATGAACGGATACACCAAATGCGTAATATTTGAACGGCAATAAATAATAAAAATAATAACGGAAATAAAGGAGATAAACTTTTATGATTAGTAACGACTTCAATAATTAAAAATAGGAAAAAACCAGCATGCAAAGCAACCATATATGGATAATGAGAAGAACCAACTTCATATGCCCCTTGTGAAAGCATCCATCTTTCATTGCGTTTTGCAATGAAAACTTCTGTCAATCTTTGTAGAATGACGAGGATCAAAATAATGTAGATAATCATGCTACTCCCTCCATTTAAGTAATACAGCTTCAGCGCAGAAGCCAGGGCCGAGAGCGACGAGCAAGCCAGTATCCTCTACTTGTCCTTCGTTTAACATAAATTGCTCCAATACATATAGCACCGTAGGAGATGACATATTTCCGTGAAATTTCAATATTTCCCGAGAAATATCGGTTTTTTTGGAAGCTAGATACAGAGTATCTTCATAAGCTTTTAACACTTTTTTACCGCCGGGATGCGCGATGAAATGTGTAAGCTGTTCATTGTATAGTTCATGTTCCAATAAAAATTGTTCAATGAATGGCCCGAGCCACTTGGTGATGATGGCAGGAATACTTTTCTGAAAAACGACATGTAGACCATTGTTTTTAATATTCCAACCCATAACATTTTCTGAATCTGGCATCCATTTAGAGCCAGTCCCGATAATAGCAGGTATTGGCTTTTTTACTGCGATATTCACGTCATCTCCACAGACGAGTATACATGCGGCTCCATCTGCAAAAAGAGACGCACCGATTAAATTGCTTTTTGAAAAATCATTTGGCTGAAAGGTTAGACTACAAAGCTCGACACAAACGACAAGAACTTTTGCTTCTGGATGGGCAAGACAAAAATCATAGGCTCTACTAACACCCGCCGCACCACCAGCACAGCCAAGTCCCCAAAGTGGAATACGTTTAAGTCTGTCTGAAAAAGGAAGTTTATTCATAACTCGTGCATCAATACTTGGTGTGGAAATACCAGTACTACTTACAAAAATAATAGCATCAATGTCTTTAGGAGAAACCGGTGATTGTAAAAACGCTTCATTTTGTAAACAGGCTTGAATGACATCAACGCTATATTGTGTAGCTAGTTCAATATATAAATCGTTTCGTTCCTCAAAGGAATGATCGGTACGATGCCATTCAGGTGGTACACAAAAATGGCGTGTTGCAATACCACCATTCTCAAAAACTTTTAAGTAACGTTCTAACTTAGGGATTTTCGCATGGAAAAGTTCCTTTGTTAGCTCCTCTGCGTTTATTTGTTGTAATGTGTACGGTGGTTGGTATGTACTGATAGAAATGATTTTTGACAATTCAACATCTCCTTCGCCAATAGTGGTCTTGTTTATTGTATGCAGGGGGGGAGGGGATACATGCTTGTTAGAAGATAATTGACAATTTCGGAATATTTCGCTATATTGGAAATAACTAAATCGGAAGTAGGTGATGTGACATGATGAATAGATCCGTTTTTAACGAGCTGCAATTCGGTTTGTTCAGTTTCACACGCCTAAAATATATAAATTGACCACACCGTGTATTTAAATGACAATTGTGGTAATTTGTATATTCTCTTAAATGTGCCTGTGAACCTTGTAACTGCCGAATTGCGCAGAGACAAGGTTTTTTGTGTTTAGTATCAATTTGAGTACAAAGGATATTCACATTTAGGAGGAAAACAACTTGAATTTAACAACTTTAGGATTTTCACCATATTTTGAAGAGCAAATGACTGGATTTAAACAGGAGGCTAAGCTGGCGAATTGTGTGCCGGCTAGGGTTACTTTAGAGCATAAACATTCCTATCGTGTACTAGCTGAAGAAGGAGAGTGGCTGGCAACGATTGCTGGACATTACGCCTATACATCATTAGCACGGGAAGATTTTCCCGCAGTAGGAGATTGGGTGCTAGTCGAGAAAATGCCTGGTGAGGAAAGGGCGATCATTCATAAATTGTTTACACGTAAATCAGTCTTTTCCCGCAAGGCCGCGGGGCTGGAAATACAAGAGCAGATAGTAGCATCGAATGTTGATATCGTGCTTCTTGTTATGAGCTTAAATGCAGACTTTAATATTCGTCGTTTAGAACGCTATTTAGTAGCTGCGTGGGATTCGGGTGCAAAGCCGATCGTTGTATTAACGAAGGCTGATCTTTGTGAAGATGTTTCTAGTAAAATACGTGAGGTTGAGTCTGTAGCGTTTGGTGTAGATGTTTTTGTGACTAGTGCACTGTCAGGTGAGGGCTTAGAAGATATTCGTGCGCTATTTACGGAAGGTGTGACGGGCGCATTACTTGGCTCTTCTGGCGCAGGGAAATCCACATTGACAAATGCTCTTAGTGGTGAGGAGCTTATGAAGGTTTCAGGTATTCGTGAAGATGATGCGAGGGGGCGCCATACAACAACACATCGTGAGTTAGTTTTATTGCCAGAAGGCGGCTGTTTAATTGATACACCAGGAATGCGGGAGCTACAATTATGGGATCAGAGTGATAGCTTATCCGCTAGTTTTCAGGATATTGAGGATCTTTCTGCGGCCTGTCGTTACAGGGATTGTACACATCAGAAGGAGCCACACTGTGCTGTACAGCAAGCAATTACAGAGGGTGTACTTGAACGATCACGTCTCCAGAGCTACTTTAAATTGCAAAGAGAGCTTGCTTTTATCGAACGCAAAACAAATGCTCAGGCAAGGCTAAATGAGCAACGCAAATCGAAGCAAATTGCGAAAGGCTTAAAGAAGGGCAAAAAATCAAATTAAACTTAATATTAGAGTGAGCAGCAATTTCATAGTTGGGGGTACGAAAATGACAATCCAAAACATAAATCATTTATTATTTTCAGTGTCAAATTTAGAGAAATCCATCGCATTCTATGAAAAGGTTTTTGACGCAAAATTATTAGTGAAGGGTAGAAGTACAGCCTATTTAGATGTAAATGGGCTGTGGCTTGCCCTGAATGTAGAACAGGATATCCCACGCAATGACATACATCAATCCAATACACATATAGCGTTTTCTATCCAGGAGGCCGATTTTGACAACATGTATGAAAAGCTAGTCCATCATAATGTCAACATTCTGGAAGGCAGACAAAGAGATGTACGAGATAAAAAATCGATTTACTTCACAGATCCAGACGGTCATAAATTCGAATTTCATACAGGGACTTTACAGGACCGATTGGATTACTATAAGAAGGAAAAAATGCATATGGAGTTTTTTGATTAAAATTAAAAAATGGATGTCTCTAAATGGAGGACATCTATTTTTTTTTTGCAACGTTTTCATTTCCCAAAACGACTTTAAAGTGTAGCTAGAAGGAGGAGATTAGGTGGATCTAAAAAAATTGGTTAAAAGTGCAAAAAAGGGGGATGATGGAGCCTTTGAGCAGTTGATCGTTTTGATGCGTGAGAAATTATACCGCACGGCCTACTCGTATGTTCGAAATGAGCAGGATGCGCTTGATATTTATCAAGAATCTATTTATAAAGCCTATACAACATTGAAAACATTAAAGAATCCAAGCAGTTTTCCAGGGTGGATTGTTAAGATTGTTACTTTTAAATCTATTGATTTTATTAGAAAAGATTCAAGGAAATTTACTTCAGGAGACGAGGCGTTATTTGCAGAGTTAGCTGGACATCAAAATATTGAAAATATTGCGCATACATTAGATTTAAAAGAGGCATTTGAAACACTAGATGCCAAGTATAAAACGATTTTATGGTTACGCTTTTATCATGATTTTTCTGTAAAAGAGATTGCAAAAATGCTGGGCTGTCCCGAAGGAACGGTGAAGTCCTATATTAATAGAGCTAAGAAAGAATTAAAACCAGTCTTAAGGGAGGGCTACTTGTATGAGTAAGGAAAATAATAATCAATCTATTGATCGTATCGATATTCCTCTTCAACAATTGATGGCGCGAGAGCAGGCAGCAATGCGTGCTGCAAAAAAGAAGAAACGGAACATTAAAATTATAAAACCCCTTTTAGTAGCATGTGGATTATGTATAGTGCTACTAGGTGCAGGATTTTTATCCCCTACAATAGCGACTGCACTGGCCAATGTACCTTATATTGGGGTTATTTATGCTGAATTTGGGGATATTGCAGCTGAAAAAATTGAACAAAATCATTTGATGACAAAAATAGGAAAGGAGGATAAACATGCAGGTCTTACAATGGCTGTTGAAGAAGCGGTATATGATGGTAATCGATTATTAGTTACGGTTGCTTATACAGGGCAGAATGGTGTTTCTTTAAAAGAAGAGGTAGTAGGTACGAATAAGCTAACTGTCAATGGGGAGCCAATAGATGTTGCGATCGGTTCTACAGGTCAAGATGATATAGATAAAAACACGATTATTGAACATCATGAATTAACTTTATCAAATCCAGATATATACGGGGATAACATTGAAGTCGCATTAGATGGAAGCGATTTATTTGGCTACAAAGGTAATTGGCATGTAGATTTTACTCTTGAAAAATTAAAGGAAGAAGTTGTTAAGATCTATCCAAATGTAATAGCTAGTACGAACAATGGGTTATACAAGTTAAACGTTGGGCAAGTTTCATTTACACCGCTATCGACACGTATAGATGTCCTAGTAGATTATCCAAACGAATTAGATAGAAATGATAAATGGCCATTTTTTGAGTTTGAGGTAACAGATAGTGAGGGAGAGTTATACGATGGGGAGAATATACAAATGGGTGCGACCAAGGATAATGGACATCATATTATTATAGTACTGCCTCCTATGGAGAAAATGCCGAAATCTTTTACACTTAAACCAGGTAAGACGAACAAGCAGGGTTATTGGGAGGAAATAAAGGAATTAGAAATAGTAGTACCTTTAGAACCTTAAAAATAGGATCCCCCTTTAGTTTTAGGAACTAGAGGGGGCATATTATTTAAATGGCATGAAAGAGAAACAATAAAAAGTAGAAAACGTTCATAACCGTAGAAGGGGTGATTTTATGAAAAAAGCTATTATTTTTGATATGGATGGTACTTTATTTCAAACAAATCTAATATTAGAGCCAGCATTATCGGAGACGTTTAATGTGCTGCGTGCAAGGGGCTTGTGGCAGGGAGAAACACCAATAGAGAAATACCGCGAAATTATGGGTGTTCCATTACCTGTTGTCTGGGAAACGTTATGTCCTATGCACACGCTAGAGACACGTGAAGAAAGCAACGCATTATTCCATGTTAAGCTAATTGAACAAATACGTAATCGCCAGGGTGCATTATATCCAAATGCAGAGCAAACTCTTGCTATATTGGCAGAAAACTATGATTTATTTATCGCCAGTAATGGGCAAACAGAGTATTTACAAGCAATAGTAGAAACCTATCAATTACAACGTTTTATCAATGGTACATATAGTATTCAGTCCATTTCGAGCGGTCATAAATCTGATTTAGTGAAAAAGGTCATCGAGGAAAATGCCATTGAACGCGGCGCAGTTGTAGGTGATCGTTCTTCTGATATTCGGGCAGCTCAGGATAATCAGTTGCTTTCAGTTGGTGTACGTTTCGACTTTGCGCAGGACACAGAATTACGAAAAGCGGACATTGTCATTAATAATTTAAAAGAGTTGCTTGAAATAAAGCTTGGATAAAATTTTATCGACTACATTTTCTGATTTATCACCCAACTTTTTCGTTTTATCGAAAAGATTAAATGATTTATCGCCTAAGTTTTTCAGTTTATCGAGAACTAAGAGCAATTTATCGACATGATTGCAATTCAACGGCATAAAGAGTAAAATGGTGGAAATCTATAGTAAGAGCATTGATAAGGAAAAGTAAATTGGAGAAGCATTATATAGAGAGCCTCTGTTGGTGGAAATGAGGTAAATGCCCCCTTTTGAAAATGACCTTTGAGCTTCGTACCGAAAGCAAGTTTGCGAGTAGATTACGACGAGATGAGCACTCGTTACAACAGCGGCAGTATCTCTCATTAAAAATTTGAATGAGACGCACTGATGGAGGCAAATAGTGTGAGCTATTTGTAAATATAGGTGGTAACACGGGTATACTCGTCCTAATCAATTTTGATTAGGGCGTTTTTTTTATACACTTTTTTACAATTTTGTTGAGGGGAGCAACTTAGGATGACAATTGTTATTGGAGGCGCGTGGCCATATGCAAATGGTTCTTTGCATTTAGGGCATGTTGCTGCATTATTACCGGGTGATATTCTGGCTAGATATTACCGACAAAAGGGCGAGAAGGTTTTATATGTTTCGGGAAGTGATTGTAATGGTACACCAATCTCAATTCGAGCTGCGCAGGAAAATACGACAACGGAAGCAATTGCTAATCATTATCATGAAGAGTTTTCAAGATGCTTCAATGATTTAGGATTTACTTACGATATGTATACGCGAACAGATGCGCAGCACCATCATGAATCTGTTCAGGCAATTTTTTCACAGCTGCTAGCGAACAAATTTTTATATAAAAAGAAAATTGAACAAGCATACTGTGAAACAGATAAGCAGTTTTTACCGGATCGATTTGTAGAGGGGATTTGTCCAAACTGTGGTGCGAAGGCGCGTGGTGATCAATGTGATCATTGCTCAACGATTTTAGACCCGCTCGATTTAATCGATAAACACTGTAAAATTTGTGGGAATGAGCCAATTATCAAAGGGACAGAGCATTTTTATTTTGCTTTTAGCCAGTTTCAGGGGAGGTTGGAGGCTTATTTAGTGAAGGCAAAGGCGGAAAAACGCTGGCGAGTCAATGCTTTAGGTTTAACAGAACGTTACTTGGCAGAAGGGGTACCGGACCGCGCAGTAACAAGGGATTTACCAAATGGTATCGATGTGCCAGTATCAGGTTTTGAAGGCAAAAAAATATATGTATGGATTGAAGCAGTAGCAGGTTACTTAACAGCGAGTATTGAATGGGCGAAGCAGCATCAACTAGCGATTGAAGATTTGTGGAATGAAGAAACGATTTCGTATTATGTGCATGGTAAGGATAATATTCCGTTCCATACAGTTATATGGCCAGCTATTCTAATGGGGATAGGAGCAGAGGCCTTACCAACACATATTGTTTCAAACGAATATTTGACATTAGAAAAACGAAAATTATCGACGAGCCAAAACTGGGCGGTATGGGTACCTTATATTTTGAGTCGATACGATGCCGATTCTCTTCGTTATTATTTAACTATAAACGCGCCAGAAAATCGTGATACTGATTTCTCGTGGCGAGAATTTATTTATAGTCACAATGGTGAATTACTCGGTGCTTATGGTAATTTTGTCAATCGGACATTGAAGTTTTTAGAAAAATCATTTGATCGTCAAGTGCCTCAAGCCGAGATAGATGCCATTATTCGAAAAAACACGATTCAGCTATTTAATGATGTTGGGATTCAAATAGAAGCGGGTCATTTTAAACAAGCTTTAGAGGCCATTTTTGAATACATTCGTGCGGCTAATCACTATTTTGACGAGCGGCAGCCGTGGCTACAGGTGAAAGAGAATGTAGAAGCTGGCAATCAAACACTTGCAACTTGTGTTTATATAATTGCTAATCTTGGACAGCTGTTACATCCATTTTTACCGTTTTCAGCTGAAAAGGTGAGAAAGATGTTAAGAATCAACGAAGTAAAGTGGCATGAACAAGTGGACTTACCAACAAGTATTAGCGAAGTGACGCCACTGTTTGAGCGTCTAGATGTTGAATTAATTGAAGAGGAATACCAAAAGCTAGTAGAGGGTAGCCGCTAGGAATAGTGAAAGCAGTATGACTCAACGTGTCATACTGCTTTCACCTGCGGATGTATGTTAGTTCATAACAGGCGTTAATTTAGCGACAACAATACTATTGATCGCATTAATATAAGCTAGCGCACTCGCTTTTAAAATATCTGTATCTGCCGCTTTGGCGATATATTTTTCACCTTCATGCTCGATTGTAATTTTTACTTTTCCAAGCGCTTCTTTGCCACGGGAAACGCTATTGATATTATATTCTACAAGTTTTACATCAATGTTTGTAATTTCTGCGATGGCAGAATATAGGGCATCAATCGGACCTGAGCCAACTGCACTTGCTTTAAATATCTCCCCGCCTTTACGTACTTTCACACTTGCTGAAGGGAAGCTTGCGTTGCTGACGACTTGTAAATCATCGAAGTCAAAGAACTGATCACTATAATGAGTGGCATTAGCATTGTTTGCGTCATGTTTTTCATAATAGCTTTCCACAATAACATATAAATCGTGATCGTAAACTTCTTTTTTTGCGTCAGCAAGCTTTAAGAAGCCTTCGAAAATTCCTTCAAACTCATCTGCTGAAAGATTGGAGAAGCCAAGTTTTTCAAGGGCATTTTTCACCGCATGACGCCCAGAGCGAGCTGTCAGGACTAGCTCCATATCGTCTAGGCCTACATCTTCTGGATGGACAATTTCATAAGCATCACGAGATTTTAGAAGGCCGTCTTGATGAATACCAGAGGAATGGGCAAAAGCATTATCCCCAGTTATCGCTTTGTTTACTTGTACGTCTAAGCCCATGAAGCTTGAAACAAGACGAGATGTATTCATAATTTCTCTTGTGTTAATACGTGTCTCAGCATTGTATACAGAGCCTCGTGTTTTCAATGCCATGACGACTTCTTCTAATGCTGCATTTCCTGCGCGTTCGCCAATGCCGTTAATTGTACATTCTACTTTATCCGCGCCGTTTTTAATCGCAGCAAGTGTGTTAGCAGTGGCCATACCAAGGTCATTATGGCAATGAACACTCAACAAAACACTATCGTTTAGATTTTTCATACGTTCATTTAGTTTATAAATCATCGCTCCGAATTCTTCTGGCTCTGCAAAGCCGACTGTGTCAGGTACATTAATCATTGTTGCACCAGCCTTCATGACGGCTTCGATAGTTTTCCAAAGATACTCGAAATCTGAACGAGATGCGTCTTCTGTTGAATATTGGACTTGTGGTAGAAGCGTTTTCGCATATTTTACTGCATCAACACCAATCTGTAGAATTTGATCCTTGGATTTGCTAAATTTTTTCTCAACATGAATATCAGAAGTGCCAAGCACCATATGAATCATCGGATTTTCAGCGTATTTTACAGCGTTATAAACAGCATCGATATCTGCCTGTACAGCACGTGCTAAAGCAGTAATCATAATGTCATTTGTATGACCAACTTTTTGTGCGACAGCTTTAACTGCATCAAAATCTCCTTGTGATGAAGCCGGGAAACCAGCCTCGATAATATCGACGCCTAATTTTTTGAGTTGCTGTGCAATCTCTACTTTTTCATATAAATTTAGTTTTGCACCAGGCACTTGCTCGCCGTCACGTAAAGTTGTATCAAACACCCAAATTTTTCTTCCCATTTTCAAACACTCCTTCTGTTGTAGTTGTCAATATATTGATATTGTCTCTGCTTTGAACCGTTAGCTCTAAGCTAGAGACAAAATTACACATTGGTTATTTTTCAATAAAAAAAACCCGCCTCTATATAAAAATATAGAGACGAGTTTATGCTCGCGGTACCACTCTAATTGACCTTCTCTTTATAGAAAAAGTCCCCTTATCGACAGCTGTCACTGTCTATCCCGTTAACGGAGGAAACCGACGTCCCTTACTCAAAGTTCAGGGAGTGGCTCATGGACGAGTTCAAAATGTGTGCCTATCGGTTTGCACCAACCACCGACTCTCTACAAGTGCACTTGCATTTCTACTATTTCCAATCATGGCCTACAATAATGTGTTGTTGAAAGCAATGATACTTGGGTATTTTTAATTTGTCAATAAAATTCTAAAAATTATATTTTTTCTGTCTTATATAAAAACCTTAATTTGTTGTCTTATTACCTAAAAGCGGAGGTTTTATTTGCCACGTAAATGGAGGCTGGGGACCTCCTAAATGGCGAATTCTAGATTTCAAAGACATAGTAATCTCCCGAATCGTATTTAATTAAAAAAATATAATTCTGGAGATTGAATACCTTTAATAATACAAGCTACTTTTTACTCCACTTTAAAACGTGAAACCTGTGTTTGTAATTCCTCGGCCATGTTGGATAGTGTGGCAGCAGAAGCGGCAACTTCTTCAATAGTTGCTAGTTGTTCTTCAGAAGCAGAAGCTACATTTTGTAGATTTGAAGAAGACATCTGTGCGATTGTTGCGATTTCATCGAAGGATGCGTAAATTTGCTCAGCACTCGATGACATTTCCTCTGAAACTGTTGTTGCTTCTTGAATTTGTTGGGATACTTGTTCAATCAGTTTAACGATTGTTGAGAAGCCTTCCTCAGCTACTTTTACCACTTGCATACCGACTTTTACCTCTTGTGTTCCTGTTTCCATAACAGTTACGGCACGGTTTGTATCCTGTTGTATCTCTGAAATCAGACTTGCTATTTGTTTAGCTGATTGCTTTGATTGATCGGCTAATTTCTTCACTTCATCTGCAACTACTGCAAAGCCGCGACCATGATCCCCTGCACGTGCTGCCTCAATTGCAGCATTTAATGCTAGTAAATTTGTTTGCTCTGCAATATCCGTGATGAGACCAATAATATTTCCGATTTCAAAGGAATGATTTCCTAAATTTTTCACAACGCTAGCGGATTCTAAAACCGCAGAATTAATTGTGTCCATCTGTGTAATCACACGGTGTAGCGATTCATTTCCTTTATTAGCTTCAGTATTTGTTTCTATAGCAAGCTCTGAAACGGCAGCCGTCGTCGTAGCTAATTGCTGAATGCCTTTTGTCATAGTTTTCATAGCTGCTGAACTTTCAGTAGCATTTTTCCCTTGGGCCTCTGAGCCACTTGCCACTTCTTGTATAGAGGAAGTAATTTGTTCTGTCGCTTGGATTGTTTGTTCAGCACTTGCAGTTAATTCAGCGGCAGAACCACTTACTTGTACAGTATTATGACGTACATTTGTAATAAGGTCCTTTAAATTTACTGCCATTTGATTAAAGGCAATTGCTAAATCACCTACCTCATCACGATTCTTAATATGAATTTGCTCAGCTGTTAAATCGCCATTAGCAATCTTTTTAGCGGTTTTTGCCATACCTTTAATAGGGCGAGAGATAAGGCTTCCCATGACCATAGCAATGATGAGACTAGTGACAACAGCGAAGATGCCAAGAATGATCATTTGGAATTTAATAGCTTGAATTTCTTTAGCTGTAGCAGCGATTTTTCCTTTTATATAATCATCTTGGTAGTTAGCAAGATTAGTTACACGGTTATCGAATTGTTTAATAAGTAGGCGACCTTGTGTACTATCGAGCTTTTCGTATTGCTCTGTTTCTCCAGCATCCTTTAATGAAAACATTCGATCTGCGAACCGTTGGACATCCTGCTCGCTTTTATTGATTGCCTCTAATAAATCACTAGATTTTTGAGAATCGAATGAAGCCTTTAATTCATCATATTTCTTTTTAAACCCTTCACGTGAAGCCGTATTACTTTGCAAATTTTGCTCGTCCCCAAGCAATAGATAACCTCTGATATTTACAATTTCTTGTTTAGCAATTGCGCGTAGCTCTTGAATACTAATAGATTTAGTTGTTTGTTCTTCGAGTAACACACGATATGTTTTGTTTACTGAATTAAGCTGTTTGAAATTTAATCCGATTGTGCCAACTAATACTAAAATAACAATAAAAAAACCGAGTACTAACTTCTTGTAGATAGTAAATCGCATAAGTTGTCGTTTCCTTTCTCAGTAATTTAGTAGAAATGTTACAAAAAAATGAAATATGTTTATACCATTTATATCAGATTATATAAATTTTACAAAGTATTGTGAGTATTTCTACAATATAAATTAGGAATAATAAGGTAAATAATTGTAGGTAGAATGATAAAAAAGCTGAATAATTTGCTTTTTTACAGTAAGTGAAGGCGGATAGTTACCTGTATACCTCGAAAATTATGACAATTTGCATAAATTTGAAACTAATTAAACTGTAGTAACGTAAAATAGAAAAAGGAATAAGCAAGGAAGTGGGAAGATGTATAGGCCAATTTTAAAATTGCCGAAAACAAGATATGAAAAGATTTTGGACTGTATCGGTGGCGGGTTATTTATACTGTCCATCCTTTATATTGTTGGAATGTGGGGCCAACTACCCGAAAAGATTCCAGGGCATTTTAATGGTGCAGGAGAAGTTAATCGGTGGGGTTCAAAAATAGAGTTACTCATCCTTCCGTTTATCGGAATATTGCTGTGGATATTGCTAGGATTACTTGAAAAAATTCCGCATATTCATAAGTACCCAGCACGCTTAAACGAAAGTAATGTAGAGGCATTTTATTTAAATAGCCGAAAAATATTGAATGAAATAAAAAACCTTTGTCTACTTATATTTACAGCTATATCATTCCAAATGGTACGTATTGCACTTGGGGAGGCAGAGAGTCTTGGTTGGTGGTTCCTACCATTAGTGCTAATTATAACGGCCATTCCGATTATTAGAGGAATAGTTGTGGCTACAAAAATTAAATAAGCTTATCTCATTCTTAACCGCTCGAGAATATTCGAGCGTTTTTTTGTACGAAAATTGCACTAAATCAGCTATACTATCAAAACTAAGAGAAAATTGTATTGATAATTATAAGAGGTGTCAAAACTATGCTAAAGAAATTTAAAATGAAGGATGGACTGTCTATCGCCATTCATAATCAACCAGAGGAGATGCAATTAGAGGGAATAACCCAAACAGGAAATGCGCCTTATGATCGAATAATTGCCTTTGTGTTGACGATTGATGAGATGGTAACGTATTTACAAAATGTACGAAAGTTAAACACGCTTACGGAACAAGGTTATTTATTTTTTGTTTATCCGAAAAAGGGGAATAAGAGGTATGAACAGTTTATCCATCGCGATGACATCTTTCCAGCAATTCAAGTGGACGAGGAAAAATACATTGTTGGCAGTGATTATAAATTTGCCAGTCTTATGTCGTTAGATGAGACATTTTCTATAGTAAGTATAAAGAAAGATGGCAAGGGACGCGGCAAGAAGAAGACAGCGAGTAGTCAATGCGTTAGTGACTATGAAGGTATGATTCCTCAATTGCGTGATACCCTTGCGGAAAATCCGGATGACTTACTATTTTATGATGGATTAACACCGGGTTATCAAAAGGACTGGGCCCGATATATTTATAGTGCGAAAAAGGAAGAGACGCAAGTAGCACGTTTAGAGGAGATGCGTGAAATTATTAGATTGGGCTACAAAACAAAGGAATTATACCGAAAAGCAAAGGCGGAGGGAAAAGCATAATTTACAAAGAGGCTTTATGGATTCCTTTAAATGATGCTATATTTATTGTAATTAGCATAAGACAGATGGTTAGCAACTAGAATTTATTATGTAGCGCAGCATTAAATATGAAGTCAGAACGGAGATCAATTTTACGTTATGGACTGAATGAGTCTTCTGATACACACATAGCAATTGAAAAGAGGGAAGGGCATGAAAAGCACATATATTGAGCAAGTGGATGAAAAATGGCGGGAGAGTTTTGGCAAACTTGTAGACGTGGTAGAAAGCAATTTACCAGAGGGTTTTGAAGAAAGCATGTACTATGACATGGTAAGCTATGTGGTCCCACTAACTACCTATCCGAAAGGCTATCATGTTACACCCAATACTCCTTTGCCCTTTATAAGTCTTGCTGCACAGAAACGTCATATTGCAGTTTATCATATGGGCATTTATGCAGATCGAGCGCTACTCTCGTGGTTCCAAGAGGAATATGCGAAACGAGTACCGACGAAACTCAATATGGGGAAAAGTTGTATTCGTTTTACAAGCGCTAAAAATATTCCGTTTGAATTGATAGGAGAGCTTGTTGCGAAAATGACACCAGCACAATGGATTTCAAAATATGAAGGGGCGTTAACTAAATGAAAAGTGCGACTACATTTTTAATGTTTCAGGGACAAGCCAATGAAGCTATCCAGCAATATCAACAGTGGTTTTCAGAATTACAGGTGGAAAGCTTAACCTATATGGAAAACTCCCAACAGATTGCGATGGCTGTCCTACATTTAAAAGGTTTGAAAATGATGGTGAATGATAGTGTAATACAACATAACTTTACATTTACACCGTCAACTTCCATTTTTATGGAATGTGAGTCTGAAGAAGAAATCGAAAGTCTAGTTGCTCAAATTTTAGAGGGTGGACAAGCTTTAATGCCACTTAATAATTATGGATTTTCTAAGAAATTTGCCTGGATTCAGGATCGTTTTGGTGTATCATGGCAACTAACGTATAATTGATTTTCAGAAGCAATATATATAAATAAATAGATGAAATAATTTCATTATGTTAGTAGAGGACGATACAAAGTCTGTTGTTAATCATGTTAAAAGGAGAATAGCATATGGTAGTAACTTTAGTGAGACACGATATAAAATATGCTGAAGCGATGCATGCACTATCTTCTATGCCACAGGTTCGAGATGCACTAGGGTTACCTGCTGGTAAAGTGGAAGATACGATTAATTTTATAAAACGTGAATGTGTGGACGAAGAGGCTGGAAAAACAGTCCCTCGTGTTGTACTGGATGAGGAAGGACAACTGATTGGTGTCACGGCATTAATGTTTATTGATCACAATAAAAAGAGCTGTCACATTGGCTCGTGGCTGGGCTATGAATTTTGGGGAAAAGGCTATAATCTTCAATCAAAAGTTGCAATTTTAGATATTGCATTTTTTGAGTTAGGGCTAAAGCGTGTTTTTGCAGGAGCTAGAAAGGTTAATATACGCTCACAAAAGGCGCAGGAAAAGTTGCCTTTTATTCGATTAGGAGTTGAGAATGATTTTCCGCAGGAGCATTCATGGCTAGAGATCAAAGAAAAGCAGCCGTGTGTTTTAAATGTTTTTGAGCGCGAAGATTTTGTTCGATATCGTACATCTTTAAAGAAAGTGGAAGGTGCTCGGGAAGACTATTTACCTCAACTATTATTAGCGGATGAAAGTGAAGTCGCTGTTCGAGAATATTTAGATGACGGTGAGTTATACGAAATAAAATGTGGTGAACAGTTAGCGGGTGTAGCGTTACTTCTTGAACAGTCTGATTCGATAGTTGAGTTAAAAAATATTGCGATTGTACCGAAGTATCAAGGTAAAGGACTTGGGAAAGAAGCACTGCGACAAATAACAACCATTTGTCAATCACAAGGATATCAAACGATAATAGTCGGAACTGCAAATTCTAGTATTGATAATATTGCCTTCTATCAAAAAGCAGGCTTTCGTATGGAAGCCATTGAAAAAGATTTTTTCAGTAATTATCCTGAGCCAATCTATGAAAATGGAATTCGTGCACTCGATATGATTTTCTTTTCAAAGGCATTGTAAAATAAACATAAAAAATACCCGTCCAACTTAAGTTGTGCGGGTATTTTTATTCGCCAAACAACAGTGCCATCAACTTTTCTTTTGAATGTAAAAAGTCATCTAAAGTATAGCGATCTAAGACGGTTAAATAGGCTTGCAACGCTTCGTATAATACGCCTTTAAGCTGGCATTCTGGAGCGATCTTACAAAGATTATTTTCTTTGTCAAAGCATTCGACAAGATGAAAATCCTCTTCTGTATGACGTACTATTTCACCAATTGTAATGGTCTTTGGATCAATTGCTAGGCGAATTCCTCCACCACGCCCTCGAATCGTTTCAATATAGCCCAATAATCCAAGCTGGTGTGTCACCTTCATTAAATGGTTTTTCGATATATTATAAGCATCTGAAATTTCTTGGATAGTTGATAATTGGCCATCTTCCTTCGCACCCAAATATATGAGTGTCCGGAGAGAATAATCTGTGTATAAAGTTAAGCGCATAAGAACACCCTACTTTCTATAGTTCAAAATAATTATAGCATTTTTGCCTTGAAGTATTATAAATTCAATACTTTTTTAAAGATGTATTTAAAATACATTAATTATGTCCATTTTGTTAAAGATGTATTTTATATATTGCTTTTAAAAAATGAGAGCGTTATATTGTAATCACGAAAGGGTGGTAAGCAATATGTTAAAACAAGAAACAGTACAAATTATTAAAGCAACAGTTCCTGTATTAGAAGTTCATGGAGTGGAGATTACTAAAACGTTTTACAAAAATATGTTCCAAGCTCATCCCGAATTATTAAATATTTTTAACCATACGAATCAAGAAAAAGGTCGTCAGCAAACAGCATTAGCAAATACAGTCTATGCTGCGGCAGTTCATATTGAAAATTTAGAAGCTATTTTACCAGCGGTGATGTTAATTGCTCATAAGCACCGTAGTCTAGGTATTTTACCTGAGCATTATCCAATAGTAGGAGAATACTTACTAAAAGCGATTAAAGAAGTGCTTGGTGATGCAGCAACAGATGATATCATTAATGCATGGGCTGAAGCATATGGCGTCATTGCAGATATCTTTATTCAAGTAGAAGAAGAGCTATATCAAAAAGCTGAGGGTAATGGCGGATGGCGCTTATTTAAACCATTGAAAGTTGCGAAAAAAGTAGTAGAAAGTGATCTTGTTACATCTATCTACTTTGAAAATGAAGATGGTTCTCCTCTACCAGCTTATGAGCCAGGTCAATATATCAGTATCCGCGTGAAAGTACCAGGTGAAGAGTATTTAATGAACCGTCAATATACACTTTCACAAGCAAGTACAGAAAATGGCTATCGTATTTCTGTAAAACGTGAAAGTGATCATACGCCAAATGGTAAAGTATCTAACTTTATTCACGACGTATTAGAAGTCGGAGATTTAGTGGATGTAAGTGTTCCAGCAGGACTATTTGTCTTAGAAGAAAGTGCTGCTCCAATTACATTTATAAGCGGTGGTATCGGTGTAACGCCATTAAACAGTATGCTGCAATCACTAAAAGATAATGCGGCAAATGAAGTGAGCTTTATCCAATGTGCGCGCAATGAAAAAGTTGTAGCATTCAGCGATGACATTCAAAAGAAAGTAAATATGCTTCCAAATGCAACATACACAGCGTTATATTCGGATGAAAATAAGAAAATCACAAAAGAATTTTTAGCTGAAAAAGTAGCCAACAATGCAGATGTTTACGTATGTGGACCTGCAGGCTTTATGGAAGCGGTCATTAAAAATTTACATGAGATTGGCGTGAGAGACGAAAAAATTCATTATGAATTCTTTGGTCCAGCCATGCAATTAGTAAAATAAAATTCAAAATTGTGGATGGCGTGCTCTTATTTAAAAAGCACGTCATCTTTTTAATTTCATAATAATCTGGGCTATATTAGATGCAATAAATTTTTGAAAATCCGCTGAATGATATGCTTCAATATCTTTATCCTCATCGCGAACTGCTAATAGGTTTTGGTATTTGAAGGTTGGATTCTCTAATGGTTTTCTTCCAGAGGACAAAATAAAGTTACCGTTTACAAGTGCAAAATCTACGTCAGACAGTGAACGTGGCAATTGTGCTTGCTCCATTTCAACGAAAGCAATAGTGTAGCCGTATTTCGTGATATCTTCAGCAAGTGGTAGCGAAAGGTAACAACAGATAGTGAGATGAATACGGCGGATGAAATTATGCCGAGGCATAATAGATTAATTGATTTTTCAAAATATACTTGACTTATCGGTTTTATTTGGTTTAATATGTAAATTAATTTATAGAATGTGGCGACTGAAAAAATCGGAGCTTTGGTTTAAGAACTAAAAGCTCCGATTTTGTTTTTTAGCCATAAAAAATACTCATAGTGACCATAAAAATGGAGCTCTCATTGATGTCTTAAGCGAAGATTTGCGCAGGAGATTTGGTGGGAGTTTTTTTGTGTTCATGAAAAGGAGTTGGAAATAATAAATGTCTTTTAGTGGAAGTTTGAAAGATGGAAGAAGTGTATGGTTGGACGGAGTAAAAGTGGATGTAACAACTCATCCAGCCTTTACGGGAACATTAGAGACTATCACAAATTTATTAGCACTTCTAGATGATGAGAACAATCAAAGCATTGCAGGTTTTAAAAGTCCAAAAAGTAATCGATTTGTTCATAGTGCATTTTATATTCCGCGTAGCTATGAGGATTTAATAAAGCGTAAAAAAGCATTTGCTCTATGGTCGAATAAAACCTATGGAGTAATGAGTCGTTTATCAGATTATGCTAATTCTCTAATTACCGGATACTATTTGGATCGGGAGCAGTTTGCGCAATATGATGTTGGATTCGTTGAAAAAATAACGAAATATTATGAGCTAGCTAGAGATGAACGGCGAATTGTTACTACTGCCATTTTGGATCCTCAAATTGATCGTTCGAAGCCAGCAGAAGAGCAAGATGAAGATGCATTATTGCGTATTATACGGGAGACCAAGGAAGGGGTAGTTGTACGAGGCGCAAAAATGATTGCGACTGGTGCTCCTTATGCACATGATGTCATTGTTACCACTCCGCAAAAATTATCATCAAATCAAATAGCACAAGCAAATATGTTTATTGTTCCATTGAATTTACCTGGGCTACAAATTGTTTGTCGAGAATCATTTGCTTCAAATAAAGAGCATCATAAATTAAGTTCAAGATTCGATGAAATGGACGCTGTTTTATTGTTTGACGATGTTTTAATCCCGTGGGATAGGGTGCTTATTAAGGGTTCACCTGAGGGCGTGTTGAAAGCACATCGGCATCAGCAACTCGATGCACTAGCACAGCATCAAACGGTCGTTCGTTTACTATCAAAATTAGAATTTGCTGCTGGGATGACAACGGCAATAGCTCAATCAATTGGTGCAGATTACTTTTTACATGTTCAGGAAAAAATAGGGGAGCTTTATACACAAATTGATAGTATTGAAGCTTTATTAATTTCATCAGAAAAAGAAGGGCATCTAAATGAGCAGAATGTTTATTTACCTAATATTACGCCACTACAAACAGCAAGAAATTTAGGCACACATTTCTATGGCCGTGCTCTAGATATTTTAAAGCAGATAGGTGCAGGAGGCTTTATTCAATTATCGTCATCTCCGATTCTAGAAAATCACGAATTATCCCCGTTGTTTTCCAAGTACTATAAAGGGGCAAAGGTAGATGCACGAACAAAAGAAAAGCTATTTAGAATGGGGTGGGAACTTATTGGCAGTCAACTCGGCTCACGTCATGATTTATACGAACGGTTTTATACAGGTGATCCAATTCGTGTTCATGCCTTGCAGTATGAAACTTATGATAAATCCTATTTGAAAAATAAGTTAAACCATTTTTTGAATAATTTAATTGAAAGGGAGGGAAATGAAGATGAATACGCAGATTCCGTATTTGCGGAGGTTGAATAATGGGCGAACAGTTTGGTTAGATGGAGGGATTGTTACTAATTTAGAAAACCATCAATCCTTTAAAGGGACTGTTCGTACAATCCAGCATTTATTATATTTACAAACCGTGGAGCCGACAAAATCGATTTTAACGTATGAAACGGAAGAAGGTACAAATGCCCACCTATCTTTTTTAGTGCCAACTTCAATCAATGATTTGAAAAGGAAAAGTTTAGCTTATAAATGCTGGGCAGATGAAACGTTTGGAGTAATGAGCCGCTTATCCGAATATTCTCGTTCGCAGTTAGTAGGTTGGTATGCAAGTAGAAAACAATTAGATGTTTTGTCACCGGGCATGGCAGCAAAGCTTGACAAACTATACACAGCGGCACGGAATTTAGATTTATTATCAACGGTAGCAGCACATGACCCGCAAAAAAACCGTTCTAAATCTGCTGAAGAGATAGAGCATGGGAAATTACGTGTAGTGACTAAAAATGAAGAAGGTATTTTTGTGAGCGGGGCCAAAACAATTGCTACAGCAGCACCATATGTAGATGAACTGCTCATAACCTCTTATCATAAGCGAGGGTTAGAGGAAGCACCAATGGCAAATGTATTTTATGTTCCAACATCAGCTCAAGGGTTACATATGGTATGTCGAGAATCGTTTGCTTCCACGGATACCAACAACCACCCTTTAAGCGCTCGTTTTGATGAAATGGATGCTGTCTTAATTTTTGATAATGTTCTAATCCCTTGGGAAAGGGTGTTGGTAGCAGAAGATCCTGAATTAGCTTGGAAGCTACGAACTGAAACGGCATCATCTTTGTTAAGTCAGCATCAAACGGTTGTACGCCTAATTAGTAAATTAGAATCAGTAGTAGCCATTGGCAACGAACTAGCGGAAACAGCTGGAGCGACGGAGTTTTTACATGTAAAAGAGAAGTTAAGTGAGTTAATCATTCAGTTAGAAACTATAAAGGGTTTATTAAATGCGGCTGAATATGAAGCTAGCGAACATAATGGAATCTATCTACCTCAACAACGATTTTTAACGACTGCCCGAAATTTAGGTACACGTTATTATCCACGTGCTTTAGAAATATTACAGCAAATTGGAGCAAGCGGATTATTGCAAGTGCCGTCTACTATTGAAGAAATCAATGGGCCAATAGGTGACAAGTTACAGGCGTATTATGGAGGTACACATACAAGTGCATTTGCAAGAACCAAATTTATTAAACTAGCTTGGGATTTAATAGGTAGTCAGCTTGGAGCGCGTCACGAATTATATGAACGTTTTTATTCAGGTGATCCTGTTCGTACCTTTGCAGCGCAATATCAAAACTATAGTGAAAAGGATCGATTGTTAAAGCTAGTTGAAGAATTTAATTAGGGAAGGAGAGAGAATGGTGAAACCACATTTTTATTGGTTTGCTCCTACAAGTGGAGACGGAAGGTATTTAGGGTTAAAGCAGCCTGAAAGAGAGCCAACCTTGGAGTATTTAGTAGATGTAGCTCAAACGGCAGAAAAAGCAGGATTTGAAGGGATTTTGATTCCTACTGGTATTCCTTATTTAGATTCATGGCTCGTAGGGTCTGCTATCATCCATCAGACAAAGCATATAAAGCCGTTAATTGCATTTAGACCCGGTTTTGTTTCACCGACAGTTGCATCTAAAATGGCAGCGACTTTAGATCAATTTTCGAAGGGAAGAGTATTGGTCAATGTTGTAACGGGTGGTTCGGAAAAAGAGCTAGCACAAGACGGTGACTATTTATCACATCAACAGCGCTATGAACGTACAGATGAATTTTTAACTGTAGTGAAAGAAACCTGGCAAGAAGAATCATTTCATTATGATGGCGAGTTTTTTAAAGTAACTGAAGGAAAGTTGATTCCTACTCTTTATCAAGAAAGAGGTATTCCTATTTATTTTGGGGGTTCTTCCGAGGTGGCTAAGGAAATAGCTGCAAAAGCTGCAGATGTTTATTTGCAATGGGGAGAGCCTGTAGCAAGCATTCAGGAGCAAATTCAACATGTTAAAAGTCGAGCTAAAAAGTATAATCGTCGATTAGAGTACGGTATTCGAATTCATGTAGTTGTACGTGATACAGAGCAAGAGGCTTGGGATGCTGCTTATAACATTATTAGTAAAATAGAAAACCCTGTACAATCGAATCTGAATCGATATTATGAAACGGTAGATTCAGTCGCTCAAAAAAGAATGAACGTCCTTACTGCTGAAAACGAGCGATTTGATCAATACAGTTGGGCTGGTATAGGTAAAATTCGAAAAGGTGCGGGGACGGCTATTGTTGGTATACCAGAGCAAGTTAAAGCAGGATTGCAAGCGTATATTGATATCGGTGTAACGCACTTTATTTTATCAGGCTTCCCACATAAAGAGGAAGCAGAAATTTTCGGAGAAAAGGTATTGCCATTATTTGAATAAATGGAGTGATCTTTGCATGGAATTTGTTATTTGGGGCTCAAATTTAGCAGGTGGATTTTTACGTTCTAGAATAGAGCAAAATACAGAAGGAAGCTTTGAGTACAATAAAACATTGATAAAATTAGCTGAAAAGTTAGAGATAAATGCTGTTTTATTTCCGATTCGCTATTTGGGCAATATTGGTGGTAATGGTAGTGCTGAAGAAGGACAGCTGGATGCCCTAACGCTTGCGGCAGCATTAATTGCTGAAACGGAAAATATTCACTTTATAGCAGCTGTTTTGCCTGGGTTCATCCATCCAGCAACTTTAGCCAAAATAGGTTCAACAATAGACGTCATTTCAAATGGTAGATTTCATATTAATTTAGTAAGTGGCTGGTTTAAAAAAGAACAAGAAACCTTTGGTATTGAGTGGATCAACCATGAAGATCGCTATCGACGTTCAACTGAATATTTAGAGGTATTGAAAGGTCTTTGGTCACAAGACAACTTTAGCTATGAGGGCGATTTCTATACAATAAAAAATGCTACGCTTACACCAAAACCAATTCAAAAGCCATATCCTTCGATTTATCAAGGTGGTAATTCAGAGGACGCTCAAGTTATGGCAGGCGTGCACAGTGATGTTTATTTTATGAACGGAGCTCCGATTGTAGAGTTGCAAAAACAAATTGAAAATGTAAATGAAATTGCGAGAAGAAAGGGGCGCACGATAAAATTTGCTGTTAATGCATTTGTCATTGCCCGTAAAACTTCTGAAGAAGCGTTCCAAGAATTTCAATCAATTATTGAGCATGCCGATGAAGAAGCAATCTTGCAGTTCCGGAATCGCAAAGAAACGTTAGGGATGTGGAAAAATGCCACTCAGTTAAGTGATTTTGTAGCTAATAATGAAGGTTTTCGTACAGGGTTAATCGGTAGTTATGATGAGGTAGTTACTAAATTACAAGAATTAAGTAGCATTGGTATAGAAAAATTGCTAATTACTTTTAAAGAACCATTAAAAGAATTACCTGAATTTCATAAATATATTAGCACAAAACTAAATCACAGTATTTTTTAATCCTTAAAACATTGTAAATCTATAGGTTAAATACAAAAAGGGGGTGTTATTAAGCAAACTTTTATTTGTGCAGAACGTACAATTCCTTGGTAATCATACTGCAAAATGAAACCTGTGCTGAAAGAAGTTAAAACTTTACATGAGATTGGTGTGAAAGACGAAAAAATTCATTATGAATTCTTTCGTTCAGCCATGCAATTATAAACCCTTGTTATAACAAGCAGCTATCCGCACTTGTAGCAAGGGTTTTTGTGTGAATAAGCATAAAAAATTTATTAAATTTTCCATAGTTGTGGAAAAAAGTGATTGAATTCATAGTAAAACAAGTGGTAATATACCTTATAAGAATACTCGGTATTGAAAGGGGAATGGTAGATGGGTCAAATGATTATTACAGGACTTATTTGTGGAGCTTTGCTTGGATTTGTTATGCAACGTGGTCGTTTTTGCTTAACTGGCGGCTTCCGCGATATGTATTTAACAAAAGATAATCGGATGTTTTACGCATTACTTATTGCGATAGCAATTCAAAGTGTAGGTGTATATACCTTAATTAGTTTGAAGGTATTTGAATTTAGTGCTGGTTCTTTACCGATCGTAGCTGTTATAGTTGGTTCATTTATTTTTGGAATTGGCATTATTTTTGCTGGTGGTTGTGCAACAGGGACTTGGTATCGGGCAGGAGAAGGTTTAATTGGCAGTTGGATTGCATTAGCTGGCTATATGCTTGTAGCAGCAATGGTGAAATCAGGCGTATTGTTGCCGTTGGATAAGACTATTAAAGAAACGAGCATTGAAAGTAATTCTATTGCCGAGACAATTGGCGTAAACAACTGGTTGATTATCACGATTTTTGTAATAGTTGTAGCATATATCGTATACCGTGAGCTCAAAAAGCCTCGATTGAAAATCCCGGGGTTAAAGCCGAAAAAAACGGGATTAGCACATATTTTATTTGAAAAACGTTGGCATCCATTTATAACTGCAACAATTATAGGCGTGATTGCAACTTTAGCATGGCCATTAAGTGTTGCTACTGGTCGCATAGGAGGGTTAGGCATTACAACACCTTCTGCTAATATTTTGCAATTTTTGGTCACTGGACAAATTAATTTCATCAACTGGGGCGTTTTCCTAGTACTAGGGATTTTCTTAGGATCATTATTCGCAGCAAAAATGAGTGGTGAATTTAGATTCCGTATTCCAGATACGAAAACAGCGATTAACAGCTTTTGTGGTGGACTTTTGATGGGATTAGGCGCTGGTTTAGCAGGAGGTTGCTCAATTGGTAATGGATTGGTGATGACGGCGATGATGACTTGGCAAGGCTGGATTTCATTAGGGTTTATGATTTTAGGTACATGGACAGCATCTTACTTTGTATTCGTTCGACCAAGGAAAAAAGCTAAGCGAGCTGCGCAAGTAATAACAGCGTAAAAAAGGAGTGTATATTCATATGAAAAAAACATTAGAAGTAATGGGAATGGTTTGTCCATTTCCTTTAGTAGAAGCAAAAGAAGCTATAAAAGACTTACATTCAGGCGATGAATTAGAAGTGCAATTTGATTGTACACAAGGTACCGAATCCATTCCTCGTTGGGCTGCTGAAGAAGGGCACGAGGTAACGGAGTATGAACAAGTTGGCGAAGCTGCTTGGACAATAACTATTAAAAAGAAGTAAGTCTTCATAGCAATGCGCTATTAAGCGAGAAATTCGATGATAGAATCGTCGGATTTCTCGCTTTTTTTTGTAACTGAAAGATAAGAAAATGAGGGTAACAACCTGAAAGGGATCGCTAAAGCGTTGATACAAGAGGGAACTGATATTGTAACGATGATTAAGAAAAATTCAAGCTTGCATGTTGACAATATACCTAATGGGGTATATTATGAATCACGTAAGCAAGTTCAATCGATCGTTTAGAAAGGAGGCGTGATAGTATGGCTTACGGTACAAAAACGGCTAATCGGGTGAAGCGAATAGAAGGTCAATTGCGTGGTGTTTTACGCATGATGGAAGAAGAAAAAAACTGTAAGGATGTAATTACGCAGCTATCTGCCGTGCGTTCTGCGGTTGATCGGACTATTGGTGTAATTGTTAGTGAAAATTTATTGGACTGTGTAACGACTGCTGAAGGGGATGCGGGAAAAGTGAATACAGCCATCCAAGAAGCGATGGATTTAGTCGTGAAAAGTAGATAACATTATATACCCTAAATAGTATGTGGACGGAGGTAATGTTACTTGGGAACATGGATTTTACTTGCTGTTGTTATAGCGTTTTTCGTTTGGCGAATGAAGCCAATGAAAGGGGTGCAGTCAATTTCGGCGGCGCAATTGAAAAGTATGTTGAATGATAAGGATAAAGTTTTTATCGATGTGCGTACACCAGCTGAATATAAGGGGCGAAATATCCCGCAATTTAAAAATATTCCACTTGGTTCGAGTTTTGATAAATTACCGAAAGATAAAGAGATAGTGGTCATTTGTCAAAGTGGGATGCGTAGTAGTCAGGCGTGTAAGCAATTAAAAAAACAAGGATTTGAACGTGTCACAAATGTCCGTGGAGGCATGAGCGCATATTAGGAGGAGAATGGCATGAAGGAAATTTCAACAAAGGAAGTACAACAAGCTTTAGAACAAGGTCAGGCAATAAAGTTAATTGATGTACGTGAAGTGGATGAAGTGGAGTCAGGGCACATTCCGGGAATGATTCATATCCCACTTGGCTTACTCGAATTTCGTATGCATGAGTTAAATAAAAATGAATCATATGTTATCGTTTGTCGATCAGGTGGTCGTAGTGGTCGTGCTACTCAATTTTTAGAAAGTCAAGGCTTCGATGTATCCAATATGGTTGGTGGCATGCTCGCTTGGGATGGTGAAGTACAGTAAGGAGATGCTGTAGCACTTGCTATATTTTTTTAAACAAAAATAATACCCGTGCAGGTATGAGGGAGGAAGTTATGAGTATGAAGGTAGATTTTCAGCTAGATGCCAAGGGGCTTTCTTGCCCTATGCCAATTGTTAAAACGAAAAAGGCGATGGCTGATTTAGTGGATGGTCAAATTTTAGAAGTCTCAGCGACAGATAAGGGTTCGAAAGCAGATATTGCTGCATGGGCTGAATCTGTAGGTCATCAATATATTGGGACTGTGGAAGAAGAAAATGTGCTTAAACATTACATTCGCAAATGCTCAGACGACACAATGGATGAGAAAACATTTGAACATACAATTGCGTTAGAAGTAGCGGTGGAAAGGGAAGGGCTTATTCTCGATGTTCGCGAAGAGGCAGAGTTTGCTTTTGGACACATCGAGGGGGCGAAGTCTATTCCGATGGGTGAACTTGAAGTACGTCTTTCAGAACTTAATAAAGAGCAAGAGGTTTATGTCGTATGTCGAACAGGGAAGCGTAGTGATTTAGCTGCTCAAAAGCTTGTGGCACATGGCTTTACAAAGGTATTTAACGTTCTACCAGGGATGACATCCTGGACGGGACATTTAATAAAACATATTTAGGAGGAATTTATTATGTCAAATAAAGTAGCGATAATTGCAAGTAACGGTGGTCTTTTCGATGCGTATAAAGTATTCAATATTGCGACGGCAGCGGCGGCTACAGAGAAAGAAGTAGCGATTTTCTTTACGTTCGAAGGATTAAATTTAATTCATAAACAAGGGATGCATGCATTACCTATGCCTGCTGGAGCGGAGCATTTGGCAGAGGGGTTTGCTAAAGCTAATGTACCAGCAATTCCACAATTGGTGGAAATGGCACAAGAATTAGGTGTGAAATTGATTGCGTGTCAAATGACGATGGATGTAATGGGTTTAACGATAGCTGATTTTATTGAAGGTATCGAGGTTGGGGGAGCTGTGACATTTTTAGAGTTTGCTAAAGACGCAGCACCTTCATTAACATTTTAATTTATTTTGTAACTATACGAGCGGAGAGGACGGTCCTTTCCGCTAAAAAAATCGATAAAACAATACCTTGGGGGGTAACGATAGTGTCAGTTCTAAAATGGAGTGCAGCACAAGTAGCGAAAAAAGTAATGAACAATGAAGAACTATTTATTTTAGATGTTCGAAATGCGGATGCGTTCGAAGATTGGAAAATTGATGGCCACAAATTTGAATACCTCAATATTCCATATTTTGAGCTATTTGATGGCGTCGAGGATATTTTACCGAACATTCCAACTGATAAAGATGTATTAGTCGTTTGTGCGAAAGAAGGATCATCACTAATGATAGCTGAGATGTTATCAGAAGCAGGACGTACGGTCGCTTATTTAGAAGGTGGAATGAAAACGTGGAGTGAATATTTAGAACCGATTAAAGTTGGAGATTTAACTGATGGGGGTGAGCTTTATCAGTTTGTACGTTTAGGGAAGGGTTGCCTTTCTTATATGGTCATCTCTGAGGGTGAAGCAGCGATTATCGATGCTGTGCGTTTTACTGAAGCATTCACAAGCTTTGCGGAAGAGAAAAACGTAAAAATTAAATATGTGTTCGATACACACTTGCATGCGGATCATATTTCTGGTGGACGACATATAGCAGCTACTACTGGTGCGACGTATTATTTACCACCAAAAGATGCAGAGGAGGTTGTGTTTGACTATACACCTTTACTTGATGGAACAACTGTACGAGTTGGTGCCTCTCAAGTTGATGTAGGAGCGATTTATTCACCTGGTCATACAATTGGTTCAACGTCCTTTGTTGTGGACAACAAGTATTTATTAACTGGAGATATTTTGTTTATTGATTCAATTGGACGCCCTGATTTAGCGGGTCTAGCAGAAGATTGGGTGGGTGATTTACGTGAAACACTTTACAAACGATACAGAGAATTATCGGATGATTTAATTGTTTTACCAGCTCACTTTATGATTATTGATGAACTAAATGAAGATGGAACTGTAGCAAAACACCTTGGACGATTATTTGCGGAAAATCACGGCTTAAATATTAAAGATGAAGCAAAATTCCGAAGCGTCGTAACAGAGCATTTGCCTCCACAGCCAAATGCATATCAAGAAATTCGTCAAGTGAATATGGGTAAGATTACCCCAACGCAGGATGAGCAAACAGAGATGGAAATTGGTCCAAATCGCTGCGCAGTTCGCTAGTTCGTTTATAAAAAATGGTTAAATGCAATGAGTACGCATGCATGGTTATAGCATGTAAATACCACGAAGCGAAGGCGCTCATCCTTCGTAAATTCGTGAAAAAACAAATAGAACCGGCAAAATCGCTTACAACCTTTGCCGTTCCAAAGGAGAAAAATATGAAATCAAACTTACAACTAGATGCAAAGGGTTTATCTTGTCCAATGCCTATAGTGAAAACAAAAAAAGCGATAGATACATTAGCTTCAGGGGAAGTTTTAGAGGTTCAAGTAACAGATAAGGGGGCTTTAGCGGACATCCCCGCTTGGGCAAAAGCTGGCGGTCATACAATTTTAGACAAATCTGAGGATGCTGGCGTCATTACATTTTTTATTCAGAAAGCTTAAGACTGGTGGGGGTTGTCTATTTGAGGGTAGCACAGCCCTCCTTTCGTTATTGGTCCTTAGTGAGGTAAGTAGAGAGAAGGAAAACTATGGATTTAACATGGATCATTACAATATTTTTAATTGGCTTTGTCGGTTCGTTTGTATCAGGAATGCTAGGAATTGGTGGAGCGATTATAAAATATCCGATGTTATTATACGTCCCGCCTTTACTAGGTTTTGCCGCTTTTTCAGCACATGAGGTATCAGGTATTAGTGCAGTAGAAGTGTTTTTTGCTTCTGCAGCTGGGGTGTGGACGTATCGAAAAGGTGGTTTTTTAAATAAAGCACTAATGCTATATATGGGTGGTGCCGTATTAGCAGGAAGTTTCATTGGTAGTTATGGCTCCAAATTTTTATCTGAAGACGGCGTTAACATCGTTTATGGTGTATTGGCGTTGATTGCTGCAGTGATGATGTTAATTCCTAAAAAGCAAATTGACGACAAACCTTTCGATGAAGTAACGTTTAATAAACCAATCGCAGCTGTTTTAGCGTTTATTGTTGGTATTGGATCAGGGATTGTTGGGGCGGCTGGTGGTTTCTTGTTAGTACCTATCATGCTAGTAGTATTGGGCATACCGACACGTATGACAATCGCTACAAGCCTCGCTATTACTTTAATATCCTCAATAGGCGGGACAATTGGAAAATTGATGACGGGGCAAGTTAATTATTACCCCGCGTTCATTATGATTATAGCTAGCCTAGTAGCCGCTCCACTAGGTGCAAAAGCTGGGAAAAAATTAAATACGAAAATTTTACAAGCTATGTTAGCGGTCCTTATATTGGCGACTGCTATTAAAATTTGGGTGGATATATTGTAGGAGGCGGTAATGAATGAAAATTGAGGTTTTTTCGGATTTTACATGTCCGTTCTGCTATATTGGCAAACGAGAATTGGAACGTGCTATTGACTTAGCGGGTTATTCAGGGCAGGTAGAAATTGAATATAAAGCATACCAAATTGGGCCAAATACGCCTAAGGAAGATGCACCAACTTTATATGATGGGATGGCCGCGAAATTTAACTCCACGTTAAAAGAAGTAAAGGAAATAACAAAGGGTATAGCAAGACGTGCTGAAGAGGTTGGCTTGCATTACAATTTTGAAGAAATGAAAACAGCTCATACTGAAAAAGCTCATCGATTAGCAAAATGGACAAGGAAGTTCGGTAAAGAGTCGGTTTATACGGAAGAGCTTATGAGTGGTTATTTTACAAAAGGAAAAGACTTAAACGATGAGAGTTTCTTGTTAAAAGTCATTGAAAATTTAAACTTAGATGTTGGAGTTGCAAAGGGTGTACTAGCATCAAAAGACTTCAGTGATTCTTTGGATAAAGATCGATATGATGCCCAACAACTAGGTGTACAAAGTGTTCCGTTCTTTGTTTTCGAAAATCGTTACGGTATTAAAGGTGCGGAGCCAACTGATGTTTTTGTACGGACGTTACATCAAGCGGCAGAGATAGCGGGTATTCAGCCGGTATTAAAGATGATAGGAGATGGTGAAGCTATTTGTGCTGATGGTGAATGTCAATTATAAAGCAAAATCTGTACTCGGCAATTTTATCTTCATTTAGCAATCTTTACTGTGCGAAAGCCGCAATTACGCAAGGCGAAAATGAGTAGGAATAAGTGCATACTGCAAGAGGTATTAAGTCTCGTTTGATGTGTTATAGAACAAAAGAATTCGTAATTTTATCCTCAAATGGTTCTATTTACGTAAGGTGTGAGGGAAGTCACATCGAAAACCATGCTGCTTTGCTAAAATATAGGTGATTATACAAAGGGGGGTATTGTAGATGAAACCTATAGTAGCAGGAGTAGCGGGGACAGTACTGTTAGCAGGTACACTTTTTGTGGGGGCAGTCATTAGCGACAAAATTTTAGGGGATGCTAAAGGAGAAAGTAAAGAAACTGCTGTACAAACAAAAATACCAACGACAGCGGCTGCTCAGTCAGTTGTCTATGCGCCACCAAGTATTGAAGAAGTACCAGATGGACCTATGAAGGAAGCAATATTATACGGCTATGAGCTTGTAAATAATACACACGTTTCTGCAGAAGAATATGTTGAGAATCAGTTGTCTTGCACAAGCTGTCATGCGGGGGCAGGTTATGATGAGCAAGTTTCGTCATTGGTAGGTGTTATGGCGAATTATCCTCAATATATTGCACGCTCAGGTGATATTGTAACGATTGAGGAGCGTATTAACGGTTGTATGGTTCGCAGTATGAACGGTAAGAAATTTGACATGAATAGTAAAGAGTTAGAAGCAATGGTCTCATACTTCGCCTATATTTCAGAGGGTGTACCTATTGGAGCAAAGCGTGAATGGGTAGGTGCAACTACTATGAAGAACATTCCTATACCGGATGTTACGAATGGTGAAGAAGTATATGCCCAGTCTTGTATTACTTGTCACGCAGCTGATGGCTCAGGTACTGGTGCTAATACAGGTCCGGCATTATGGGGTAAAAACTCATTCAATGATGGAGCGGGTATGGCGAGAATGTCGAAAATGGCTGGCTACATCAAACATAATATGCCGGTTGGTGCAGCAGGTACTTTGACAGATCAAAATGCAGCTGATTTAGCAGCCTTTATCTTATCGCAGGATCGACCTGAATGGAAAAATCACGATAAAGATTGGCCAAAAGGCGAACGTCCTAATGATATTATGAATAAAGAAAAACGGGAACAAGTTAAAAATGGCACAATAAATTGGGAGCAAGTACTTTCTGCCAACTAAAATGAAGAGAGAGTATCCCTAGCGAATAGAAATAATATTCGTTTCATTTACCTTTAGATAATTTATATCTAAAGGTATTTTTTTATCTAAAGATGGAAATCTACATCTGAGGTCGTATAGGCACGGTATCCTTCGATTGCTATATTTGGTAATGGTAATTATTATTCAAATTTTAGATAGTAGGAGGAAGTTTTTTATTAAAAAAATGTTGCGAAAGTATGGTTACACAAATGGTGCGTTAACAGGATTCGTTTTATTGTTATGGATCAGTGTTCATTTTAGTAGTGGGATATATGGAGCGTATTCATGGGCAATACTTAAATTAGTTTTACCAATCTTAGGGGCGTTAGGATTGATGGTAAATTTGATTATGTTGATTATATTTATTGTTAAAAAGCAGAAAAGTGTAAAGTTGTTTATTAATATAGTCGTAAACATAATGTTAATCTTTCCAATACTAATGACCATGAATATTATTCCTTATGCTTACCCGAACACTATTGAACGTGCTCAACCATCTATTACTGTAAGCTGGCCTTTAACTGCAGAAACTGTAGTTGGGTGGGGCGGTAATGCTGTTAAAGATAATTTGCCTCATGCAGTATGGGCATCGGAGAGATGGGCCTACGATTTAGTAATGGAACCATATAATATTAGTAGTGAAAGCAATGAGGATTATGGAATATGGAATAAAGAAATTTACTCACCTGTTTCTGGAGTTGTTATTGCTGTTTCAAATAATGAAGCTGACATTACACCAGGGACAGAAGATTTTAAGTCGATAGAAGGAAATTTTGTGTACATAAAAATAAAAGAAACAGGTACGTATCTTTTACTTAATCATTTAAAAAAAGGTAGCGTATCTGTTGAAGTTGGAGATACTGTAGAACCTGGGGATTCCATTGGCCGTGTTGGAAATAGCGGTTCATCCTCGGAACCCCATTTACATATTCACCATCAAAGGCAAAATCCAACGAAAGTTATACATCCTATCTTAGCGGAAGGACTGCCCCTATTTTTTCGTGATATAGATGGTGACCTCATGCCCAAAAAAGATACTAGTATAAAGCCACACCCTTTATTAAAGTAACTATTTCTCTGGTCTCTGGTTCTAGACATTAAAAGAAGTACAGGTCTTAATTTGATATACTAGCAGTATTAGGAAGTAGCATCGGAGGTGACGCTGTTGATTTATTTGAAATTTTTAATCGAACTCATTGTTGTATCAGTACTTATTTATTTTGTAAGTGGTCGATTAATTGGTTCAAATATTAATTTTATACGTAGGGTTCTTTCTGTAGTTATTAGTGTGACGCTTACGTCCTTTGTTTATTGGTATACCTATTTACGACATACAGATTTTTTGTACGAGTCAATGATGCAAACAGTGACAGAGGTCAGTACGCTTGTTTGGATTGGCTGCATGCTACTAATTTCGATGCTGCTCTATCTCGTTTTTGAGCTATTTGATCCAAGTGGTATGACAGCTAGGGATCGTCGGAATGGTAAAAAAAATTTATTATTGCGCCTTCGTAGCTACTGGCGACAGCAAAAGCGTTTGCGTCAGGTGTTAAAAATAGCAGTGACAAATGGCGTTGTTCAAACGATTAAATACGCAAGACAACGAGAAAATGAAAAGGAGCTTGCTATTGCTTTAAGGATTACTTTGGAGCAATGTGGTGGGATATTTATTAAATTTGGTCAGGTGCTTTCTACTCGTAAGGAACTGTTTTCGCCTATTTTTATTGACGAGTTACAGAAGCTACAACATAATGTGAAGCCTTTATCGTCAGAGCAAGTAACTCAAATTTTAGAAGACTCACTTCCTAAGCCTATGAATGAAATATTTGCAAGCTTTCAAATGGAGCCTATTGCGGCAGCATCTATTGGACAAGTACATAAGGCACGATTGAAAAATTTTGATGAAGTCGTGGTGAAGCTACTACGTCCAGAAGTAAAGGGAATCATGCGAGACGATCTCGATATTTTAGAGGAGTTTGCCAATTGGCTTTCAAACAAATCTACATGGGCTGAGTCGCTTGGTTTTCGAGAGCTAGCTAAAGGATTTGGCGATGGGTTACGTGAGGAAGTTCATTTAGATATTGAAGCTCGTAATACATTGCAGGTGACGAATGCTCTTGCAAAAAGCGATTATAAGGTAAAGATTCCTAAAATCTATACAGAATATTGTAATGAAAATATTATTGTCATGGAATATGTACGGGGGAAAAGCGTTGCAAATGCTGCGGCCGAATTTAATCGATTAGAAAATGATCGTAGGAAGTTTGCAAGGACTGTTTTATGTTCTTTCATTGAACAAATGCTTGTTTCGGGTATATTTCATGCAGATCCACATCCGGGAAATATTCAGATTGATGAGATGGATGGTACACCGATCCTTCTTGATTTTGGGGCTGTTGGTCGTTTGGGACCTACACAACAAGAGGGCTTAAAGCTAATTTTAATGGGGATTCATCTAAGTGATTCAAATACTTTATTTGACGGCATAACGTTATTGGTAGAAAATGCAGATCATGCAGATCGTGCAAAGATAGAGCAAGCAATTGATCAAATTCTCTTGAAAATTTCTTACGTGGATCGAATTCCGACAGAAGAATTAATACATGCATTATTTACGGTTGTTCGTGATTTCGGTCTTACTTTCTATCCAGCAGTAGGTTTAGCGCTGCGTTCATTAGTAACATTAGAGGGGACATTACGGGTAATTGACCCGAATTTTGATATTTTCACGGAAGCGAAAGAGTTTTCATCTGCATATATGCGAGCATCCTTCCTTAAGCCATTTAAAGAACCGATGGCAACGAAGGAACGTTTACAAGAAGAATTAGCAATGCTTATTCCGGCATTGCACAAAATGCCTAGACGAGTTAATCAGCTCATTCAACGGGTGGAGAGCGGGAAAATTACGTTACATCACGATGTTTTTTCGGATGAGGATAATGCTCGTTTTATTACAAATTTGTTTTCCCGTTTAGTCTTACTTCTCGTAGGTATTACCTTTGGGATTATTTCTGTAGCACTTTTAGCGATCTCGCAATTTATTCGTGACGCGTACGCTGTTTACTTAAATACAGCTGCATACTTGGGCTTGTTTTTATGTGCCATTCTTTTAGTACGCCTTTCTATCCAAGCGCTACGTTCTATGAGGCAATAGGAAGCACCAGCTTGGAAACACATTATTTGCGACAAGATGAGGTAGGGGAAATGCTCCCTTACCTTTTTTTATTTAAATTCTTTTAGCCGATTACGGATGTCATTATCGAGCCATAATGGGTAAATGTTCTCGTGGAATATTACAAAAACATTACAAAACAGAATTTGGGTCTAATGGTAAAGCAGTTAAAAACGTTGTTATGTAGAATAAAATGTAGTTTTGTAGAATTTAATAGAATTTACATGAATATTACAAGAATGTTGCGAGTTTTACTAAACGATTAAAAAGCCGTGAAATAGTATAAAAGTTATGCTAATAATGCTAAACTTTAAAAGGCTAATAAAATATAAGAGAAAATAAAAAAATCGTTCCAGTGATTACATTAAAATACTAAGAGCGAAATTGACTAATGAAGGGAAAGAATAACGTGGGTAAGCGCAATAAATGGCGTAAGTCGATGGTGCTAGCATTAGCACTAGCTGGCGGCTTATTATTTAATACAGTTCAACCAACCGTAGTGCATGCAGAAGAAACATCTCAACAAATGATTGATAAGAAAGCGAAGATAGATACAGAGGTTAAAAAGCTACAAGAAGAATTAACTAAACTACAAAAAGAGATCGATGAAAAAGTAAAAGTATTTAACAAAGTACAAGCAGATATTAAAGAAGTTGATGCAGATATTGTAGATACTAAAAAACGTATTGAGCAACGTTCAGCGATTTTAAATGATCGTATGGCTGCATACCAAGCTCAAGATAATACTGTGGGCGTTTATTTAAATGCTGTTCTGGAAGCAAAAAGCTTTGCAGATTTAATGGACCGTGTCGTAGCGGTAAAAACATTAATGGATGCTGACCAAGAGTTAGTAGATCAACAAGAAGCGGATAAAGCTAACTTAGAGAAACAAAAAACAACATTAGATGAAAAACAAAAAGAGCTTCAAAAGCAATTCCAAGAGCTTCAACAAAAGGAAAGCGAAATGGAAGTGAAAAAAGCTGAAAATGAAGCGAAATCTCTTGCATTAAAGGCACAAATTGCAACGAAACAAGAAGAAGAACGTTTAGAAGCAGAACGTAAAGCAGCAGAGGAAGAGGCAGCTCGTTTACGTGCACTTCAAGCAGCTACTCCAGTAGTACAAGCAACAAATAACAACGTTAACAATAATACTAGTAACAGTAATACTAGCAACGCTAACAATAGTGGTAAAGCGAACAATGAAAAAGCACCACAAAAAGTCGTTGTTGGTTCTGGTTCAGGTACTGCATCTTCAGGTGATGCCATTTCAACTGCAAAGCAATTCTTAGGCCGTAGCTATGTTTGGGGTGGTAGCAACCCATCAACAGGATTTGACTGTTCAGGTCTTGTACAATGGTCTTACAAACAAGCAGGCGTATCTTTACCACGTACAGCATCACAGCAATATTTAGCAACACAACGTATTTCAGCAAGTGAAGCACGTGTAGGTGACCTAGTATTCTTCAGCTATGGATCAGGCATAGCGCATGTAGGTATTTACTTAGGAAATAACACGATGATCGATGCTCAAAATAAAGGTGTTGTCATTGAATCACTTGATTGGTGGAATCAATATTTAGTAGGCTTCGGTCGTATTCAATAAGCCCTACTATTATATAGACGATTTAAATAGCGAAAAGGTCATCCTTGTAAAAAAAAATTACAAAGATGACCTTTTTTATTATTTGACGGTATTTAAGGTCTTCCGAGTAAAAATCATATAGCCGGATATAAATCCATTAATTTAAGGCTCGACTACTCGATGAATAATGAGTAAAATAACATCTAAGATGAATAAATTTACATAAGTAGATATATTTACAACTATATTACCTGTTACTAAAATGAAAATAGAGCCGATGTAAGGTATAGCATCAATTATCCATATAAATGATTGTCATCTTTATAGCGTATTTCGCTGGATTCATAGCAGGCTAATTCCAATTATAAAGGATGTGTCTTTATAGCCGAAAGAAATGTTTTCTTGCATATTGATACTCATTTCTGATAATTTTGAAATATAATTAGAAATCTCACTTTGAAATTAAACTGTTTGTGACTTTAGTTTCGTAGTAGTAAAGTAACGAATGATGGAAATTAATACAACAAGTTTGCCATTTTTGCGTTCATAAAGGTAGGGATGAATCATGGAAAAAGAGATTTTGCAACTTTTTAGTAATTTAACAGAGCGTGACCTTGATATTCAATACAAATCATACGAAGAATTAATGAAAATTATGCAGGAACCAGTTGATTGGACATATTCAGTTTGGGAACAACTTGTTCAAGCTCTTACATATAGAAATGGACATGTACGTGCAAGTGCTGCACAATTTTTATGCGCATTGGCGGCAAAAAGTGATCCTGAAGAAAGAGTATTAGAGGACTTCTTAAAGATTTGGGCAGTAACGTATGATGAAAGAACAGAAACTGCGAGGCAAACTTTGCAGGCGATTTGGAGAATAGGTTTAGCAGGGCAGGTACAAAGAGATTTAGTCGTGTCATATTTGGCTAAAAGATTTCAAATATGCTTAGACGAAAAGCACCCGACATCGATACGCTATGATATTATTGTATCTTTTAAAAAGCTATTCGATGAAACGAAAGACCCGAAACTACTAGAGATTGCACAGCGATTAATCGAAGAGGAAGAAGATGGTAAATACAAAAAGAAATATAAGAATGCAATCGGTTAAAAGCTGTAAAATAGCTGTTTTTGCGCAAATACTTTCGTTGAGAGATAGCTTTTATACCATCTATCTATGAAATATAATACCTGCATGAGCATATGAAATGCCCGTGGGGTAATGAAAACACCCGCGTGCATATGGTGATACCTGCATGATCTTTACCCATCGTATTTGTTTTATTCTAATTCCACATCTATTTTTTCCTATTAATCTATGATAAACTGCATAACAAGTGAATAATTCTTGCAGAATAAGGGTGCTGAACTATAGCATAATCGGGAATTCGGTGAAAAACCGAAGCTGTTTCCGCAACTGTAAGTACAGGAATCATAAAGATATACCACTGTCGAATGAGCTGATGGGAAGGTTTTTATGACGTACAACATGATTGAATGTAGTGAACTGTACAAGCCAGGAGACCGACCTTTGTTTGAACGTATGATAACTCTTCGGAAGCTAGGAGAATATGCGGCAAATACATAGGCTATACCGTGTCTATATGACACTATTTATGTTATTTTCGTTGTTTCCTTAGGAATGGGAACAACGTTTTTTTATGTACACTCATCTTTCACCGGAAGAAATCTTAAGAAGGTGTGAATAAAGTAGAATTTTTCACGAAGGAAAGCGGGGACTTAGATTTGAAAAAAGATGCACGTTATTCTTGTTATCCATTTATGCGTGAAAAGGCATCAACGGTAGATTTTGAAATTAGAACAGATAGCCTTACAACACATATTGGTGTCGCTTTAGCGGCGGTAAAAAGGGAAACTGTGGAGGTAGTAGCAGATGATTTACTAGCCATTTTACCAATGGCTTACCATGTAAATGGGTCAGTACGAGGTAAATTGGCGGTAACCGAAGATGATTTGACTTGGCTAAGTGATCGCTATGATTTCTATGTTAGTCATGTTAAGGATGAAATACAAAACTTTGTATTACCTCAAGGGACAGGGGCTGCTACTGCATTACATGTATGCCGTAGTGAGGCGAAAAAATCATACCGTGTTTTGCACAAAGTATCTGAAGAACGGGAAGTACCTGCTATTCTCTTTGATTATTTAGGATTGCTAGCCAATGTGTTTTTTGTAATGGCTGTCTATATGAATCAGCATGCTGGTATTGCTGAAATACCGTTTATTAGTAAGTCATACCCGATGAAAAAGAAAAAAGGAGAATCAATGAAATGAAGAAAATGTTTAAGCTACAATGGCTTTCTGTGTTGATGCTGGCCCTTGTATTAGTTGGCTGCGGCACGAAAGAGGATGCAAAAAAAGAAACGGTTTCTAAGGAAGATCAACAAGTTGAGAAAACTACTAGCTATAAAGTTAAGGATGACCGTGGTGTAGAAGTAGAGTTTAATGCAGTTCCTAAAACTATTGTTTCATTACAACCGAGTAATACAGAAATTTTATTTGCTCTAGGTGTGGGAGATGAAATCGTAGGTGCAACGGAGTTTGATACGTATCCAGAAGAAGCGCAAAAAATTGAGCGTGTTTCTGATTCTGTAAAATTCAACAGTGAGCGTATTTTAGCGTTAAAGCCAGACGTCGTAATTGCCTATACGACTGGTAAAGATGAAGAAAATTTAAATGCATTAAAAGGCCTTGAGGATGCAGGTATTAAAGTGTTTGCCATTCAATCAGCTAAATCATTTGATGATGTTTATGGGGATATCGAACAAGTCGCAACGGTTATGGGCATCAAAGATAAAGGTGACAAGTTAAATGAAGATATTAAAGGTAAAATTGCCGATGTCCAAGCGAAAGTTAAAGATGTGAAAGAACCGAAAAATATCTATTTAGAAATTAGTCCAAAGCCAGACATCTATACAGCTGGTTCTGGTACATTCCAACAAGAGATTTTAAATGCTGCAAATGTTAACAACGTTTTTGCTGACCTTAAAAGCTGGGTAAAGGTATCTGAGGAAGATATTATTGCGAAAAATCCAGATGTTATTTTAACAACAGTAAACTATGTGAAAGACCCAGCGGCAGAAATTCTTTCCCGTGATGGATGGAATTCAATCACTGCTATTCAAAATAAAGCGGTTTATTCTATAGATACTGATATTTCAAATCGTCCAGGTCCGCGTATTGGAGAAGCAGTTGAGTTAATCGCAAAAGCAGTATACCCTGAGTTATTTAAATAGTATTTTGGAGCTGTCCTTTATCAAGGGCAGCTTTTTTGCCGGATAATAGTGAAATACCCGGGTAAAAATCCGTTTCTCTTCGGTGAAGAAGTGATCGTGTGGAGTGGATAACTGATCCGCTTTGAAGCAGAAGTGATCGTGTGGAGTGGATAACTGATCCGCTTTGAAGCAGAAGTGATCGTGTGGAGTGGATAACTGATCCGCTTTGAAGCAGAAGTGATCAGGTAGAGTGGATAACTGATCCGCTTTGAAGAGAAAGTGATCAGGTAGAGTGGATAACTGATCCGCTTTGATGAAGAAGTGATCAGGTAGAGTGGATAACTTGTCCGCTATGATGAAGAAATGATCAGGTAGAGTGGATAAATGCTCTGCTTTGAAGAGAAAGTGATCGTGTGAAGTGGATAACTGATCCGCTTTGAAGAGAAAGTGATCGGGTAGAGTGGATAACTGATCCGCTTTGAAGAGAAAGTGATCGTGTGAAGTGGATAACTGATCCGCTTTGATGAAGAAGTGATCAGGTAGAGTGGATAACTGCTCTGCTTTGATGAAGAAGTGATCAGGTAGGGTGGATAACTGATCCGCTTTGAAGCAGAAGTGATCGGGTAGAGTGGATAACTGCTCTGCTTTGATGAAAAAAATGATCAGGTAAGGTGGATAACTACTCCGCTTTGATGAAAAAGTGATCAGGTAACGGCCTTCTCCTCGCTTCAATAAAGATCGCTAAAATCCCCCCTCCGCGTTCAAAGTAGCGTGTGACATTCCCTAGTGCGAAAATTGGTATTATATCGAATTGTTCTATAATATAGAGATAAGAATGCTTGCTAACAGAGAGAGGTGCAGTGAGTGAAACAGTTTGATATGAAGATTGTTCCGTTTGAAGCAGTTTATAATTTTCGTGATATGGGTGGTTATAAGTCGAGAGATGGGCGTACTGTTAAGAATGGTTTGATTTATCGTTCAGCAGCACTTGGTAAAATGACGAAAGCAGATAAGGAGCTATTTAAAACGCTAGGTGTGAAAACAATTTTTGATTATCGAGACAACCATGAGGCTCAAAATAATCCTAATCCGATATTTCCGTATGCCAAGTATATTCAAATACCGGCAAAGGGAAATCATGCTTTTGAGATGCCTACAAACACTGGTGGAAAAGATTTTTATAAGGTTGTAAGCCCAGAGATGTTCCGAGAATTTTATGCGCAAATGCCTTTTAATAATGACTCGTTTAAAAAGTTAATAGCAACGATTCAGCATCCTGAAAATTTAGGGCTTGTTCATCATTGTGCGGTTGGAAAGGATCGAACAGGTATTGGCAGCGCACTTATTTTACTTGCTTTAGATGTACCTGAGGAAACAATCATGGAGGACTATTTAGATACAAATGTACATCTACGTCCCTTAGTAGAACGAATGGCTCAGACAATTCAGCTGGGTTATAGCGATCAAGAATTGCAGCAATTTTATGCTTTAATGTCGGCCCGTGAGGACTATTTACAAGCGGCATTTGATGCAATGGATAATCGATATGGCTCTAAGACTGCTTTTTTAGAGCAAGAGTTTGGTTTAACAACAAAAAAACGTAAGCAATTGCAGGATCATTACTTAATATGATAAGAAACCCTTTCGCATAAAATTGTGAGAGGGTTTTTACGTATTATACTAGCTTCATAATGTTTCATTATAAAAACTCTTTACACCTTAAAAATTTATGATAAGATACTATATATTTTTATCATGCTGTAACGGGTAGTCATTTAACTGTACCGAAATAACTGCCCGTAAAATTCTTATGAAGCGTATAGGAGAAGTTGAAATTGTCAGACACAGTAAGAGAAAGTGATATAAAAGAGACAAATAAGTTAAGCTTGTTCCATTTAACGTGGCCGATATTTTTAGAAGTATTTTTATTTATGTTAATGGGACTAGCAGATACTTTTATGCTCAGTGCTTTATCAGATAATGCCGTATCAGGGGTTGGTGCAGCTAATCAGTATATTCATATTGCCATTTTAATACTTGAGGTAGTTGGTAATGGTGCTTCCATTGTTGTATCTCAATACTTAGGTTCAAGGCGCTTTTTTGAAGCTGCGAAAATTTCTGCTTTAGCAGTAACGATGAATTTGATCGTTGGACTAATGATGAGTGTCTTATTTTTCTTCTTTTCGAGTCATTTAATGACCATGATGAACTTGCAAGGAGAAGTGCTTAAATATGCCCAAAGCTATTTGGCAATCATAGGAAGCTTTATTTTTTTACAGGCAATTATAAATGCGTTAGCAGCGATTATCCGTGTTCATGGATGGACAAAGCAAACGATGTATGTATCGCTAGGTATGAATGTGCTACACGTTGTATTAAACTACGGTTTAATCTTTGGTAACCTAGGATTACCGGAGTTAGGTGTAAAAGGAGCGGCTATTTCTTCGGTTGTAAGTAGGGGATTAGCGGTTCTTGTGTTTTTCTGGCTGTTGTATCAAGTGATGGAAGTAAGAGTAAAGCTAGCGTATTATTTCGAGTATTCAAAGGAATATGTTCGAAAAATATTAAATATAGGCTTACCGTCAGCATTTGAGCAGGTGCTTTATCAGTTTTGTCAAATTGTCTTCCTTTATTATGCAACGTATTTAGGCTCAGAGACACTTGCTGCAAGACAATATGCTATGAATATTTCGATGTTTACGTATTTATTTGCGATTGCAATCGGGACGGGCACAGCTATAATTATTGGGCGAAATGTCGGTGCTGGTAAAAAAGATCAAGCTTATCATCAGCTTTGGTTAAGTGTACGAGCAGCTTTTGCCTTTACGATAACTATGGTTGTAGTTGTGACGATATTCCGTAAGCAACTTATGCACGTTTTCACTGATAATCCAGAGGTAATAGCCATCGGGGCATCTGTACTAGCATTAAGCATTCTGCTTGAAACAGGGCGTACAATGAATATTGTTGTTATTAACTCGTTGCGTGCCTCAGGGGATGCAAGATTTCCGGTGAAAATCGGTTTCTTATCAATGGTATGTATGAGCCTTCCGCTCGGGTACTTGTTCGTATTCGTTTTACATTGGGGTTTAGTAGGTATTTGGCTAGCGATTTCGGCAGATGAATGGATGCGAGCCATTATTGTATACTTTAGATGGAGAAGTCGTAAGTGGGAGCGTTTTGCACTTGTTTCACCTACAGAACAAAAGGAGACGAATTAATGGGAGCACTTTCTAAAAGAGCTGCAGGGGCAGCCTTAATGGATAAAAATATGACACTTTTTGCTTGTCCAATTTGTCAGGAGTCAATGAGTGTATTTGAGCAGGGAAGATTAGTATGTTCCTCAAATCATTCTTTTGATATTGCCAAGCAGGGCTACGTCAATATGCTGACACATGGTGCTATTTCTAAGTACAGTAAAGACCTCTTTGAATCTCGAAAAGCGGTTATTGATAGTGGCATCTATGATTTAGTAGAAGATAAAATCGGAGAGCTAATTGCTAATGCAGAAACCGTGCTTGATACAGGGTGTGGTGAGGGTTCGCATTTAGCCCGTATTATGGAAGATAAAAAAGATAACAGTATTGGCATAGGTATTGATATAGCGAAAGAAGGCATACTTGCTGCATCCCGACATTATCCAGAGCAAATTTGGTGTGTTGGTGATTTAGCGAAAAGTCCATTTGCCAAATCAAGTTTCGATGCCATATTAAATATTTTATCGCCTGCTAATTACGAAGAGTTTAAACGTTTATTAACTCAGAATGGTTGTGTTGTTAAGGTTGTACCTCAAAGCGGGTATCTACATGAGCTTCGATCACAATTATATGCGGATTCTACAAAAGAGTCGTATTCGAATGAACAAATCGTTGCTCGCTTTAAAGAAAGCTTTGCCGATGTTAGTATAGAACGTATTACTTATACAGTACCGCTGGCTACAGAGCTTGTACCAGCACTGCTTGAAATGACACCAATGGGCTGGCATAAAAAAGAGGATACTAATATTCAGTTAAATGAAATTACGATTGATGTTGATGTATTAGTGGGAAGAGTCTAGTTATTTTATATGCAATTGCGATATACTGGTCTTTTCGATTACAATGGGAATAACTATTGAATAAGGTAGGAATGAAACAGTGTATAAATTTATAGCAAATGTTGTCAAAGTGATATTAAAATTAACGGGCTCAAAGGCGCGTGTATATGAGGAGCAAAACTTACCGAAGGAAGGTGGGTTTATTATTGCATGTACGCACACAGGCTATGTTGATATTTTAAACCTTGGAGTTTCAATGGCTCCTCGAGAAATTCACTTTATGGCTAAAAAGCAATTGTTTGATATAAAAGGCCTTGGCTGGCTTATAGAGCGTTTAAATGCCTTTCCGGTTGACCGTGACAATCCAGGACCAAGTGTTATTAAAATCCCTTCACAGTTATTGAAAGAGGGTAAAATCGTAGGTATTTTCCCATCAGGTACTCGAAATGCTGAGGGTTCGGATTTAAAGCAAGGTGCGATTACAATTGCACAGCTATCTAAAGCTCAAATTGTACCAGCCGCTTACATTGGTGCTCGTAATGCTGGAGATGTTTTTAAGCGTGGAAAAGGTTATCTAATTTATGGAGAGCCGTTTTATGTAACTGGAAAAGGTAAAGAGGGACGCGAGGAATTTACTCATCGTCTTGAACATGAATTAGTAGCGTTAACTAAAGAATTAGAGAAGCGAGTTGCGGCAGAAAAGAGATAAAGTGAAACCTATTTAGAAGGCACTCAGAATCATTGATTTTGAGTGCTTTATCTTCATTTAGCAAATGTTTTCTGCGCGAAAGCGAAGCGACAGCAGCAAATGTTTTCTGCGCGAAAGCGAAGCGACAGCAGCAAATGTTTTCTGCGCGAAAGCGAAGCGACAGTTACGCGAGTGCGAAATTGATTGAGGAGGATATAAAAATGATTCGAGTACTTTTTGTATGTTTGGGGAATATATGCCGATCACCAATGGCTGAAGCGATCATGCGTGATTTAGTAGGAAAAGAGCATTTAAGTCATAAAGTCGAAGTAGATTCGGCTGCAACAAGCTCTTGGCATATTGGTGAACCTCCTCACAGAGGAACACAAGAAAAGCTAAAAGAGTATGGCATCTCAACGAAAGGGATGCAGGGCCGACAATTACAAAAGGCTGATTTTGAAAATTTTGATTACATTATTGGCATGGATGAAAGCAATATACGTAACATCCGAACGATGCTTGGTAATCCTGATTCGCCAAAGATTTTCCGCTTTTTAGATTTAACTGACCATCAAAAAGACGTACCGGATCCATACTATACAGGAGATTTTCAAGAAACCTATGATTTAGCCTTAGAAGGCTGTCATGCTCTTTTAGAAAAAATCAAAGTAGAAAACCAATTATAAAGTGGCTCTAAGTGAAACAATTTTTTACAATTAATACTTAATAAAGTCACCTTAAACATTGGGATATCTAGCTTTGCAAGCGTCTTTTGTGTTATTATTTGCAGAGTAAAGATACATTAAGTATTGAATCACCATTTACAGATGTGCTAGTGTGCATCTATTATTTTGATAAACTTATAATTTGAAAGAGAGTGGAAACAATGGGTCGTAAGTGGAACAATATTAAAGAAAAGAAAGCGTCTAAAGACCAAAGCACAAGCCGTATCAATGCAAAATTTGGACGTGAAATTTATGTAGCAGCTAAATCAGGTGAGCCAGATCCTGAATCAAACCGTGCCCTTAAAGTTGTTCTTGAACGAGCAAAAACATACAGTGTTCCTAAACATATTATAGAAAAAGCAATTGATAAAGCGAAGGGTGGCGGCGATGAAAACTTCGACGAATTACGTTATGAAGGTTTCGGACCAGCTGGTACTATGTTAATCGTTGATGCTTTAACGAATAATGTTAACCGTACTGCCTCAGATGTACGTGCTGCATTTGGTAAAAATAATGGGAATATGGGTGTCAGTGGATCTGTTGCCTACATGTTTGATTCAACAGCAGTAGTCGGTTTAGAAGGTAAATCAGCAGATGAAGTTCTTGAAATTTTAATGGAAGCAGATATTGATGCTCGTGACATTATAGAAGAAGATGAGGCTGTCATTATTTATGCAGAGCCAGATCAGTTCTTTGCTACACAAGAAGCTTTAAAAGCAGCTGGTGTTCAAGAGTTTACAGTAGCAGAGCTTTCAATGCTTCCACAAACAGAAGTAGCATTAACTGGTGACGACATTGCGAAATTTGAAAAATTAATTGATGCATTAGAAGATTTAGAGGATGTCCAAAACGTTTACCATAATGCTGATTTAGGTGAATAATATAAACAATAAAACCAGTAGCAAATTAAAGCTACTGGTTTTCAACTTCTTTCAGGGGTTGTCCAAAGTCGCTGCTTTTCGCGCAAAAAATATCTGATGACCTAAGTACAAAGTTTCAGACGTAATTTGGCAGAGGCATAATTGATTTAGGGAGGAAAACGGTGCAAGCTTTATTAGCGATTGCTATATTTTTAGTAACTTTATTTTTTGTAATAGTGCAGCCACGAAAAATATCGATCGGCTGGTCTGCTTGTATTGGTGCTGCCATTGCATTGGCGCTCGGGGTTGTTACTTGGCAAGATGTTGTTGAGGTAACAGGGATCGTTTGGAATGCAACGTTATCGTTTATAGGGATTATTTTTATTTCACTTATTTTAGACGAAATAGGATTTTTTGAATGGGCTGCCCTCCATATGGCACGCATCGCAAAGGGGAATGGTATCCGCTTATTCATTTATCTTTCCTGTCTAGGTGCTATTGTTTCAGCATTATTTGCAAATGATGGTGCAGCTCTAATACTAACACCAATCGTTTTAGCGATGATCCGTAAGTTAAATTTAACCGATAAAATGGTCTTTCCATTTATTATTGCAAGTGGCTTTATATCAGATACAACATCATTACCGTTAGTCATTAGTAATTTAACAAATATTGTGTCTGCAGATTATTTCGGTATTGGTTTTATAGAATATTTCTTACATATGCTGATACCGAACTTAGTTTCTTTACTGGCAAGCATTGCTGTACTTTATATAGTCTTTCGTCGTTCGATTCCAAAAGATTATTCACTTGAGGCAGTTGATAATCCGAAGCTGGCAATTCGTGATACGAAATTATTTTTATTATCATGGTATGTAATAGCGATATTATTAGTTGGTTTCTTGACGAGTGAGTTTTTCGAAATTCCTGTGTCATTTATTTTATGTGGTGTAGCAGCTAACTTTTTCTTGCTTGCGCGACGTAGTCATATTGTAGATACAAAGAGAGTTGTGAAAGGGGCACCGTGGAATATTGTGTTCTTTTCTATCGGTATGTACGTGGTTGTTTACGGCTTGAAAAATGTAGGAATGACAGGTTTATTAGCAAGTTTATTAGAGCACGCGATACAGCAAGGGTTGATGGTATCGACAATAACGATGGGCTTTGTAGCAGCGATTTTATCAGCTATTATGAATAACCTACCAACTGTCATGATCGATGCATTAGCTATTGCTGAAACTAGTGCAACTGGCGTTATTAAAGAGGGGCTTATTTATGCAAACGTCATTGGAACTAATTTAGGTCCTAAAATGACACCGATTGGCTCACTCGCAACATTGTTATGGCTCCATATATTGGCGCAAAAAGGAATAAAAATCGGCTGGGTTCAGTATTTAAAGATAGGTATTATTTTAACAATCCCAACTCTTTCAGCTACTTTAATAGCTTTAGTGGCTTGGATAATCGTCCTATCATAGGATAAAATCAAAAAACTATTTTTCTATAAGGCATATCGCTGTAGAAAGATAGTTTTTTCTATGTTCCCAGCTCATCGGTTGGCCTCAGGAAAGTGCCATCTGGGTAAAAGGGCGAATAATCCATACATAAATTACGTTTTACCCATTGTGAAAAAATTCAAATCATAACATAATATAGATTAATAGTCATGGTGACAAAGAGGAAAAGGGGGGCTAAAGCATGAAGATTTCACGTTCGATACAGGGGAAACTAATTATCATTTCATTAGCACTATTAATTATCCCTAGCCTAGTTATAGGTTTAGCTAGCTATAATAAAGCCAAAAAAGGTATGGATGATATTGGTGAACAAGTTATTAAAAATAGTGTTGAATCTTCTTTGCAATTAATTGAGCTTGCGAATGAAAGTGTTAAGAGGGGCGACATTCCTTTAGAAGTTGCACAGGAGCAAGTGCGTGAGGCGATTCTAGGACTAAAGGATAGTGAAGGGAAAAGGCCAAGTAACTATCCTGGAGACTTAGGGGAGTATGGTTATATATATGCTTTAGATGAAAAAGGGACATTTCTAGCCCATCCGACACGAGAAGGGGAAAACCTATGGGACGGTAAAGATAGTAATGGCCATTACTTTATTCAGGAAGTAACCGAAAAAGCACTTGCTGGTGGAGGATTTACACAATATGAATTTGAGCTACCGGGTCAAGATGTATTAGCTGATAAAATAATTTATTCTGCAAAGGATCCTAATTGGGGCTGGATCATTGCATCGGGTACATATATGCAAGACTTTAATAAAGAGGCTAATTCATTATTACTCGTTATTGGTATTACATTATTAGGTGCCATCATTATAGGTACTGCTGTTGTCATATTGGTTTCAAGACATTTAGCTTTACCGGTGCGAAAATTATCTAAACGTGTACGTGAGGTAGCTAAGGGGAATTTAACTGTAGAAATTGAAAACCTACAACGTTCAGATGAGATTGGTCAATTAAATGAAGGATTTAATGAAATGGTTGATCAACTGAAAACATTAATTACAGATGTAGAAGAAGCTATTGTAGAAATTCAATCGACATCGTCAAATTTAACATCTGTAGCAGAGGAAACAAACGCTTATGGAGATGAAATAGTAAAAGCGATAAATGAGGTCTCGGACGGCGCGGTAAAGCAGGCTTCAGATGCTGAGGATACGAATAGAACTGCCATTGATTTTGCTCAGCAGATTGAAGTATTGCATGACAAAAATGAAGTAATGCTTGAGGCATCTCAACATATGAAGCGATCAAATCAAGAGGGGCTCTTGAATTTAAATAATTTAAAAGAGAAGTCACACGAGTCTTCGGAATTGATCAATAATGTTTATGCTGTATTTAATAGCTTAATTGTGAAAGTAAGAGAAATTGAAGGCATTGTCGGCACCATTACCGAGATTTCTGATCAGACGAACCTACTTGCATTGAATGCATCAATAGAGGCGGCTAGAGCTGGTGAGCATGGCAAGGGCTTTGCGGTAGTTGCTGAGGAGGTACGTAAGCTAGCGGACCAAACATCTGTAGCAACTGAGCTAGTGCGTACAACTTTAAAGGGAATCGAAAGTGAAACTAATTTAGTGAACAATGAGATGAAGAAAACAAATGTCATTGTTCATCAGCAAAATGATTCGGTTGCCATCACAGAATCGTCCTTTAAGGAAATTCAATTGGCCGTAGAGAAAATTATTTCTGTCATTGGAGAAATGACTGCGGGAGTAGAATATTTGAATGGCTCAAAGGATAACATGATGCAATCTATCGAAAGTATTGCAATGATTAGTGAGAAAAATGCTGCTGCATCTGAAGAAGTAACAGCATCTGTTGATGAACAACAGCGTGCCATTCAGCTTGTTAGTGAATCTTCCAGTGACTTAACAGATGAAATAACGGCGTTACAGGAATCTATTAAGCGCTTTATATTAAGATAATTAAAAAGGATGTTTGTACAGTAATTCTAGTACAAGCATCCTTTTTCTTTGTTTAAACGTTAGTAAAAGGTAAGGGAGGGGATAAATGTGAAAAAATGGGTAATTAGATTAGGGGTTGTACTGCTTGCTATTTGTATAGCTGTTTATATTTGGCTCGGCGAGGAGATGAAACAAGGTTTCCGGCCGGCTGCAAACGGAACAGCTACATACATGATTGTCCTGGGAGCGAAAGTAAAAACGGGTGGAATCCCATCGCTTTCGTTGAAAAATAGATTAGAAGAGGCTGTAAAGTATTTAAACAAATACCCTCATGTAAAAGTAATTGTTTCAGGTGGGCAAGGGGCAGATGAAGATAGGACAGAGGCTTCTGTAATGTTTAAATATTTACAGGACAAGGGTATAGAAACTAACAGAATATTAATAGAAGACCAATCTACTTCAACCTATGAGAATTTACTATTTTCTAAAGAACTGTTGCCTAAAGGGACTAAGAAAATCACGATTCTCTCTAATGATTTTCATTTAAAGCGTGCAAAGTATTTAGCTGAGTCTTTAGGTTTTGAAGTAGATGTTGTTGCGGCAAAAACGCCAAAATCAGTGGAAATAAAGTTAAATTTGCGTGAAAGGGCAGCATTATTAAAAACCTATATAATTGGCTATTAATTTGTTTCTTAATAGGATAGATTTGGCATATAATAGAAATATCACGGGGTAAATGACAGAAAGAGGGGACTTCTATGAAAACGTTTAAAGACTATGAATACAGCCGTCCAAATATCGAGGCTATGAAAGAGCAACAGTTATCCTTAATTGATGAATTTAAGAATGCTCAAACGATGGACGAGCAAAGTGAAATAATTGAGAAATTAAATGGATTGAGCAATGACTACGCTACAATGGCAAACCTAGTGTACATTCGTGCTTCGATTGATACAAATGATGAATTTTATCATGCAGAACGCGATTATTTTGATGAGGTTGGACCAGAGTTGGAAGAGGTAACAACAGAATATTATAAAGCGCTAATCGTTTCACCATTCCGTGAGCAGTTAGAAGAAAAATGGGGTCAGCAATTATTTGATTTAGCAACATATCAAATTAAAGGCTTTTCACCAGCAGTCATTGATCTAATGCAAAAGGAGAACAAACTCGTTTCAGAATACAATAAACTTGTTGCCTCTGCGCAAATTGACTTTAATGGTGAAACATTAACGCTTGCTCAGCTTGGACCATATGCAGAGTCTACAGATCGTGCAGTGCGTAAGGCGGCAACGGATGCACGCTTTGGCTTTTTTGCGGATCATGAAGAGGAATTCAATCGACTTTATGATGACCTTGTTAAGGTGCGCCATGAAATCGCTGTTAAATTAGGCTATAAAAACTATGTCGAGCTAGGTTATATTCGAATGAATCGCATTGATTACAATGCAGATATGGTAAAAAAATTCCGTGATCAAGTTCGTGATTTAATCGTACCTATTGCCACAAAATTATATGAACGTCAGGCAAAGCGTATTGGTATTTCTGATTTTAAGTTCTATGATGAAGCATTCAACTTTGTATCAGGCAATGCTACACCAAAGGGCGATCCTGAATGGATTGTAGCGAACGGTAAAAAAATGTATGAAGAGCTATCACCAGAGACTGGTGAATTTTTCAACTTTATGATTGAGCATGAATTAATGGACTTAGTGGCGAAGAAAGGCAAAGAGAGTGGCGGTTATTGTACATTTATCGAAAACTATCACTCACCATTTATCTTCTCGAACTTTAATGGTACTTCAGGCGATATCGATGTGTTAACACATGAAGCTGGACATGCTTTCCAAGTCTATTCAAGTCGTAACATCGGAATTCCGGAATATTTATGGCCAACATATGAATCTTGTGAAATTCATTCAATGAGTATGGAATTTTTCACATGGCCATGGATGGAGCTATTCTTTAAGGAAGACACAGAAAAATATAAGTTCACACACTTAAGTAGTGGCTTATTATTCCTTCCTTACGGTGTTGCAGTTGATGAGTTCCAGCATGTGATTTATGAAAATCCGAATATGACACCGGCTGAACGTAAAGCTGCGTGGAAAAAAATTGAGGAAACCTATTTACCACATCGTGACTATGATCATAACAGCTATCTAGAAGCAGGCGGTATATGGCAACGTCAAGGACATATTTATGCAAGTCCGTTCTATTACATTGATTACACGTTAGCGCAAATTTGTGCATTCCAATTCTGGAAACGTTCACGTGATGAGTTTGAAGCTGCTTGGAAGGACTATGTTCATTTATGTGGTTTAGGTGGCTCTATGTCCTTTACGAAGCTTGTGAAAGAAGCAGGCTTAATTTCACCATTTGAGGACGGCTGTGTTGAATCGGTTATTGGTGATATTGAAGACTACTTAAATTCAGTAGAAGATATAAAATTATAAACTGTTACTCTATAGAGCATTAGTGAAAATTTGCGACACTCCTGTTGAAGGCAAGCTATGCAAGCCACCTCAGATGCTTTAGCATTTGGGGGGCTCGCAAAATTGCCTGTTGGAGGGTTGCGAATTTTTTAGTTTCAAAAACTCTTTTGTTTTGACAATAAATAATAGAATACTTGCGAAATGGTTAATATATAAGTAGTATTTTCAGTAACTGTGATAAAAGGAAGTGAAGAAAGTGACGAGGAAAGTTTGGTTTCAAGTAGGGGTAGGGATTTTACTTGCGCTACTAGTCATTAAATATTTTATAGAGATTCAATGGATTTTTTCGCCGCTAGTAATTATTTTAAAGGCTATTTTTATACCTTTGTTACTTGGCGGTGTTTTGTATTATGTTACGGAGCCGATTCAAAGATTTTTAGAGAAGCGTAAATTTCCAAGATGGGCAAGTATATTAACGATAGTCATTGGACTAATAGCGCTTGTTGGTGGCTTTGGTTGGATCGTTGGTAATCCGATTGCAGTGCAGGTAAATAATTTAGTGAAAAATGTACCACAGATTAGTGCTAGTATTCAAGATGCAGCTGATTATGTGTTTAAAAACAAGGATAACTTCCCACCCCAGTTAAAAAACTTTATCGACAATATGGCAAATTCTGTGCAGGATATTGCCGTTGTGGCAAGTAAGGGGTTAGTATCGTTTTTACAATCAGTTGTATCTGCCTCTTTATTAGCTATTTTAATTCCATTCTTCTTTATTTTTATGTTGAAGGATCATGAAAAGTTTGCACCATCGATTTATAAATATTTTAGTGGTGAACGTCGTGAATGGGTGAAGAAAACGTTAAGTGAAATTGATGGTGTTTTACGTAGCTATATTCAAGGACAACTGCAAATTAGTTTTTTACTAGCAGCTATTATGTATGTCGGGTATTTAATTATAGGCCTAGACTATTCGTTGCTACTTGTTATATTCGCGTTCTTTATGAATATGATTCCGTTTATTGGACCATGGATTGCCTTTACACCAGCACTGATTGTAGCTATTATTCAGGATCCAGTCTTAGTCATATGGGTGTCTGTTGTCACACTCGTGGCGCAGCAAATTGATAGTAACTTTATTACGCCTAATGTCATGGGGAAATCGCTCGATATCCACCCGTTAACAGTTATTACAGTTATTTTAGCAGCAGGTAATATTGCAGGCTTTATTGGGATTATTATTGCTGTACCATTTTATGCAGTATTAAAAGTGATTGCATCCAATATTTATGATGAACGTAACGTGATTAAGAAAAAGGCTACGAAGTCGGTATAGGAGTCGGAAAAAATGGAACAAGAAATTGTGAAAGTTTTTAATGAGCAGCATGAACAGATTGGGACAGCAACGAGAGCTGAGGTACATGAAAAAGGACTATGGCATGAAACATTCCACTGTTGGCTTGTCAATGAGAACTATATCTATTTCCAAATCCGTAGTTCACAAAAAAAGGACTACCCGGGCTTGCTTGATATTACAGCGGCAGGGCATCTATTAGCTGAAGAGACAGTAGAATCAGGAGTTCGTGAAGTGAAGGAAGAGCTTGGACTCGATGTCGACGTACATGAAGTTATTAAAATGGGCATGACATCTTGTAGCATCGTTTCGGAAAACATGATCGACAACGAATTTTGCCATGTCTACATATATCCATTTAAACATGATTGGGATGCTTTTGAGCTACAGTATGAGGAAGTGTCAGGTGTTGTTAGAGCTAAGCTAGATGAGGCAGAGGCATTCTTTTTAGGCAAAACAGCTACTCTTAATATCGAGGGTTATGAATACTTCCCTGATGGTCAGCGAGTGAAAATTGTGCGCCCAGTAAGTACAGCACAATTTGTCCCATACCGTGAACTATACGTTGCCCATGTTATTCAGTTTGTAAAAGATAAAATGTTAAATAAAAGATTATAATTTGTGAGGGTTGTCTAAAAAAGCCCTTCATAAGAATTTTAGTATCATTGTAAAAGGTTAAATCCGCTTCGTTTTCCGTGGGATAAGGTATGTGCCGAATCGGTACATGCTTGTTTTTTCCACAGAGAGTTTAAGCGGTTTTTTTGCTTTTATAGGAAAAATTGATAGGCTCTATTTTTTGTTTCATCATCAATTTTGTTAAAGAGTATGCCATGTATCGAAGTTGATTGGGTAGAGGCAGGACAACCCCAGGAAGCTTTGCTCTGTGCGAAAGCGAAGCGACAGCAATAAAGCGCCCAGTTGGAACAGAAATCAACCACACCTTACGGATGAGAAGGCACAATTTTAGAACTGCTTATTTTACTTCGATATAACAGGAAGAATAAGTTATACTAAAAGAGATATTGAATAGAAAAGGAGCATTTTTATATGCTAACATTTGAACAAAAGCAAGCCATCATCGACTCATTTCCTGAACTTACGAAGAAGGAAATTTCATTAAAACGCTTAAATTACCATTTTATGGATAGTCTTTACGAAAAGACTATTGTTGTGGAAAAGCTGCATCCAAATGGCAACGGCTTCGTCTTTGTTGGTGATCTATTGCGTTACGAGAAAGAAGCAAGCGATAAAGGTCTAGTCAATATCCGTGACTACGATGAACAACAACTTCGTGAAATTATTGAAGATGCCATTCAATATTTATCGGAGGAAGAAGAAGAGCAAGAGCCGATTGAAGAGATTTGGCAAAATCGTGAAGGTATTCAATTAAAGCTAGCCTTTGAACAACGTTCTTGGAATGTCTATCATGGTGAAAATTTAGAGGAAGCCTTTGGTACACAAGAAGCTGCGAAAGAATATTTACTAGAAGAAGGTTTTCGTAAAAAGAAATAAGTAATTCGGGGGATAAGAACGAATGAATGGGAAAAAATTAGTGGGAATAGTTATTGTTGTTGTTATAGCTGCTTGTTTATTTTCTGTATTTACGATTACAAAATTTTATAAAGACCATGAGGAACAGCCAAATCGTGAAAATCGAGAAATTAATAAGTCAAAGAGCTTGAATTTAATTTTGCCACAGGCTACAATTATCTCGAATTCAAGATAATCGAGAGGTGGACTGTAAATGCAGCACGTTTTTCATAAAGGAACAGATGAAACAAAACCGATTTTACTACTGTTACATGGTACAGGTGGAAATGAACAAAGCTTAATAGGCCTTGCAAAGGAAATTGATGATACAGCAAGCATTTTAAGTGTCCGTGGAAATGTCCTTGAAAATGGTATGCCACGCTTTTTCCGTCGTTTAGCGGAAGGTGTTTTTGATATAGAGGATTTAATTTTCCGTACGAAGGAATTAAATGACTTTTTATTAGAAGCAGCACAGCAGTTTGGATTTGACCGTAATCGAGTGGTTGCTATCGGCTACTCTAATGGCGCCAATATTGCTGCTAGCCTATTATTCCATTATGAGGATGCTCTGGCAGGTGCAATACTGCATCATCCAATGGTGCCTAGACGTGATATTGAATTGCCTACACTTTCTTCAATCCCTGTCTTTATCGGTGCTGGAACGAATGATCCAATGTGTACTGCTCAGGAATCTGAGGATTTAGAGGCACTTTTATCATCGGCTGGGGCAGATGTGACAACTGTATGGTTTAATTATGGTCATCAGCTAACGATACCTGAGGTAGAAGCCGCAAAAGAATGGTACGACCGCATTTATTCAAAATGAAAAATCCGCAACCTTGGAGTGAGGGAGAGCTCACGAAAGGTTGCGGATTTTTTTATTTTTGCTTCTTTGCGAAGGGTAGCCACCAATTCCAATCCCCAAAGAGCTTCATAAGACTTGGAACGAGCATAAGACGAATAATCGTTGCATCGATAGCGACGGCAATAGCTATACCAACTCCAATTTGCTTTACAGGCATTACATCTGTAAATGCGAACGCCCCTGTTATTACAATCATAATAAGCGCTGCTGACGTAATGATACGACTTGTAGAGGTTAGACCGTCAATCGTAGCACGTGTATTATCTGCCCCTTTTAGATATTCCTCCTGAATACGTGATATTAAAAAGACTTCATAATCCATACTTAAGCCGAATACAAGACAAAATACTATTACCGGGATAATAAGGACAATCGTACCGGATTCAATCCCCAAATGTCCATATTGGAAAATGTAGACGAGCATACCGAATGCTGAAGAAAGTCCAATAATATTCATAATAATCGCTTTCAGTGGGATTAAAATAGAGCGGAAAGCGAGCATTAAAATAAAGAACGTTGAAACGATAATAATGGATACAGCCAAGAAAATTTTACTAGAAATTTCATCGAAAATTTCTTGATTAAATTTCGCTTGACCTCCAAGAGCAAAATCGACACCTAAATCTTTATCCTGCCATGTTCGAGCAAATTGTTGGGCGGTAGTTGATGAACCTGCTGCATCCAATGTAATTGGGATAAAGAGCTGCTTATCTTTAGAAAATGTATTTAGTATTGGTTTTAATTGTTCTGCCGCTTGAGGATTTTTCAAAGAAGCCGACAGTTCCTCAGGGGACTTCATGTTAGCTGTCGTATAAATGGTCGATACATGACTCACTAAAGGGTCATCAAGTAATTGTTCTTGAATATTGAAAATAAGCTCTCTTGCCTCAAAATCCTCCCAGCCTTCCTTACGTTCTGCTAGCAAATATAAAGTTGAGGTGTCGCCAAGTCCGAACGTTTTATCCAACTGATCATAAGCTGCACGTGCATCATATTTTGTTGGTAATGAATCCACCTGAGGAATTGTAAGTTTAATATCCTTTAACGGAGTCATACCAATACCTAGTAATAATAATGCCACAATAACGATGGTCACTGGATGTTTCATGACAAAGCCAGCAAAGCTACGCCAACGATTTGCTCCACCAGGCTTTACACGTAATAAGCGCCATTTATTTAGGTTATCTCCTATTAGCATCATCGTAGCAGGAAGCAAGGTTAAGCCAGAAAGTACTGCAAGAAATACGACGATTGTGCCTCCTAAAGCGATATTGTGAAAAATTTCGACGTCAATGACAATCATGGCACCTAAGCCGATCATGACACAAACAGCAGAAAAAATGATCGAACGGCCAGCTGTCTCTATCGCTGTTTGAATCGCCTGTACAATGGATGTATGGGCACGTTCTTCACGATATCGATTAATAAACAGCAAGGCAAAATCTATGCTTAATGCAAGTCCGAGCATTGGTACTATATTTAACACAAAAATTGATAAATTGATATGACCACTAAACAAAGTCAAAATTCCAAACGCAGTTACAACAGTGACAATGCCGATAATGATAGGTAAGATTGAGGCTACGACAGTACCGAAAGCAAGTAATAGCACTATGATAGCGATTGGTAAGCCTATAGCTTCCGCTGATGCTAAATCCTTTTGACTTGCTGTATTGATGTCTGCTGAAATAACAGGCCCGCCTGTAATGCTCACACCGTCATCCTCTATTAATGAACGGATGTCTGTCACAACGTCAGGTAGATGATCAACATTATTTTTCATATGAACCATGGCATAAGCTATACCATTCTTTTGTAAAGAAGCATCATCAAGTGGTGACTGGATGGAATGAATTTCCTTAACGTTCTCTAATTTTTTTAATGTATCTTGAATTTTCTTATCGTCGGCTGGATTGAAGACGACCAAAACTGTATCGGAAGGCAAATCAAATGTTTTTGCAAGCTCATTTGTTACGTAAGTATGATCGCCTTTAACAAAAAAGCCATCTCCATGAAGCTTACTTGGAAGCTGTATGGCAAACATAGCCATAGTAATAAAAATAACGAACCATAAGGCTACGATAGCTTTAGCGTGGGCTGTTATAAAAGCTGAAAAAGTTTTCATTGTAGGTACTATCCTCCTTTTAGAATAGTGTAAAGGATGTGTTACATTTTGTCGTGTGACAATGTAAAGACTCCTGTCCAACAAGGAACAGGAGTCTTAGTATGCGATCAAATTCAATTATGCCTTGGCGTAATTGAATTTGGGCCAAGGTGATGTTGGTCACTCAGTCGTCGCCACAGGACTTGGCGTTCCTAGACTAAGTTCCTCTATTTCAGCAGATGTCCGAAAGCTAAGCGACAGGTGCAGATGTTTGAACACCACTGATAAGTAGCTTAAATCCGCGTTCATCTCACCATCTAAAGGAAGAAGGAGTTAAAAGAATAACGATAACAAAAAGTAAATAATAGCTGCCATAACTGCAGAAATTGGCATTGTAATAACCCAAGTAGTGACGATTTTACGCGCCATCCCCCAGTTCACACCACGTACACGTTGTGCAGAGCCAACACCCATGATAGAGGAAGAAATAACGTGTGTTGTAGATACTGGTAGGTGAATTAATGTAGCACCGAAGATTACTGTTGCAGATGCTAAATCTGCTGCAACGCCGTTTACAGGACGGATTTTCATAATTTTACCGCCGACCGTTTTAATAATTTTATAGCCACCGATAGAAGTACCAAGCCCCATTGCAGTTGCCGCTGCAGCTCGTATCCAGAACGGAATCTCATCTCCTGAATGCAAACCTCCAGCGATTAACGCCATCGTCATAATCCCCATTGCCTTTTGTGCATCGTTCGTACCATGTGTAAAAGATTGAATTGCGGCAGTGAAAATTTGCATTGTACGGAAACCTTTATTCGTACGATATAAATTTAAGTTTTTAAACCATAATTTAAACAGTGTCATCATAATAAAGCCGGCGCAAATCGCAAGAATTGGTGATAGCACTAAGGCCATAATGATTTTCGTAAAACCGCCATAGTTTAGAACGTCGAAGCCAGCAGAAGCAACTGCTGCACCAGCAATGGATCCAATCAGAGTATGTGAAGAACTCGATGGAATACCGAAATACCATGTTAGTAAGTTCCAAATAATAGCGGAGATTAGTGCTGCTAAAATAACGACTGAGCCAGTCGTGTCTCCCTCAAATGCATTTAAAGAGAAAGGATCTACAATGTCTTTTGTTAAAGCTTTTGCAACACCGACAAAGGTAATAGCTCCGATAAAGTTCATCGTCGCAGCCATCATGATCGCTACACGAGGTTTCAATGCTCTAGTGGAAACTGAGGTTGCGATAGCATTTGCTGTATCATGGAAGCCATTGATAAAGTCAAATGTTAGGGCAAAGATAACGACCAGTACAGTTAGAATAATGATTGTGTTCATTGTAAGTGCCCTCTCCTAATTACGCGTTACGCATGATAATTGTTTCCATTGTATTTGCAACGTTTTGGCAATGATCAGCGATGTCTTCAAGTTGTTCATATATATCTTTATATTTAATAAGTCGAATTGGATCTTTTTCATTTAAAAATAGTTGTTTAATGGACGAACGTTGCACCTCATCACATTCACGTTCATAGTCCTTAATAAGAATTGAGTGTGGGCGCATGCCAATAAGATTCTTTTTCTTTAACTCTTCTGTTGCTTTAACAATTTCATCAGCACTTTTTGAAATATAGCCTAAGAAAGTACGCATTGATTCATCAACCTCAGTTAAAGAGAACATCTCAAAATGAGCGATACAATGCTCCGTACCATCTAATACATCGTCCATACGAATGGCGAATTCTAGAATGTCTTCGCGTTCGATAGGTGTCATAAATGATTTGTTTAGCATCACGATTAGTTCATGAATGAGCTTATCACCAGCTGTTTCGTAATTTTTCATAGTAATGCTAATCTCTTTTAGGTCAGCCACACTGTTAATACGAAAATCATTTGCGTAATGTACGGCCTCTCTCATATTCTCGGCAATTTTATGCAAAGCTATAAAGAAAGGGTCTTGTTTTTTTGAGTTAAGCATGTAAATCGAATCCTCCTGGATATAAATAAATTGGCCTCTAAACTTTACTATCATAACAAAATCTTTAAATTATCTACATAAAATTCTTTAATTCTACAGAAAACTTTACAATCTTGTAATATACAATTTGTTCACAAAATAATAAAGTTATCGCTGTATTTGTTTTTATTAATACAGAAAAATGCCTTAAATATAGGTTTTATAAAGAGATTTCTCTCTGTTTAATACAAAAAGATACTATTTGACCATAAAGTTTTGAAAAAATTTTCGAATGAATTGTAAAGCGAATGTAAAGAAAATGTTTTGCTTGTAGTTTCCATTTTCTTAAGAATATCTTCATTTTTATCCTTCAACTTTATTAAGATTTATATTCTACAATGGGGAAGTAAAGGCTCATAACCTAAAATTTAGGATGACTTTTGTAGGGAAGCAACTAGTAGGAACGTAAATTAACCCTACGTTATGAGTCAGAAGAAGGTGAAAGGGGAGTATATTTGAAAATGATTCAAGTCGAGAACTTACAACATACATTTTTAATTGGAAAGAAAGGCAAGGAAAAACAGGTTCCGGTATTAAAGGGTGTCAATTTTGAGGTGAAAAAAGGAGAGATTGTCGCAATCGTTGGGAAAAGTGGCTCTGGGAAATCAACCTTATTACAAATATTAGCTGGATATATGAAATCTGAACAAGGATCTATTAAGGTAAACGGAATGGAAACAGCTCATCTCACTGAAGTAGAAAGTGCTGCATTTCGCCTGCAACAGTTCGGATTTATCTTTCAAAACTTTCAATTGATGCCAGGCTTAACGGCATTTGAAAACATTGAGTTACCCTTGAAGTTACAGGGTATCAAGAAAGCTATGCGGATAGAAAAGGTAAAAAAATTAATGGACAAGGTTGGGTTAACAGAGGTGGCAGACCATTATCCAAATGAATTATCGGGTGGTCAGCAACAGCGTGTAAGTATTGCAAGAGCTTTAATTACAAATCCTCCTATTTTGTTGGCGGATGAGCCGACAGGAAGTCTTGATTCGGAAACAGAGCAAGATATATTGCTGCTCATTCAAAGCCTAAACCGTGAGCTTGGCTTAACATTTGTCATCATTACTCACGACGAGGAAGTAGCGACGATAGCGCATCGACGTTTCCGCATGTACGATGGGGTACTTGTAAAGGAGGAAGCATAATATGTTATTTAAAGATCAACTAGATTTTGTTAAACAGCATATAAAGAGAAATAAATTACGTGTGTTTATGACCGTGCTAGCGGCAACAATGGGCTGTGCATTTTTGATTGTCCTCGCATCAGTTGGGTTTGGGTTGCAGGATTCTTTACGTAATGAAATATTATCAGATGAAAAAGTGACGAAAATTCAAGTGCATGGGAATGATCAATTTACAGAGGAACAAATTAATGAAATAAAAAGTATAGATCATGTAGAAACCGTACTCGAAACGATTACTGTCAATGCATCCGCACAGTCAATTTTTGAGGATCGTGATACACAATCTGATTTATATGTTGCAAATATGCATGATTTTGAGCAAGTTAATGGCAAGCTCGCAGAAGGAAAGTATCCAACAAAGCCAAACGAAATCGTTGTAGGATACCATTTTGCTCAAACATTAGTCAATGATGCTGAGCGCAAAATTATTGAAGAAAAGAATAAAAAAGCTGAATTAGAAGGCACGTTTTATAATGGTAGTGAGGAAGGTTATAAGGACACATTAATTGGTAAAGAGATCGAATTATCATTAATGCCACATACTGATGGTGCAAAAGAGACAGAGAAAATGAAATATACGATTGCCGGTGTTATGAAGAAGCCTTCCTATGACTGGATGATCAACAATTCAATTTATATGGATACAGAGCAAAAGCCAATGCTAGCTACAAAGTTAGCAGCAACAGGTAATGTTAAAGAGGATGAGATGTTTTATTCGGAGTTTAATATTTTTGCTGACAGCATGGAAAATGTAAAGCCGATATTAGACAAACTAAAAGACAAAGGTTATAGCGTTTATTCAATTACTGAGCAATTGGATCAAATGAATGTATTTTTCCTAGTTTTAAAAATCGGTTTAATATTTGTAGGAACAATTGCTGTATTGATTGCCTCGATTGGTATTTTTAATACAATGACTATGGCGGTTACAGAGCGTACTCGTGAAATCGGTGTTTTAAAGGCAATCGGAGCAAGTCCAAAGCTTATTCAACGATTGTTCTTAATGGAAAGTACGTTCATCGGTATTATTGGGACTTTGATAGCTGTAGCTATTTCATATGTTATTAGCTTTGCAGCAAATGCTGCATTACCTTTAATTCTAGAAGCAGCAACAGGGGAAGATGCATTTAGTAAAAATGATATTACATTTTCACTTATTCCTTGGCAGCTAGTTCTTATTGCATCAGCGATTAGTATTGGTGTAGCGATGATTTCAGGCTATCGTCCAGCACGTAAGGCCACGAAAATTGACGTTATTCAAGCATTACGACAAGAACTATAATAGACAGGGCGGTCCAAAAGTTATTGGACCGCCCTTTTCATTTGCTTAAGTAAATGAAAAATACCCGCACTGCACTTACAAATAACGCGACATTTTATAGGTAAGCTTGTAACTCCTTCGCTAAAAATGGCTTGGCATTTAGCAACTTTATAAAGGCATCATAGTTAGCCCGCTGTTCAGAGCTTGGCTTTTTACCTGTATGATAAGCTCGTATTAAAATGTTTTTCGGTGTATTTTCCATATCTATAAACTCTAGCAATTGTGCCTCATAGCCAACGAGTGATAAGATTTCTGCTCGGACTGCATCTGTTGCGAGCGCTGCAAAACGTTCGCGTACGAGACCATGTTGAAGCATGATATCCAGTGCTGGTGTGTTAAGCTGACGATTTAGCTCATGCTGGCAACAAGGGACACTTAAAATAACGCTTGCTCCCCATTTCACAGCACGGGCTAATGCCATATCAGTGGCAACATCACAAGCGTGTAGAGTTACCACCATGTCCACAGCGGACTCCTCATTATAATCATTAATATCTCCTACTAGAAATTCGAGCTGCTCATAGCCTAAATCCTGTGCAATTCGTGAGCATTCTTCAATAACTTCCTTCTTTAAATCCAAACCAGTAACACGAATGTCTAAGCCCTTTTCGATTTTTAAGTAATGGTATAGGGCGAATGTTAAATAGGATTTGCCTGAACCAAAATCTAAAATACGAACTTGACGATCCTTTGGCAAATAGGTTAATGCATCATCAATAAATTCGATGAAGCGGTTGATTTGTTTAAACTTATCGTATTTTTGTTTCTTTATTTTTCCTTCTGCTGTTTGCACACCGAGACGAATTAAAAACGGGTATGGCTTATCCTCTGCCAGTAAATAGTTTTTCTTCCGATTATGCGCTAAATTAACTTGCTTTGGCGTTGAGGATTTATCAGATTTCCATAGTACTTTGTTCTTTTTTGATAGCTGTACTTGTATATTTTCATCAATAAAATCAATATGCGCTTGACGATAATCGTTAAAAAATGCTGCTAGTTTCTCAGGGAAATTTGCTAATAGAACATTTTCGTGTTTTAAAATACGTTCAAATTGATATTCAACTTGTATATGGTAAGTATCCTTCAGTAATAAAGGTTTTAGCTTTATACGCTTTACTTCGTTTGATTTCATACGAGGTTGACTGATCGTAGCAGTAACGAGTTGCTGCTGTAAAATCCGCTCCGTAAGCTGAGTTTTCATTTCTTCAAATGTCATACATTTCGCCTTCTTTATCGTGTTATAGATGGCACTAGTTTAACACATTTTATGAATTGCATTGCTATTATAAATTTTAGAAGTCGCTCCTTGAATAATTATAGGTTATCTTGTATATTTGTGGTATTTTAAATATAGGGAATTTTTAATAAAAAGACTCAAGGGGAAATAAGGGGGAAAAGTATGTCTGAAAACATGTATCAATTACTTGCGATTATTATTTATATGATCGCCATGCTAGGAATCGGTTGGTATGCATTTAGGAAAACATCAAATTTAACAGATTATATGCTAGGGGGGCGTTCGCTAGGACCTGCTGTTACAGCGCTGAGCGCAGGTGCAGCAGATATGTCTGGCTGGCTATTAATGGGTCTACCAGGCGCGATCTATTTAGCAGGACTTTCCAAGGCTTGGATTGCCATTGGCTTAACAATTGGCGCATATTTGAATTGGCTATTGGTAGCACCGAGGCTACGTGTATATACACAAGTTGCTAATGACTCAATTACTATTCCGAGTTATTTAGATAATCGTTTACGTGACAACACTAAGCTAATAAGAATTGCGTCAGGTATCATTATTTTAATCTTCTTTACATTTTATGTTTCTTCAGGAATGGTTGCAGGGGGTAAGTTTTTTGATAGCTCATTTGGCTATGAATACCATACTGGATTATTAATTGTATCTGCTGTAGTTGTAGCATACACATTATTTGGAGGATTTTTAGCGGTAAGTTATACAGACTTTTTACAGGGACTTATTATGTTTTTAGCACTTATAAGTGTACCGTTATTCGGCTTGTTTCTGACAGGTGGAATTGGCGATACAATAGCATCCATTAAAGCTGTAAATCCGGAACACCTAAGCTTATTGTCTTCCAATGCAACTGCTGCAGTAATTATTTCATCACTTGCATGGGGACTTGGTTATTTTGGACAACCACATATTATCGTACGCTTTATGGCGATAAGCTCAGTAAAAGAAACAACGCAGGCTCGTCGTATCGGTATTGGCTGGATGATGTTAAGTTTATTCGGAGCGATTGCAACAGCTTTAGTAGGTGTGGCTTATTATGAACAAAATGCAGGTGAATTAAAGGACGCTGAAACAGTATTTATTGTACTTGGCCAAATTTTATTCCATCCATTTATTGCAGGTATAATGCTAGCTGCCATTTTAGCAGCAGTAATGAGTACCATTTCATCGCAATTAATTGTTACTTCGTCAGCGCTTGTGGAAGATATTTACAAAGCTCTATTTAATAAAACAGCCGATGATAAGCATTATGTCTTTGTTGGTCGTGTTGCTGTTTTAGTTGTAGCTATCGTTGCAGGGATTTTAGCATGGAATCCAGATAGTTCTATTTTAGACTTAGTGGGCTTTGCTTGGGCTGGCTTCGGTGCAGCGTTCGGTCCTGTAATATTGCTGTCACTGTATTGGAGAAAATTAACGAATTACGGCGCGCTAAGTGGGATGGTAGCTGGTGCTGCAACTGCCTTTGTTTGGGGGAAAATAAAGTTCTTAGCTGATACATTATATGAAATTGTTCCAGGCTTCTTAGTATGCTTAATCGTTGCGGTTATTGTTAGTGCTTTGACATATAGACCGAATAAAGATATTGAAGACGAATTCAATCGCACAGAAGTATTACTAAAGGAAGAACGTAAGTAAACATGAAATGCGCCTTTTGCATAAGGGCGCATTTTTTACGATATATATGTTAAATGACACGAATTAGGACATTATATGGTAAGATGAAGAAAATTTGTCGTAGTAGCACCATAGTTTGGTGGGAGGTTTGTGGATGGATAGAATTAAAGAAGTAGATATATTGTTAGAAAAAGCTGTTTTAGTTGGTGTAAATCTACGGAATGATGAACATTTTGATTATTCAATGGAGGAGCTAAAAAATTTAGCTGAAGCGTTGAATGTTGAAGTGGCAGGCATCGTCACACAAAATTTAGAGCGCATTACACCATCTCATTATGTCGGTACTGGAAAAATTGAAGAAATAAAAAACTTTTATGATGAAGCACAAGCAAATTTAGTCATCTTTAATGATGAATTATCACCTTCGCAAATCCGTAATTTAGAACGTGATTTAGAGACGAAGGTTATTGATAGAACGATGTTGATTTTAGATATTTTTGGACGTCGTGCTAAAACACGTGAAGCACAGATGCAAGTCGAGTTAGCGCAGTTGCAATATATGCTACCTCGTTTAGTCGGCTTGCATGCATCTCTCAGCCGTCAAGGTGGTGGCACAGGGGGTGGCTTTAAAAACCGTGGTGCTGGTGAGACAAAGCTCGAGCTCGACCGTCGGAAAATTGAGGATCAGATTTCGAAAATAAAGAAGGAGCTAGAGCATGTAAAGGAGCAACGAGAGACGCAGCGTAAACAACGACGTAAAAATGCGATCCCTGTCGTATCCATTGTCGGCTATACGAATGCTGGTAAGTCAACTATTATGAATCAGCTACTTTCGAAAATAGGGCAAGAAGATCATAAACAGGTGTTTGAGAAGGACATGCTTTTCGCCACACTTGAAACATCCGTCCGCCAAATCGAATTATCTGATAAAAAGACATTCCTATTAACAGACACAGTTGGTTTCGTTAGTAAATTACCGCATCATTTAGTAAAGGCATTCCGCTCGACGTTGGAAGAGGCTCGTGATGCCGACTTACTGCTACATGTTGTAGATGTTTCCAATTCTGAGCACGGCTTTATGATGGATGTAACAAATGAAACGCTTAAGGCGGTTGGCGTTGAGGGGATTCCGACAATTTATGTGTATAATAAAGCTGATATAGCAAACGTTCCTTATCCTGTTATTAGTGGTGATAATATTTGGATTTCTGCGAAGCAAGGGATAGGGTTAGAAGAATTATTGCAAATGGTACGTCAGCATATTTTCTCTGCTTATGTAACATGTAATATGCTTATTCCGTATGAACAGGGGAATATTGTCTCTTATTTAAATGAACATGCTTCCGTCTATGAAACAGCGTATGAAGAAAATGGTACGCTTCTAACAATAGAGGTAAAAGAAGCGGATTACGCAAAATTCCAACAATATGTCATTAAATAAGCAATCACATCATTGTTCTAAAAGCATGCTAGAAGCACTCCCTGCTTCTAACATGCTTTTTTTGTAATCGTAAAGCAAATTTATATCGTTGTGAACGAAATTATAGATAATGCTAGCTTATTTGTTAATAAAATAAATAATCTGACTATAAAATATTTTAGAATAATTTTGTGGTAGTTTGTAATTCAGTGGATATAAAAAAGCGAGAAAACGTAGAAATAGCAACAGGTTTGCTATAATTCTATGAAAATCATTCTGAATTTAGAGAAAAGGTGTAATATTTCAACATTTTTTAAAACTCTTGAAAAAGTTTTTTAAACGCTTTAGTATGGTGAAATAAAGTTTTTATCCTTACTATTGGGTAATAATATTATTATTGAATAATGAAATCGGGAGAGGATATTTTTATGTCTACTAAAGATGAAATTGTAAAATCCGTCCCTCAAAATGGCTTTGTTGGACACCCTAAAGGGCTCTTTACATTATTTTTCACTGAATTTTGGGAACGATTCTCATACTACGGTATGCGAGCAATTCTGATTTTCTTTATGTATTATGAATTGCATGAAGGCGGCTTAGGCCTAGATCGTGGACTAGCGAATTCCATTATGGCTATCTACGGATCATTGGTTTACATGTCAGGAATTATCGGTGGTTGGATTGCTGACCGATTACTGGGTACCCGTAGAACCATTTTTTATGGCGGCGTGTTCATTATGTTTGGACATTTCCTGCTAGCGTTACCTGGTGGCGCGAGTATTTTATTTGTTTCAATGTTCTTTATTGTCATTGGGACAGGCTTATTAAAACCGAACGTTTCAAGCATTGTCGGAGATATGTATGCTGATACAGATAGTCGTCGTGATGCAGGTTTTTCGATTTTCTATATGAGCATTAACATGGGATCATTCCTTGCACCATTAATTGTCGGAACAATTGGACAACAGTATAACTTCCACCTAGGCTTTGGTGCAGCGGGGATCGGGATGTTATTTGGTTTAATTATTTTTAAATTAACAGGAAAAAAATATTTAGGATTAGCTGGGTTACAGGTAAACAACCCGTTACTGCCTGAAGAACGTAAAAAAGTCTTTACACGATTTGGGATTTTAGCGCTACTTATAATTATTGCTGGGGCAATAGGTATCAAAACTGGCGTACTAACAGTGAATGTTTTTGGTTTAATTATTACGGCGCTAGGTATCGCAATTCCAACGGTGTACTTTATTTATATGTATCGCAGTGAGAAAACAACGAAGGACGAGAAGTCTCGCGTGCTCGCTTATATTCCTTTGTTTTTATCGGCTGTAATGTTTTGGGCAATCCAAGAACAAGGGGCGACTATTTTAGCAACGTATGCAGATAGTCGTACACGATTGGATATTGGTAGTTTCCATATTCCATCTTCTTGGTTCCAATCGTTAAATCCTTTATTCGTCGTTACAATGGCTCCATTATTCGCCATGTTATGGATGAAGTGGGGAGATAAGCAACCATCTACACCGCGTAAATTCGCTTATGCATTATTCTTTGCAGGAATGTCATTCTTAGTGATGATGCTTCCAGCGTATTTATCTGGTGGTACAGATTTAGTAAGTCCATTGTGGTTAGTATTATCATTCTTTTTAGTTGTAGTTGGGGAGTTATTATTATCGCCAGTAGGGTTGTCAGTTACTACAAAGTTGGCTCCAAAGGCTTTTGCTGCACAAACGATGTCACTTTGGTTTTTAACAAGCGCAGCTGCGCAAGCAATCAACGCACAACTTGTAAAAGTCTATGAAGTGGTGAGTGAATTCACATACTTCGGTTTCTTAGGCTCATTATCAATTGTTTTCGGAGTTATAATTTTAGTACTTTCGCCAATTATTTCAAAAGCTATGCGAGGTATTAACTAATCAAAAGATGTGAGTACAGTTATTCAAATAACTGTACTTGCATCTTTTTTGTATGAGGAGAAATCTTATTGATACTTTGCATATCACATAACGTGTAGTTAATTTTCGTTCCGGTTGGCGCTTAGGCGTTGCCGCAACGCTTTCGCACAAAGCCGATTTCGGACGCAATTATGTCGAGCCATAGTTGATCAAATATCATCTCCTATTTTCGATGATGAGCCTTAAATTTAACTTATGTAGGCATATCATTGTAGCCTTTAGCGAAAATCAGCATCTTCTAATTATTAAAAGTGGCTAAAAGATAAAATTAATCAATGTACTTTATGTCTCGATGTAATAAATTATCTACAATATGAACGTAATAAACTGTATCATATAGTTAATTTCCTAAACGCGACAATATGTTTTCTGTGTGAAAAGATTTCAATTTCGTTATAATAATCTTAATAGTATGATAATTTAAGGGGTTGGATGCTATGAAGGAAGCTTTAAGTCGTTTGAGGCCAAGATTAATGGAGATTTTCACGTATTTACACGCGAATCCAGAAATAAGCTGGCATGAGGTAGAAACAACAAATTATATTGTTGATTTACTAACGCGGGAAGGTTTTTCACCAATACGCTTTAAAAACAGTACTGGACTTTATGTTGACGTAGGAAGTGGTAGTCCTAAAGTCGGTTTGCGTACGGACATTGATGCGTTATGGCAGGAAGTAGATGGTGAATTTCGTGCGAATCACTCCTGTGGCCATGACGGACATATGACGATGGCAATCGGTGCTCTATTACTTTTGAAAGAGCTTACTCCATCATTCAACGGTACAATTCGTGTGATTTTTCAACCAGCTGAAGAAAAAGGAACTGGTGCTTTATCGGTTTTAAAAGAAGGAATCATTGATGATTTAGACTTTTTATTTGGTGTCCATGTAAGACCTGTTCATGAGCTCGAAGACGGTACTTATTGTGCCGCATTGCATCATGGAGCCTCTCGAATGCTTGAGGGGGAAATCATTGGAGAAGATGCCCACGCAGCAAGACCGCATCTAGGCGTGAACGCCATTGAAGTAGGAGCAACTATTATCGAAGATTTAAGAACACTTCATACAGATCCAATGGTTCCTGTATCAATTAAGATGACCAAATTCCATGCTGGAGGAGAATCCGGCAATATTATTCCTGGAAGTGCAGCGTTTACCATTGATATACGAGCTCAACAAAATGATGTAATGGATACCCTTGCACAGGGAATAAAAAGGGTTATTGATTCTTCCAAGATCTTGCATAAAGTGCAGATTGAATTACGTACAGTAGCAAATGTAGTAGCAGCCGAAGTAGATCCAACTGCTCAATATATTATGGAGCAGGCAATCGTGCAAGCAACTGGGTTGTCGAATTTAAGAAAGCCAGTTCATACACCTGGAGGAGAAGACTTTCATCACTATGCTGTTCAACGCCCGCATTTAAAATCTACGATGTTAGGATTAGGTTGTGGGGTGACACCAGGCCTACATCATCCAAAGATGAAATTTAAGCAGGCGAGACTTGTGACGGGAGTTGAAATTCTTACAAGAGCGGTATTGTTAGCATTGGAGTCGGGGAACTCAAAGGAGGGATCAGCATAATGCTAGAGAAAGTACGTATTCAAAAAATAATAGCACCTACTGAAATTGCAGAAGTACAAATTTTGAACGAAGCTATATGGGGGAGTCAGGCTATTCCCTCACATCAATTGTTAGCAGCTGTACAAAATGGTGGATTAATCCTTGGAGCATATTTAGAAGAAAAGCTGATTGGCTTTAACTACTGCTTTGTTGGCTATCGACATGGAAAAATGTATTTACACTCACACATGATTGGCGTGGAGAAATCATATCGTGAACAAGGTGTAGGTGAATTATTAAAGCATGCCCAACAGGAATATGCAAAAGAACATGGGTTTCAGCTTGTGATTTGGCTATTTGATCCGCTAGAAGCGCGTATGGCTAATTTATCATTTTTAAAGCTCAATGCCTTTAGTTTTCAGTACGAAAATGATTATTATGGGACGCTCGAGGATGACTTTAACGATGGGCTACCTTCAGATCGAATCGTTGTTGAATGGTGGATTGAACGCGATCGAGTGGAGGATTCCCTAGATGAACTGGAAGAAGAAGCTGACGAAATTGTACCGTGGTCTTTAACGGTAGATGGCTTACCGGTGCTTGATGTTGATGGTGAATTTCAGCAAGAGCAATTGTATTATAGGGACGCCTATTTATTACCCATTCCTCAATTTTTACAAAAGATGAAAGTAGAGAGTCCTAAGCTTGCGGAGGACTGGCGTTATAAAGTACGTACTATTTTAACGACATTGTTTGAACAAAATTATGCAATTGTTCGAGTGAAAAAGAATAAGGAATATGTTCATAGCTATCTATTAGTCAGACGCTCCTTATTAGCTTTATAATAAGGATAAGGAGTGAAATCGTGTGAAACTAGAACAGATTACAGTGAGACATATAAAAATGCCTATGAAAGCACCGTTTACAACGAGTTTTGGCACAATTGATGAAAAAGAGCTCTTACTTATAGAAGCAATAGATCAATCAGGAACTGTAGGATGGGGAGAAGCTGTTGCCTTTGTAGCGCCTTGGTATACAGAGGAGACATTAACAACAACATGGCATATGCTTGAAGACTTCTTAATCCCCATCTTGTTACATAAAGAGGTCGGGCATCCAGATGAAGTCAGTGCTTTGTTCTCTGCTATTCGTCGTAATTGCATGGCGAAATCCTCTATTGAAGGGGCTATTTGGGATATTTATGCTCAACAAACGAAGCAATCACTTGCTCAAGCGTTAGGTGGAGTTAAGGAACAAATAGAGGTAGGCGTTAGCGTAGGTATTCAATCTTCCACAGATGCATTAATCGATTTAGTAAAAGGCCATGTAAATAAAGGCTATAAACGAGTAAAAGTGAAAATTAAGCCCGGTCACGATGTAGGAGTTATTCGTGCTATTCGTGCTGAAATGCCAGAACTGCCATTGATGGTAGATGCTAATTCTGCGTATACATTGAACGATATGGATGTATTGCAGCAACTGGATGCATTTAATCTATTAATGATTGAGCAGCCGTTAGCAGTTGATGATATTGTCGATCATGCTAAGCTACAGCGAAAGTTAAAAACGCCTATTTGCTTAGATGAAAGCATCACCTCCTACGAAGATGCTCGAAAAGCTATAGAGCTAGGTAGTTGTGGTGTTATTAATATAAAAATAGGACGTGTAGGCGGTTTAACGGAAGCAAGAAGAATTCATGATTTATGTAAGGAACATAATATCCCTGTTTGGTGTGGCGGTATGTTAGAGGCAGGAATCGGACGAGCACATAATATTGCATTAACATCGCTCTCTAATTTTGTGTTGCCTGGGGATACTGCAGGCTCTAGTCATTATTGGTATGAGGATATCATTACACCTGAAGTAATTGTAGAGGATGGTTATATTCGTGTGCCACAAACGGCTGGAATTGGATATACACCTAATATGAAGGTAATTAATAAGCAAACAATCAGTAAGAAGGTCTATCAATAATAGGTACATCACCAAATGTTGAGGATGACTTTTGGTAAAACGTCGACTATGTAAATAAGTTGATTGGAGTGGGGTCTGGGCGGCTACTTGGGGATTAGCATTATAATGAACGAAGGCTAAAACCATCACATCCTGTGATAACGTCGTGACCAACATCGTGTTGCTGCCGCTACGTTACACTACGCTTTCGCACAAAAAACATCGTGTTGCTGCCGCTACGTTGGCACTACGCTTTCGCACAAAAAACATCGTGTTGCTGCCGCTACGTTGGCACTACGCTTTCGCACAAAAAACATCGTGTTGCTGCCGCTACGTTAGCACTACGCTTTCGCGCAAAAAACATTTGTTGCCCCAAGCGGCTCATCGGACGCTCGCAGGAAGCTTTGCTCTGTGCAAAAGCGAAGCGGCAGCGGAAAAGCGCTCAGTCGGAACGGAAATCAACCACACGTTTTGGTGATGACCCTAATAATAGGATAAACAGGGAGAGAACTGATTGAAAAAAAGTTTGCAAATCGGTGGTGCCTATGTAGGGATTATTGTCGGTGCGGGATTTGCATCAGGACAGGAAATCGTACTATATTTTACGAGCTATGGCTTTCAAGGGATTTATGGTGCACTTATTGCTACAGTTGGGTTTGCCTTAGTAGGAATGTGCATTGCTCAAATTAGCTCAAGATTACGAACGACATCGCACAAGGATTTAATTTATCAAATTTCAGGTAATGCTGTAGGTTTAGTGATGGATTATTTACTGTCGCTCTTCTTATTCGGTGTAGCAGTAATCATGTTTGCAGGAGCGGGTGCTACGTTACATCAAATGTTTGGACTACCCGTATGGCTTGGGAGCATTTGTATGATTGTACTTACTATAGCGACGGTTATGATGGATGTGAAGAGCATTATAAACGTTATTGCCATTGCTACTCCCTATCTGTTAGCCATTGTCTCGATATTAGCGATCTATTCATTAGCTACGATGGATTTAACCTTTGTCGAACAAGCTGTTATTGCACAACAAGCACAGGTAAGTTCTAAAAGCTGGTGGGTTACTGCCTTACTGTATTTGTCTTTTAATATCGGTGTATGTTTTTCTCTTTTAACTGTTATGTGTGGGTCTATACGCAATGAAAAAGTGGCAGGGCTGGGAGGTATTATTGGTGGGATTTTGCTTGGCGCTTTAATTCTACTAATTAACCTGTCTCTTCTTGCAAAAATGAATGTTATCGTTGGCATTGATATACCAATGTTAGCTTTGGCAAATGAAATTCATCCTCTTATTGGTCTATTGATGTCCTTTTCTTTATTAGGAATGATTTATAATACAGCAGTGGGGATGTTCTATTCATTTATGGTGAGATTTTTAAACCCTAATAAGGCCAGTTTTAAGGTAACTGCCGTTTTTATCGGTAGTTTGGCCTTTTTAGCAAGTCTCGCGGGTTTTACAACGCTTGTAGCTAAGCTATATGCTGTGATGGGATATGTCGGTTTTGTATTAATCGTGTTAATTATTTTTGCGTGGCTAAAAGGCGGTCGACGAATAACTTAACTTCTTAGCACATTTCCCACTTGTACGGTGGTGTGATGAGTCACCTTTTAGTGGTGTCCAAACATCCGCTTAAATAGAGGAACCTAAGAACGCCACATCACCTGTGGCAATATCCCATTTACCCAAAGCCTCTGAACGTAATTATGTCGAGGTATAATTGGTAAGGTAATTGAGAAGGAATCAGTATTTTATTCTCAATTACCTTTTTATTTGTGCAAAAAATGTAGAGATTTTAACTTTAGAAATAACACTGAAGGCAAATTTTCCGTTGAGAACTCTTGTTTTTACGGATTCTTAAATAAAGCGAGAATAATTCTCAGTTGTAGGTTGACTGAGAATAAAAACACGCTTATAATGAGAATCGTGAGTAATGATAATCATTTTCAATGAGTGTTACGAGCAAAAATGAATCTACCGGGGATTACAATGAAAAAAAGATATCTTTTTACAGCAACTGTTGTTCTGTCTATAGTTTCACTATTTATCGGTGTAGTTGATATAAAACCGAGTGATCTATTAGATTTAGAATCAGAAGAAACTAGACTATTTTTTATTAGTCGTATACCGAGACTTGTAGCAATTTTGTTAGCAGGTGCAGGTATGAGTATTGCTGGTTTAATTATGCAAAGCTTAAGTAGGAATAAGTTCGTGTCACCAACGACAGCAGGTACATTAGATGCTACAAAGTTGGGGGTACTAATTTCGATGATGTTTTTCACAAATGTCACGTACTTTCAAAAAATTTCCTTCGCTTTCATATTTGCTTTAGCCGGCACATTATTGTTTATGCAAATATTAAATCGAATAAAGTTTAAAGATGCGATCTTTATACCGCTTATTGGCTTAATGTTTGGGAATATCCTTTCGTCAATTACGACGTTTTTTGCGTATAAGGCGGATATTATCCAAAACATTTCTGCATGGTTACAGGGAGATTTCTCATTAATGATGAAAGGTCGTTATGAGCTTTTATACATAAGTGTACCCGTGCTGATTTTAGCTTACATTTATGCGAACCGCTTCACAGTGGCAGGAATGGGTGAGGATTTTGCAAAAAACCTTGGTCTTTCTTATAAATTCGTTGTGAATTTAGGTTTAGTGTTAGTGGCACTTATTTCGACGACAGTGGTGCTAACAGTTGGTATGATACCGTTCCTTGGTTTAATCATTCCAAATATAGTTTCGCTGTTCAAAGGGGATAACCTTGCTAAGACATTGCCTCATACAGCATTACTAGGTATGTCGTTCTTATTATTTTGCGACATTGTAGGGCGTGTACTGATTTTCCCTTATGAAATTCCGATTAGTATGACGGTCGGTGTCATCGGAAGTGCGATCTTCCTAATTATGTTGTTTAGGGGGAGAGCATATGCGTAACCGTACAAAAATGTTGATTTTACTAGGTTTGGCTGTAGTATCTATTTTACTGTATGTATTTTATGAACTTAATGGTAACTATCATTATGCGTTTCCACGCCGCCTTATTAAAGTGGTAGCGATGTCGTTAACAGGAATTGCGATTGCATATTCAACTGTAGTATTCCAAACGATTACACATAACCGTATTTTAACGCCAAGTGTAATGGGGCTTGATGCATTATATATGATGGTTCAAACATTCATCTATTTCTTCTTTGGCTCTATGTCGATATTCGTTATTAACGCCAAATACAATTTCTTACTAGCTGTTTTAGCGATGGTTGTCTTTGCGCTAATATTTTATCGAGTATTGTTCAAGGAAGGAAAACGTCCGATTTATTTCTTGCTACTTGTCGGTATGATTGTCGGAACGTTTTTAGGAAGCGTAACTACGTTCTTCCAAGTTCTAATAGACCCGAATGAGTTTTTAAGCTTACAAAGTAAAATGTTTGCAAGCTTCAACAATGTCAATTCAGATTTAGTATGGCTTGCTGGTGTTGTCATAATCATTACCTTTGTTTATGGCTGGCGTCACATGAACCAATTAGATGTAATGTCTCTTGGACGTGATACAGCAATTAATTTAGGGGTACCGTATGACAAGCTTGTACAGCGTATGCTCATATTATCGTCAGTATTAATTGCCGTTTCTACAGCTCTTGTTGGGCCTATTACTTTCTTTGGCTTAATCGTGGCAAATTTATCGTATCAATTTTTCAAGACGTACAAGCATTCTGTGATAATCGCAGGTTCTTGTGTGATGAGTATTGTAGCTTTGGTCGGTGGACAGTGGGTGGTCGAACGTATTTTTAATTTCGATACAACACTAAGCGTTATTATAAACTTCGTAGGTGGCGTGTACTTCATCTACTTATTATTGAAGGAAAGTAGGTCAGCAGGATGATCCAAGTAAAAGAAATCTCTAAGTTTTTTGGGAAAAAACCGGTCATTCAAGATGTCAGTGTCGACGTTGCACCAGGGAAAATTACGTCTTTTATTGGACCGAATGGCGCAGGTAAATCAACATTGCTTTCAATGGTAAGCCGTTTACTTAATGCAGACACTGGAGAAGTATTACTCGATAAATCAGATGTACGTCGTTGGAAATCGGATGATTTTGCGAAGCGAGTATCTATTTTAAAACAGTCTAACTATATGAATGTTCGCCTAACAATCCGTGAGCTTGTTTCATTTGGGCGTTTCCCTTATTCGAAAGGGAATTTGAAGCCTGAGGATGAGCTAAAGATAGATGAAGCGATTCAATATATGAATTTAGGGGATATTCAGCACAATTATTTGGATGAATTATCTGGTGGTCAACGTCAACGTGCATTTATTGCAATGGTTATTGCGCAGGATACAGACTATATTTTGCTTGATGAGCCGCTTAACAATTTAGACATGAAGCACTCTGTGCAAATCATGAAAATTTTGCGAAAGCTCGTTGATGAGCTAGGGAAAACAGTTGTCATTGTATTACATGATATTAACTTTGCTTCTGTATACTCTGATCATATTGTCGCATTAAAAAATGGACGTGTTGTTAAAGACGGCCCAACAAATGACATCATCAACTCTGATGCGCTTAAGGAAATTTATGATATGGATATCCCGGTTCAAGAACAGAATGGTTGTCGCATTTGTGTATATTTTAACTCTTAAAAAAATAATAGATGGAAATCCATCTGAAAAATAAAGGAGCAATTTTACAATGAAAAATTGGAAATTACTTACTGTGTTAATGGCAATGATGCTATTAGTACTAGCTGCTTGCGGTTCTAAAGACGAAGCAAAAAAAGAAGATAAAGGTTCTTCAACTGATAAGCCAGCTGAAGAGCAAAAGGAAGAAGCTACAGCTTACCCACTAACAATCCCAGCTATTAAAGATGGTGAAGATACTTTTAAAGAAGTAACGCTTAAAGAGCAACCAAAGAATGTTGTTGTATTTGACTATGGTTTCCTTGATACTTTAGATGCTTTAGGTGTTGAAGTTGCAGGTGTTCCACAAAAATCAGTTCCAAAATACTTAAGTAAATATGCTGGTAAAGATTATGTTAATGTTGGTGCTTTAAAAGAGCCTGACTTTGAAGCAATCTCTTCTATGAATCCAGACGTTATTTTCATCTCTGGTCGTCAAGCATCTGCTTACGATGAATTATCTAAAATTGCGCCAACTGTCTATGTAGGTGTAGATGATCAAAATTTCGTGGAATCATTCAAAGAAAAAACAGAATTAGCTGGTAAGATCTTTGGTAAAGAAAAAGAAGCTGCTGATGCATTTGCTGCATACGAAGCAAAAGTAGAGGAAGTTAAAGCTAAAACAACTTCAGCTAAAGAAAAAGCTTTAATCGTTCTAGGTTCTGAAGGTTCATTATCTGCATATGGTCCTGGTTCACGTTTCGGTGTGATCCATGATGTATTTGGTGTAAAACCTGCTGATGAAAAAATTGAAGTTTCTACACATGGTTCTAACGCATCATTTGAATATGTACGTGACACAAACCCAGATGTTTTATTCGTAGTTGATCGTGATGCTGCTGTAAATCCAGAAGGCGAGTCTGGTACAAAAGCTGCGATTGAAAACGAAATCGTTGGTGCTACTAACGCTGCGAAAAATGGTAAAATCTTTTATCTAGATCCACAAGTTTGGTATTTATCTGGTGGCGGTTTAACTTCTGAAACTCAAAAAGCTGAAGACGTTTTAAAGGCGTTTAAATAATATGTTTGTACAAATTAAACGTATTGTCGTTACGGAAGGGAATTCGGATAAAGTTGTTGAGCGTTTTGGCGCCAAAGAAGATGGTCCATCATTGCTTGAGCAACAGCCAGGCTTTATCGATAAGCAAGTGCTTGTAAAAAAAGTACGACGTGGTGATGAGGAAGTGCTAATTGTGGTTCGATGGGAATCAGAAGAAGCCTGGAAAAACTGGGAGAAGAGTCCCGAACATATTGCTGGTCATAAAGCAAATGCGGGTAAACCTAAGCCTGATCATATTATCGAAAGTGGCCAAGAAGTTTATTATGTAAAAGGTTAATAATTAAAGGTGTCTCAAAATTCATTTGAGGCACCTTTTTCTTATGAATAGGACTACAATCATTGCATTGTCCGATAGAAATGCAATGATAGTCAAAAAACGACGGAAAAAATCATAGAACTATTAAAATGGCATAAAGAACGATATTAAGGAAGAAGGGCGAGGCACATAACTATATCTGTGCCATACCCAGTCTAATTTAATGCTTAATGGACGTTCTATTCCATGAATTTAATGTTGTAGTAATATTTAGAGAAAAACCATTGTCATTAATGGAAACCCCGGTGAAAGTGGCAGTCGATTGTTGTGGTACCCAATTTGCTTTTTTTACAGCAGTAACGTCCCTTAAAGAGGACATTGCCATTTCTGAATTAAAAAGAAAAGTAGGTAAACCGACTGTTTCTCCGATTTTAATAGGATTTCCAATTGACGAAGTGCTAGAGCAATTGCCTCTAGCATATATAATACTAAAGCTTGGTGACATATAGAGTACAGGCGTATGTATGTTCAATTCAGAGGTAAATGGACTTACTAATGGCAATATAGACAGGCTTTCTTCGGATACTCTTATAATTCCGTATTGTTCTATAAAACTGTCTAGCCTTTGCTGAACAGCATCTTCAAATCCAGGAATATTGCAAATAAAATTTGAAAATGTAGATTGGCTTTTATACTCTGCTAATGTTTCTTTAAAAACCTGTTGCTCAGCATCAATAATAATTTGCTCAATATATTGTTGTTCTTTCGAAGGTTTTTTAATAGTGATTTCTTCTTCAGAGATTAAAATTGTACAGGAAAAATTAGCTGTAAGTAATAAAACGTTTTCATTTACTTCATTTTTCATTTCAATCACTCCCAGGTTTCGAGAATTTCCTTGTTAATAGATTATGCGAAATGGCACATCACGATAAACGTAGGGGATTTCCATTCTAAATAGGCATTCAATGTAACTCTAAGCCCGAGAAGCGGCCGTCTTCTCCCCAATCAACTTATATACATAGTATCCAATCTAGTTTCTCATGAACTTTATAACTCAAAGATTAGTATACGAACAGAATACAAATTGATCTTAGCTTACTATAAGCGTATCATCAGTGAGGACGCCATTTCAATGGTGAGTTTACGCCAAAAAATGGCGGTCAATCATATGACTCCGCCATTTATTTTACTATCCCTAAATAAAGAAATGGCGTGCTTTCTACAAATACCGCCACTTTTTGGCGGTATATTGTGCTAATGATACAATGTAAAAAATTCCCTGATGATCTCAGTGTCTAGTATTATTTCCCATTAATCTGTATAATATTTATTAACATATTTAAGGGAGGAGAGGACTATTGCAGGAGCTTGACGAACAAATTAATGAAGCATTGGACATTCTAATTGAAAACGAGACATTGATCAGTCATGAATTACGGTCGATGCTAAAAAAATTTAAAGAAGAAAAAAAGGCAGTTGGCTATTCATTTGGTAAGCTTTGTTATTGGCATTATGAAGCGTTTACAGATTGTTTGAACGAGGACATTTATAATGTTGCCGCAGCTATCGAACTTTTAATTTTATCGTTTGATATAATCGACGACTTGCAGGACAAGGATTCAGACTATAGTTGGACTAAAACACCTGAATTATCATTAAATGTTGCTTTAGCTATGCTAGTTATGGCTTCTAGAACTATACGTAAGTCTATCTTTGAACACAAAAGTATTGCTATTCAAATACTGGAGGATTATGCATTACGAAGTATAAACGGTCAGCAACTAGATTTACTCAATACTTGTAGGGATGAGCATTCGTATATACAAATGATTGAACAAAAGTCAGGTTCTTTAACAGCAATGAGTTGCTTAATTGGCGAAGTGCTTGCAAAAGGAGCGATATCTTCTGAGGTTGAGGAGTATGGGAAATATATAGGTATTATCCAACAAATTAAAAACGATATTCAAAGTTTAAAAACTTGGGGACCTAAAAATGATCTACTAAATAAAAGATACTCATTGCCTATTATTTATCTTTTGTCACAGGGAAATGATGTTTCAAATTCTGTTGTAAACTATTATAATGATGATATAGATGCATTTTTAGATAATAATGCTACGGAAAATGAGTTGACAAATGGTGGCGCAATACGTTATGCAATTACTATTAAGAATGTTTACAAGTTTAGAGCATTAGATACTCTTGAAAATGTAGCTATAAATGAAGTATGTAAAGATTACCTAAAAAAACTAATAAATTGAGGAGAGATGAAGATGATTAATGTAATTCAACATCTAGAAAAAAACCCAGACTTAGTTGCACTCTTAAAAGAACAAAAAGCTTCATTAATTGGAGTTTCAGCTTTGGAGCAAAGAGCGATACTTGATTCATTTGAAGAAGACGTACGCTTAGAAAATGGATTTTGGAACTAAAAATATTTAAACGTATATGGTTTCTGCTTGCTGTAAGTATTTACATATTGCTAGGAACTTACCTACTGTATATTACTTACAGCAAGCATTATTTGGGTATAGATTTAAAAGAAGAGAATGGGGAATGGGTAGTAACTAGTTCGTACAATAAACAATTAGAGAGCGGAATTAGAATTTCTGAAGGAGATGTTATTTTAAGTGTAAATAACATTCATACAGAGGATATCCCTAATGTAAAACATGATCATTTATTACGTACGGCAAGCTTGCTAACAATTATGAAACCTAACGGACAAATAATGGATGTGAGCGTTAGTAGATTTGATTTACTAGAGCAATATTTTCATTACATATTGGTAATTCCTTCTTGTTACTTTTTTTTAACATTAATCATTGTGTTTTACTTATACTTCAAACAAAAAAATACATCTCTTTTATGTTTACTTATTTTATTTATGCTCACTGTTTCCATGGCTTATGTTAGCATTGGTGCATCCGGCAGTCTAAACAGTATTGGTGTAATCGTTAACCGTGGTAGCATGTTACTATGCTTAGTGTTATTACTCCACTTCTTAAGGAATTATTACACATTTTTAAAAACTAATTGGTTGCTTTCTAATAATATAAAATTATTTTATATACTTCCTATGATAGCAATGATATTGGGCGGTATTGGTATTATTTATCCTGCTGTTAATAATTTACTTTCGAATATTGTACTAGCTATGTTCTTCGTTTTCCTTATTATCATACTTAGTATTTTATTGCTAAGCTATTTCAAATATAAATCGCCTCAGTTAAAAATTTTATTAATTAGTATAATGATTCCGTTTCTGCCATTCCTTTTTCTATATGCGCTCCCTTACATTTTATTTCATCAATATATACTTTCCGCTGAAATTAGTGCTCTTTTTTTATTGTTAATTCCGTTTAGTTTTATTTTTACGCAGTTAGCAGAGCGGCTATTTGATATCGAATATCATATTACTAGATTACGTTATTATGTAATCTTTTCATTGATTTTTACGTTGTGGTTTGTAGTTGGATTGTATTGGATTGCAGGAAAATATTTAACGATGACCGTCATATCCGGTGTTTCATTTTTTACTTTTACATCGTTAGTTGTTCTTTTTTACATAAAAGAGAAAGTCGATTATCGAAAACGAAAAATCTTATTTTCAACAAAAGGGGATTATATACATCAGTTATATACAGCTGTAGATAAGATTGGTAAAACAATAAAAATAGATAATCTTCTAGAAAAATTTGTGCAAGAGGTTTCTTTACATCTTGAGCTTGAACATGTATTTGTATTAACTTATGACTATGACAAAAAGCAATTTACAGCAACGGTTGAGGGCGGTCTTCCGATTAATCCAATGTTAATGGAAGATTTAAAATTAGGGGAAATTAAAAAATTTGATCAAGTCTATCTCGCTTTCCTCCATCAAGATGCACATTATAAAAGAGCATTAGTATTGCGACATAATAACTCGATTCATTTGAAAGATGAAGAGCTTCTATGGCTTGAATTGCTCTTATTATATGTAAATAATTTTATTGAAAATACAAAGATGGTAGAAGAACTGTTAGAGGAATTAAAGCATATGAGGCAAGCAGATGATAGTCAATTGCCTTGGTTAAGCAAATTATTATGGTTAAGATTTGAAGAGGAAAAATATCAATTAGCTCAAGAATTACATGATACAAATTTGCAAGAGCAGCTCCATATTGCCCGGGAAGTTGATGTCCTAGTCAATAGGAAGGATGCAACAGATATCCAGCCAAAACTTGCGAAAATTCATCAGCAGATGGTTACATCTTTACATGATTTAAGAGCTTATTGCGAAAATTTGAAGCCCCCATTATTAGATACATTAGGATTGAATGCTGCATTAGAGAAGCTAATTCGCAAAGTAATAGAAAGAGCTAGTTTTGTGTTAATTTATACGATCGATCGCCTTTATTTAGAGGATGAGCGTATGAATTTAATGATTTATCGACTATTTCAAGAATTACTCAATAACGCGTTAAAACATTCCTATGCAACAACAGTTGAAATTCATTTGCGGGAAATGGACGATGGTTTCGAAATTATCTACAGGGATGATGGTGTAGGCTGTAATATTGGGGATATAATTGTCGCAGAATCGATGGGAATTCAAGGTATGCAAGAACGTGTAAAGGCCTTTAACGGACAGTTTTACATCGATTCGCAGGTTAGTAAAGGAATGTCTATTAGAATTACAGTAAAAGAAGGAAGTGATACACTTGATTACGATGCTCATAGTGGATGATCACCCTATTGTGTTAGAGGGAACGAAAAACCTATTTCAAGAAAATGAAGATATTATAGTTGATACAGAAAGCGATGCAACTCGTGTCATACAGAAAATTAAAAACAAGCCTTATGATATCTACTTAATTGATATAAATATGCCGTTAGAAAATGGCATTAATGTAGGACGTAACATTAAAGCTATCCAGTCAAATGCTTCAATTATTCTTTATACTGGTGATGATATAACTGATTATTATCCACTTATTTTAGAAAGGAAAATCGAAGGTATTTTAGCTAAAACAGCATCTAAGGAGCAAATTTTACGAACTGTTCGGGCCATTGCAAATGGTGAAATTGTTTTACCTCAAAATTTCTTGGATTTTCTGGATAATAAATTTCAATTGCAAAATGCCAAACTCGATATTCACTTAAATGAAAAAGAAAAGAAAATTTTAAGATTGATTGCGGAAGGGCATACAAATAAAGCAATTGCGATAGAGTTAAATATTCCTCAGCGGACAACCGAAAGATATTTAACTCAGCTATTTTCTTTACTGAATGTAGATTCACGGACAGAGGCAGTAAATCTTGCAGAAAGAATGAATTTACTATAGATTGTCTGTATGTTATACTAACTTTCGTTGGTATATTTTTCAATAAAAAGGGAGAGTTTGGGTGGTTTCCTAACACAATATATTTACCTAGTAAATCATACCTAAATTTCAATTCTAAATACCTATATTTTTAAAATAACACCGCCAAATTATGGCGGTGTTTTTTCTATGTCCGCCAAATCACGCCAAAAATCGGCCTAAAAACCGCCAAAAAATTGGCGTAAACCCAACGTTGAAATGTCGGTGTAAGTACTGGTACGCTTAAGATAATCGTGGTTAAGTAGATTTGCTATAGTAGGTAATACTATATAAGATTTCGTTTAAAATAAGAGCCTGGCTATCTATGAAGAAAGTAGAGATTGTAGATTTTTTTAAAGTTACTAGCTAGTCAACATACTTCACCATAAAACTTTATATAAAGGTAGGCGTGTATTTTGAAAGTAGAACTTGAAAATTTATTTTCTATAGATGAATCTAGTCAAGATCAAGTTATTAATGTTTATAATCGCTATGGTATTTTTATAGGTGCACCTAAAATAAGAAAAAGAAATTTAAAGGCATCTTTCAATCCTATTTTTACATTAAATGAAGACGTGACATATGAACATGTAGCAGCACTCTACAAATCATTGGAACACGAATTAGGAATTGTTTCAATCGGAGAACGTTTTTACTTTGACTTTTCGGATAGCGAATATGAGCAAGCACCATTATTCACACTAAACTCAACTGGTAACTCACCTGATATGTTTATAAATGATAGAGGAACTTTATTTTCTATAAACACCCATTGCCAGCATTGTGGACTAATGGAAAAAGAGCAGCTTTCTCCATTAGTGATAGATACAACAGAAATGAAAGACCGTCATCTAGTTCATGTGAGCGGATATTGGGTTGCTTCACAGGAATTAGCGACATTAATGAAGCAAGAGGATATGAAAGGCTATGAACTGTTAGAAGTTATTCACCAAGGACCGAAAGAAGGGAAGCAAAAAGCTTTTCAAATTATACCTACACAAGTATTACCAGAGAGTAGTGCTGAAAGAGTTAAGTTGTATTTTGCGACAGAGCAACCTCCATGTCGTTGTGGATTAAGTGGGGTAATCAATGGTCCGGATATTTATAATCGTAAAGATATCACCAATATAGAAAATGATGTTTTCTTATCAGCAGAATGGAGTCATGACGGTAGATATTTATATCGAAAGACTTTGTTCAGTAGAAAGTTTAGAGAATTAATTTATAAAAACAATATATCTCGTGAAGTAAGAGGAGAGAAGGATAAAAACTTTGGGCCGAAGGATTGGTTATTCGATCCAGTATTATTAAAATAATTTAAACTAAAGATGAGGAAGTGTATATTTTGTTTAGAAAAATAATACCTATCGTTGCAATCTTATTTATCGTTGCATTAGCTCTTTCAAATTATTTTAATAGGGCAGAAGAAAAAACATTTGTCCTACCCCAAGAAAGAGGGGGCACATTGGGTTAGATAAAGATAACCAATCGGACATTTACGGGGAGATAATCTTGTGATAAAAAGTCAAATTCACCTCTAGTTGACGTAAATATGATATGATGTGAAAAATATAACAGCATATTGTTCCTGAGGTGAAGTATTATATGAAAAAATGGGCTTATCCTTTAGCGGTATTAACGCTCATTATCTTTTTTGTGTTACGAGTTACTTTGCAAAGTGAATTCATCAATACTTTTGATACAAAAATGGCAGATTTATTTTTCAATAATCGTTTTATAGAATTTTTCCACTATATAGGAGAACCGACATTTGTAGTATCCGTAGCATTAGTCCTAATCGTATATTTAGCGTGGAAAGTAAAAAATAACCGAGGTATATTATTTGTTTTGTTAACGGTTGCAGGTGGGAATGTACTTAACCAATTATTGAAAAAATGGGTGCAGCGGCCAAGACCTGAGATTGAAGAACAATTAACATCCTTTAGTTTTCCTTCTGGACATGCGATGACCGGTATCTTGTATTTATTTACAATAGCTTATATTTTTTCGGAGAATAATAGCAAGGGACGTAAGACATTGCTTTGGCTTGGGGCAAGTGTTTTAACTGTATTTATTGGTTTGTCTCGAGTTGCTGGGGCCCGTCATTTTGCTTCAGATGTATTGGCCGGATGGAGTATGGGCTATACGTGGTTTATCATTTGTGTTATTTGGTATGAACGTCGGAAGAGACTTTTTAAAGCGAAAATTAAATCATGACTTCGAATGGGAGCCATCTAATTGAAGAAGGTTCCCTTTGTTATGTAGAAATAAGGGCTATATTTCAGAACATACCGCCCTTATTTCTGGCTCTTCCCCAAATGTTGTGGATGACATTTGGTGAAATGTATGCCAATTATATAAGTTGACCTTCGTTCCGACTGGGCGACTCCTTGGGGATTAGCAATAGAGGAACGAAGGCTAAAAGCATCACATCCTGTGATAACGCCTTCGTGACCAACATCGTGCTGCTGTCGCTACGTTACACTCACGCTTTCGCGCAAAAAACATCTGTTGGCCCGAGACCCTGCAGCGAAGCGGATGTTTTCTGTACGAAAGCGAAGCGTCAGCTATAAAGCGCCCAGTCGGAACGGAAATCAACAACACGGTATGGTTATGAGCTTTATTTCTTTAATCTCTCAATTACATTGAAACAATCTTTTCTGCTTCCAAAAGCTTTTTTACATCTTCTAAGCAATCATAAAATGTCTCAAACGGCTTATAAGGAAGTTGAAGGTCTTTACAGCGTTTAATAAGATGATCCCTGGCAAGTACTAAATCTGCCTGTTTTGCTGCCTCAAAATCAGAAAGTGAGTCTCCAATTACGATTTTAAAGTGATTACTCTGTGCAACTTTTCGCATAACGCTTGGCTTGCAGCAACCGCAACCCTGAACATCAAATTTTGCACATTCTTCATCACAGCTATTCGGAAAAACGAGCTTAATTTGCTGTCCGGAAAAATCAGCACCGTTACAATATATCCCGGAAAACGGACCGTATTTTTTTAATAATGGCTCAATGAAAAAATCGACACCACCGCTAACAATATAAAACGGAATATGGTTTTCTTGTGCATAGCGAACGAAATCGCCAAAGCCCTCACGTATAATGGCCGTATCCAATAAATATTGGATCACAGCATTCTTTTGTTTAGTTGATAATAGAGCGAACATTGCTGAAATGCCATCTTTAAAGGTTATAGTTTGTTCCATCATTGCTTTCGCAATTTTTTCAGATTCCTCTGGAACGAATTGAGTCATTAGAGAGACGATATTATCTGTTTCTGTTATAGTGCCATCAAAATCACAGAAAATAATTGGTTTCAAGCTACTTCCCCCTTAAGAAAAAACGTCTACTTTTGCAGTAGACGTTCACATTTTACTTGTACACCGTTTTCATCGGCTTTTGTTAAGATAATTTCATGCTCTGGAAATTGATTTTTCATGGCATTTACGAAATTTTGTGCAATAGCAGTAGGGATGATAGAAATGAGTGTTGGTCCTGCGCCACTTAAAGCTGTTCCAAATGCCCCATTAGACTTTGCTGCTTCATGAATCTCTTTATATTGTGGAATTAAATTGGCGCGGAAAGGCTCATGGAATAAATCAGCCTCCATATAACGACCTGCACGCTCGAAATCACGAACCATTAATGATGCTGCTAGCATATTTGCATTTGCAGAGGCCCTCACTGCATATGTTCGATCAAATTTTTCTGGTAAAACAGAACGGGATTCACTTGTTTTTAGTTCGAAATCGGGCACAAACACAACGAAGGAAGCATCTAGATTATTAACATGAAATGTATCAACAACGCCATTATCATCCATGGAGGAAATTGTTAATCCTCCTAATACCGAGGCTGTTGCATTGTCAGGATGTCCTTCGATTTGTGAGGACAAATTAAGTTTATCCTGTAAAGTTAAGCCTAAGTCACAGACTTGATTAGCTAGTTCAATTCCTGCAACGATGACCGCTGCACTGCTCCCCAAACCACGGGCTAATGGAAGTTCACTTGCCATTTCAACACGGCAGGCAGGTAGTTGTTTTCCGTATTGCTCCGCTATTTTTTTTGCAATGACGTATAGTAAATGCTCTTGCAGTTCAAACTCTTTAGGACCATTATTATCGAGGTGGATAATTTCCCAACTATCCTGTAAAGTCACGGTTAACTTTAAGTAAAGGGATAAGCCAAGCCCTATTGAATCAAATCCTGGACCTAGATTTGCTGTGCTCCCAGGAACCGTGATTTCCCACATGTTACTCATAGTACGCCCTCGATATATTTTCGAATTTCTTCTTCATCGTTTTTAAGTGAAACAACATCTACTGTCGAGACATTCATGGCCGTATCAGGATCTTTCAATCCATTCCCCGTAAAAATTGTCACAACTTTAGAGCCCTTCGCAATTTTGCCATTTTCCACTGATTTAATAACGCCAGCTAATGATGCCGCTGAGCCTGGTTCAACGAAGATTCCTTCAGTGCCAGCAATTAATTTGTAAGCAGCTAAAATTTCTTCGTCTGTAACTGAGTCAATAATACCACCAGACTCATCGCGTGCTGCTTCTGCAAATTTCCAACTTGCAGGATTACCGATACGAATAGCCGTTGCCACTGTCTCAGGATTAGCAATAGGTTCACCTTTTACAATTGCTGCTGCACCTTCAGCTTCAAAGCCGAACATTTTTGGTAAACCAGAACCCTTTGCTGCATCGTATTCTTTAAAGCCTTTCCAGTACGCAGTAATGTTACCTGCGTTACCAACAGGGATGCAAAGATAGTCTGGAGCTTTTCCTAAAGCATCTACAATTTCAAATGAGGCTGTTTTTTGCCCCTCGATGCGGAATGGATTTACCGAGTTTACAAGTGCCACTGGAGTTGTTTCACTTACTTGACGGACAATATTTAATGCATCATCAAAATTACCGTCGATTTCGATAATCTTTGCACCATACATTGTTGCTTGGGCAAGCTTACCTAGGGCTACTTTTCCTTTTGGGATAACGACTATGGACTGGATTCCAGCGCGAGTTGCATAAGCTGCTGCTGCGGCTGATGTGTTACCAGTTGAAGCACAAATAACGCATTTGCTACCTTCTTCAATCGCTTTTGCAACGGCAAACACCATACCACGGTCTTTAAAGGAACCAGTTGGATTTGCACCTTCAATTTTTCCATAAAGCTCAATGCCTAGTTTTTTAGATAGATTTACTAAATGTATAAGAGGCGTATTGCCTTCGTTTAAAGTTAGAGCAGGTGTATTTTCTGTTACGGGTAAAAATTGTTTATATTCCTCAATTAGGCCTTTCCACATAACGTTTACGATCTCCTTTTGTTCTTATAGGAAGAACAGTTGTTTTTGTATAAAAGACATTTTAACGCAAATTGCCCTATGTTTTCAATAGAATTTCATAAATTGTCTAAACAATTCGGTAATTTGAATTTTTGCTTGTCACTTTCTTGAAACAACTGTATAGTAAACTTACGATGTAAAGTCAAGTGTAAAGACAGGTGGTTAAAATGACAATAAATACAGTATCAACAGATAAATTTCAACAATCTATTTCGCGTAATAAGCTTTTGGGGGTAGCAGGAGTAGGCTGGCTTTTCGATGCAATGGACGTAGGAATATTATCGTTCGTTATTGCAGCATTAGCAGCTGATTGGGGATTAACGCCAAGTCAGTCGGGTTGGATTGGTAGCATAAACTCAATCGGTATGGCTGTAGGTGCTCTTGTTTTTGGCGTACTTGCCGATAAAGTGGGACGTAAACAAATTTTTATGTGGACGCTTGTATTATTTTCGATTGCGAGTGGCTTGTCTGCATTTACCACTACATTAGCTGCTTTTATGACACTACGCTTTTTAGTAGGTATGGGGCTAGGGGGAGAATTGCCAGTGGCGTCGACGTTAGTTTCTGAGAGTGTAGAAGCTAAAGAGCGTGGGCGCGTAGTTGTTTTGCTAGAAAGTTTTTGGGCGGCGGGGTGGTTAATTGCTGCATTGATATCGTATTTTGTTATTCCTTCATGGGGATGGCGTAGTGCTTTATTGTTAACAGCAATTCCGGCAATATATGCAATTTATCTTCGTTGGAACTTGCCAGATTCACCACAATTTACTGTAAAGGCTGCCTCTAAGAAACGTAGTGTTATGCAAAATATTCAAGAAGTATGGTCGAAAAAATATGTACGCTCGACAGTTATGTTATGGGTGCTATGGTTTACGGTTGTTTTCTCGTATTACGGTATGTTTTTATGGCTACCGAGTGTTATGGTTGGTAAAGGCTTTGATATGATTACGAGCTTTAAATATGTTCTCATTATGACGCTTGCGCAGCTACCAGGTTATTTTACAGCTGCTTGGTTTATAGAAAAATTCGGAAGGAAGTTTGTACTTGTTTCTTATTTAATTGGTACAGCAGTAAGTGCGTTTATTTTTGGTAATGCGGAAACACTAATAGTGCTATTAACATCTGGGATGTTTTTATCGTTCTTCAACTTAGGAGCATGGGGTGCGCTTTATGCTTATACACCAGAGCAGTATCCTGCAATTATTCGTGGAACGGGTGCAGGAATGGCGGCAGCTGTTGGGCGCATCGGTGGTATTTTTGGACCCTTGTTAGTAGGCTCTTTATTAACAGCAGGTTATGATATTGGTTTTATTTTTGCTATTTTCTGTGGAGCGATTATTATCGGTGTTGTTGGGGTAATATTCTTAGGTCGAGAAACGAAACAAATTGAATTAGAATAACAAAAATAATCATGTCTTGGATGAACTATAATCCAAGGCATTTTTATCAATTGATTTACATAAAAATTAGAGGTTATTAATTTTTATTCAAATATTTTTAAAAATCTGTTAAAATCACAAAATAAGGTTCGTCACTGAAAATGGGGATGACATTTGGTTAAAAACGTATAGTACGTGGATCAATTGATTGCAGGCTAGGGGTTTATTGGTAATAACCGTGGCTACAGAAGTAACCTTGGAGCGAGCTTCGTTAGGAAAGTTTATAGTCGCAACGAAAATCAACTCTTGTCCTATAAGGTTGATTCAGCGATAAACTATTGATAATAGAACAATTTTTTGTCTCTTTTATATTAGCGAGTTAAAGCATTGAAGTTTTTTCAGAAAAGTCATTGTATTCAGTTTGTAATCGTGATACTGTATTTTTAACTTCTTTCAGCAATTATTTTCCGTACCGAAAGCGTAGCGACACATCCATGTATTTAAACGCCCGATGAAAGAAGTTAAAGCCTTCAGCCGATTACGGATGCATTGTTTATCTGTGCGAAAGCAAAGCTACAGCAACAAATGTTTTCTGTGCGAAAGCAAAGCGACAGCAACAAATGTTTTCTGTGCGAAAGCAAAGCGACAGCAACAAATGTTTTCTGTGCGAAAGCAAAGCTACAGCAACAAATGTTTTCTGTGCGAAAGCGAAGCGACAGTAACAATTATGTCGAGGCATAATTGATCCGAATTTAGAGTCAGTAGGAAACAATCTCCGTTCGTGATAATTTCATTGAAAGAAAGGTTGTTAGAAATGAGCATTAAAGAAGAAATAGAAAAAAGGTTTGTTAGGCTGTCAAAAGGCCAGCGTAAAGTTGCACAATTTGTTATGAGTAACCCTACAGTTGTAATTGGTAATGGAGCAGCAGAAGTTGGTAGACAGGCAAATGTTAGTGAATCAACAGTTATTCGTTTTTGTTATGCGATGGATTTGATGGGCTATGTAGAGCTTCAAGACAAGGTTAGAAGTTATTTAATGACTCAAAATGGTGGTGAGAGTCTTCAATCTACATATTTTTCAAGTAAGCGAGATATTCCAAGTTTCGGTAAGGTGATGCAACGCGATATTCAAAATATTCAAGAGACGATTCATTTGATTAACGATAATATGCTTCAAAAAAGCTCAAAGTGGATGCATGAAGCAGAGAACGTTTATATTTTAGGTACTCGTCAAGCTGCGTCCATTGCAAATTGGTTATCGTATACAATGAAAACTTTACGTCCAAATGTAAAACAGCTTCGCTCAGAATCCGACGATATCGTACAACAAATTAACAGTATGGGAGAGCAGACAACATTAATAGTTTTTGCAGGGGACAAGTATTCAAACGACATTCAAACGATTGTAGAAATTGCCAAGAAGAAAAAAGCTAAAATTATTGCTATTACTGGTTCGGCGTTGTCTTCTATTCGGGAATATGCAAGTGCATTATTTACTCTAAGTCTGAAAAAGCAATCTTCATTGGATGTTATTCCAGTAGTATTTTCGTTTTTACATGCGCTAATTGAGGAAATGGTTAGTCAGGATAAAGCACAATATGAGAAATACCAGCAATCATATGAGCAATTAGAAAATAATTTGTTATTTTTAGATGAAGCAAGAGAGAAGCAAGTTTTCTAAACGTTTTACAACACGTAGAAAACGTAAAATCTGGCTACACATAAAAAAGATGTCCAAATATTTTAGACATCCTTGAAAAAGAAGCTTATAAAATTTTACTTAAGCTATATTCGTTAATAAAGGTACCATTTAATTTAATAGCGTTTTGTCGGATACCTTCTTGCTGAAAATCTAATTTTTTAAACAGTTGTAAAGCACATTCATTATGTTCCATAACAGATGCTTCTAAGCGCGAAATATCCCGCTGTTTAGACCATTGTTCAACTGCTTTCATCAGCTCGGAACCAATACCTTGTCGTTGATGCTCTTTCTTAACAGCTAGGCGCACTGATGCAACATGCTTAGTTTTAGAATGTTTATAGCCATGGATAACGGCATAACCAGCAAAATTACCATTTAATATACAAAGTAAAATTGTACGGTTTTTTAATTGTTTCCAATTGCTTAAATCTTTACGAAGCTGTTGAACTGTGAGGTCCAATTCATTTTCCATGTTATACATGAAGTCAGTTTGTTGGAAAATTTCTTCTTGCAAATGAATAAAAGATCTGGCATCTGATGCTTCAATTGCTCGAATTATGTATGCAGATGGGTTTTCGTCATCTTTAGAAATATTACTCGTAGTCTTCATTTGTGTACGCGAGAAAGATACACTGGTACCGAGTTTAACATCAATGACATAGTAGCCTGCATTTGTCCATGACAAATAGTGAGAGAGAGGGGGCTTTGTTTTCTTCCACCAGCTCCTATTCAAGTAAGCTGCATTTGGCAAGGCTTGTCCCATAATGTTTTCGAGTTCGCTAAATGATAAAGTAATTTCTTGTTGTAAAGCTACTTCAAAATAATTTGCTAAAGGAATATACTTTTTTTCCATCTTCTTTGTCATCGTGATCCCCATTTCCTGTATATCCTAATATATATATAGACTACCTGATAATAGCATAAAATTATGGTTTCTTAAATATGAAAACACAACTATATATCTATTTATAGTAAATCTTTTTTATAAATTACGTATTATTATCATTAAATGTTATAAATAGGATGTTTTTAACAGATAAATATATTAAATTCATTAATAACTCATAATTGGATCATCACCAAAACATGTGGTTGATCTCCGTTCCGACTGGGCGCTTTGTTGCTGTCGCTACGCTTTCGCACAGAGCAAAGCTTCCTGGGGGCGTCCGATGAGCCGCTTCACTCGCGTTGCTCGCTCCAGGGCCTCGGGCCAACAGATGTTTTTTGCGCGAAAGCGTGAGTGCAACGTAGCGACAGCAGCACGATGTTGGTCACGAAGGCGTTATCACAGGATGTGATGCTTTTAGCCTTCGTTCCTCTATTGCTGATCCCCTAGGAGTCGCCCAGTCGGAACGAAGGTCAACTATTTACATAGTAGACGTTTTAACAAAAGTCATCCACAACTTTTGGTGATGAACCTCATAATTGGTTTAATGGGTGATTTTTGTGATTGCCACCGTGAAGTGAGGTTGATTTCCGTTCATACTTTGCGCTTTCCTCTGGGCGTCCATTCTTCACCTAAATCTACTAATTCACATGACATAGATTTCAACACAAGTAATCTCCTAGAGTTTCCGACTTTTGTAGCTTCTTTTATTTTATAATAGTAAATTTTAACTTCTTTCAGCGGTTGTCCAAAACATCCGCTACTGCTGCTACACTTTCGCACAATAAACATTTGTTGACCTAAAGCCTCTGACGATTGTCTCCTTGCCGATTCCGAACGCAATTATGTCGAGGCTTAATATTGGTAGTAGATCCTTTATAGATAAACTTTCACTTTATATCATGTTTCCTCATAAGGTATGGTAAAATAAAATATAAATGTTATTGCCATTTAGGAGGAATAATTTCAATGAGTAAAGTTTTAGTTTTTGGCCATAAAAATCCAGATACAGACACAATTACATCTGCAATTGTATATGCATATTTAAAACAGCAAATTGGCGTTGATGCTGAAGCGGTACGCCTTGGAGAAGTAAATAACGAAACTCAATTTGCTTTAGATAAATTCGGCTTTGAGGCACCTCGTTTAATTTCATCAGTAGTTGGAGAAGCAGAAAAAGTAATCCTTGTAGACCACAATGAATTCCAGCAATCTGCTGACGGCATTGAAGAGGTACAAATTACTGAGGTTATTGATCATCACCGTATTGCTAACTTCCAAACGGCTGATCCACTATACTACCGTGCAGAACCTGTGGGCTGTACTGCAACGATTTTAAATAAAATCTTCAAAGAGCATGGCGTAGCAATTCCTGCAAACATTGCTGGATTAATGCTTTCTGCTATCGTTTCTGATACATTATTATTCAAATCACCAACTTGCACTGAGCAAGATGTAAAAGCTGGTGAGGAGCTAGCGAAAATTGCAGGTGTTGATGCCGCTGAATACGGTTTAGCAATGCTTAAAGCAGGCGCTGACCTTTCAGATAAATCATTAGAAGATCTTTTATCATTAGATGCAAAAGAATTCCAATTCGGTGAATATAAATCTGTAGTAGCTCAAGTAAACGCTGTCGATATTAACGATGTACTTGGTCGCCAAGAGGAATTAGAAATTTTATTAAATAAAAATGTTGCGGAAAATGGTTTAGATTTATTTTTCTTTGTTGTAACAGATATTTTAAACAATGATTCAACAGCAGTTGCAGTTGGACAAGTAGCAGAGGCTGCAGCAAAAGGATTTGGCGCGGAGCTTGTGAATAATCGCGTTCTTTTACCAGGTGTTGTATCTCGTAAAAAACAAATCGTTCCAGTTTTAACGGATGCATTGAAATAATGAGGAAAGGTTGCCTTTAAAAAGGCAACCTCTTTTTTTAATCTAGTTTTAATGAGTGTACAGCAGGACCTTCAAGAACTTCTCCTTTGGCATTATAACGAGAGCCGTGACACGGGCAATCCCATGTTTCGTCGGCTTCATTCCATTTTGTTTTACAGCCTAAATGCGTGCAAGTTGGTGAATTTGCGTGTTTTACATAACCCGCTACGAACTCCTTTGCTACAAAGCCTCCTACCTTTAGCATTTGCATAAACTGAGCTCCAAATTTCGTGCGTGCTGGAGAATAAAGAGGTATGGCACCATCTTCATTCCTTGCTCCTGTTATTAGGGATGATAAAATATCCCCCGCTACAAAAGAATTGGAAATTCCCCATTTTCGATAGCCGGTTGCAATGAAAACATTAGGCAATGATGGTGTAATTCTGCCAACATAAGGGACCATATCAGGTGTTTCAATGTCCTGTGCGGACCAGCGATAGATTGCCTCTTGATCGAAATGTGCCTTCATTTCATTTTGAATGGCCTCATAATAGGGTTCCGTATTAGTCGTTTCACCTGCAATATGATTAGCGCCGCCTAACACTAGATAGTGCTCGTCGTTAATAGTAGCTGTCCGAATAGAGCGAGTTGGATTATCTACGCATAAATATTGACCTTGTAGTGTATCGGTAATTTTACTAGCAACCATATAGGAACGACTATTAGAAAGTTTAAAAAGGTGAAGTCCTCTAAAGGCTTCGATTGGATAGTGTGTGCACAAAATAAGCTTGTTGTATTGAACCGACATATTGTTTGCGGTATGTAAGCTATTCTGAGGTATATTTAATTGCTGAACACGGGTATTTGTGTAGATTTTTGCGCCCATTGATAATGCTTCTTTTACAAGGAAATTACAAGCTTCTACAGGGTGTATTTGAGCCTGCTGGGACATACTAAGTGCTTTTGTAACTGGGAAGGGAAGCTCTGTATCAGAAGTGATTTTTGCCTTAATATTTAATACTTTATAGGCATTCCATTCTTTTAATAATTGGGCATAGCCTTCTTTTGTTTGGCAATAAAGCAAGGAATCTACTTGTTGAATACTTTCTTTAGGGAGTAATTGTAATGCATTCTCTACAGCTATTTGGTTGAGCTGATAATAGAGTCGTGCCTCATCTACAGAAAGTTTTTCAATAAGGTTGGCATAAACTAAGCTATGCTGTGCAGTTAATTTTCCTGTTGAATTACCAGTTGTACCATGGCCGATATGGGAATTTGCTTCAAGTAAGACCACATCTACCCCTGATTTTGCTAAGACATATGCTGTATATAGTCCAGTCAATCCTCCACCGATTATACATACATCACAAGTTGTTGATGCAGGGAGTGATGGTAGCGAAATGGGATTAATTGTTCCGAGCCAAAGAGATTGTGTCATACATAACCCTCACATTGTTTTTACGTACAGTATGTAGATTGATTTGAAAATTTATGCAATGAAGCTTAAAAATTGCCTTGCTATATTTACTATCGCTACAATGTAGCAAAGGGAGCGTGACTACTTATGAAAATTGAAATTTGGTCAGATTATGTATGTCCATTTTGTTATATCGGTAAAAAGCAACTAGAGCAGGCGATTCAGGATACGGGTTATGCAGGGCAGGTAGAGCTCGTTTATAAAAGCTATCAACTTGACCCAACAACACCCGTGGATACGAATGTGTCTACGTATGAGGCATTGGCGAAAAAGTATGGAATGTCGCTAGAAAAAGCGAAGGAAATGACGCAAGGTGTTGCTGCTCGTGCTAAAGAAGTTGGTCTAGATTTTAACTTTGATAATTCAATGGAGGAAAATACATTAAAAGCGCATCGTCTAGTAAAATGGGCACAACAACAAGGCGATATTACAGCACTTGTCGAAGCACTATTATCCAGTTATTTTATTGAAGCAAAGCGCATTGGTCAAGATGATGTATTAATCGATATTGCTGAGCAAGTAGGTCTGAACCGTGAAGAAGTTGCAAAGGTTCTATCTAACGATGATTTTAAAATAGACGTAGAGACTGATATACAAGAAGGGCTACAACTTGGCGTAAGGGGGGTACCGTTCTTTGTGTTAAATCGTAAGTATGGTATTTCTGGGGCACAACCTCAAGAAGTATTTGAAGAAACTTTACGTAAAGTGGCTGAGGAAGAGGGCTTACTACCGGGATTAAAGATGGCAGGCTCAGAAGATGGAGGAGTTTGTACTGATGATAGTTGTAAATTTTAATTCTGAAGGTAAGTTTTAATAGAATCTGGTCACTTTGAGAATGAAGGCGATCTGACTATAACAACATTTAGGTTAGGACCTCGAAAATGTTGGGTTACCTTAAAAGAATATTCTCGAAACACGGTACGCATTTCATGTGGCAAAGATGATTGGAATGGAGATTGGGCGACTCCTTGGGGTGATAAGAGCCTAAAGCGGCTCATCGGACGCCCCCAGGAAGCTTTGCTCTGTGCGAAAGCGAAGCGACAGCAACAAATGTTTTTATCTGTGCGAAAGCGAAGCGACAGCAACAAAGCGTTCAGTTGGAATGGAAAACAACCTTACGTTATGGTGTAAATATTAAATCAACTATATTTCGGTCAAAAGTCTGAGTCTACTAACGTTGACTTTTTTCGTAAATTTTTTTAATATACTTATATATCTTGAATTCGAGATATTAAACTTTGGTTTTAAGGGAGAATTTATATAATGAATGTATTAGTAGTAAAAGCTAACAACCGACCAGATGGTATTTCAACAAAAATGTATGACACATTTATGGAAAATGTACAAGGTGTAGATGTAACGACTTTTGACGTATTTGCAGAAGATATGCCTTATTTCGGTCAAGATCTTTTCAATGCTTTTGGTAAAGTTCAAAGCGGCGAAGCGTTAACTGACATTGAATCACGTCTTTTAGCAGCAAAACAAAAAGCTATGGATGCTTTAACTGCAGCTGATGTTGTTGTATTTGCTTTCCCACTTTGGAACTTAACAATCCCAGCGAAATTACAAACTTTCATTGACTATGTATTCCAAGCTGGTTATACATTTAAATATAATGAAAACGGTCAATTAGAAGGCTTAATGACTGACAAAAAAGTAGTTATTTTAAATGCCCGTGGTGGTTACTATTCTGCACCTGAAGCACAACCAATGGAAATGTCAGTTAACTACATTAAAAATGTTGTTGGCATGTTCGGTATGGAAATTATCGAAGAGGTTATCATTGAAGGTCATAACGCGTCACAAGATAAAGCACAAGAAATTATTGCAAATGGCCTAGAAGCGGTTAAAAAAGTAGCTCAATCTTTACAAACTGTAAATGCATAATAAAGTACTTTTTAATAAAAGTTCTCTCTAATTTGAGAGAACTTTTTTTATGGCTTTCTTAGAGGTATGGTAATGATGAAGAGGTCTAAAATATTGATATTATGGGCTTATTATTAATTTACATTTAATAACATCATATTGTGTGAATAACTATGAAATGATATTAATCTATCGTTTTTGAGTAAAGTGTTTTGCTATTTGGTTAAAAATACATACAATTAGGACTATTCGTTCAGTTAATAAAGCGATTAGTATAATATAATAGGAATCGTAGGAAAATATTAGACTTTTAAGGAGGGTGTTTCATGAACAAGAAATTAATGACTAAATTCTTGGCTATGTTACTTGTTCTATTCACGGTCTTACCATTTGGACTATCCGCCAATGCTGCATCAAACGATGTAACACGCGGGGACTATGTGAAAGAATTAGTAGAAAGCTTGAATGTAGAGCTAGGTGATGGTTCCAAAATTGCCTTTACTGACGTCTCAAAGGATTTAGCCCCGTATGTAGAAAAAGCAGTAGAATTGAAGCTTATTAAAGGTAAAACTGCGACATTGTTTGGCCCAAATGATAAATTGACACGTCAACAAGCATTTGTTATTTCTGCTCGTGGATTAGTCAATGAAAACGCTCCGCTTTCTGTATTAGATCAGTTTAAAGATGCAGCTCAAATTGCAACAACACATAAGCAAGATATAGCAAATGCTGTTGCTGCAAACATATTACAAGGCTTTGAAGATAACACAATTCGTCCTGATGATTATGTAACAACTGAGCAAATGCAAAGTATTATTGAACGCTTTGTAGCCGAATACAAATTACCTACAACTACAACTAAAGTAGATCTTCAAATTTTAGGAACAACAGATATTCATACAAACCTTGCAAATTATAATTATTTCTTAGATACTGAATCAGCTGATTTAGGCTTAGCAAACACAGCAACATTAATTGAACAAGCCCGTGCTGAGAATCCAAACACATTATTATTTGATAATGGCGATTTAATTCAAGGAACGCCACTTGGATCTTATAAAGCGTTGGAGAGCGTTTTAAAGCCAGGTGAAGTTCATCCAGCGATTGCAGCACTAAATGCACTGAAATATGATGGTGGAACTTTAGGGAACCATGAGTTCAACTATGGTTTAGAGTTTTTAGATGAAGTATTAAATGATGCAAAATATCCAGTCGTAAATGCAAACACCTACGACGCTAAAACAAAAGAGCGTATGTATACACCTTATGTAATTCTTGATAAAGAGGTTGTCGACAATAAAGGTAAAAAGCACACACTTAAAGTTGGCGTTACAGGTATCGTACCTACGAAAATTGTTGAATGGGATGCTATTCATTTAGCAGGCAAAGTAGAAATGCAAGAACCAGTTGAGGCGGTGAAAGAGGTTGTACCAGAAATGCAAAAAGCAGGTGCAGACGTAATTGTGGTACTTTCACACTCAGGTATTGGTGAGGATACTTACGTAAAAGGTAACGAGAACGTAGGATATCAAATTTCTGAGATTGAAGGGGTAGACGCTTTAATTACAGGTCACTCTCATTTAACATTCCCTGGTGACTATAAAAATCTTAAAAATGTTGATCAAGAAAAAGGGACAATAAACGGAGTACCTACTGTAATGGCAGGAAGCTATGGCAGCTATCTTGGAGTCATTGATTTAAAGCTAGAACAACAAGGCTCTAAATGGGTTGTAGTGAATGGGCAAGGCTCTATCCGTTCTATTAAACAAGAAGGCTTACAACCATCTAAAACTGTTTTAAATGTAATTAAAGAAGCGCATGAAGGTACGCTAAAGTATATACGTCAGCCTGTTGGTGAGACAACTGCACCAATCCAAAGCTACTTCTCGATGGTTCAAGATGATCCTTCTATTCAAATTGTGACACAAGCTCAAAAATGGTTTATTGAAAAAGAGTTAAAAGGTACTGCTGATGAAAACACACCAATACTTTCAGCCGGTGCTCCTTTCAAGGCAGGCTCCCGCAATAACCCTACAGATTACACAAACATTCCTGTAGGTCCGCTTGCGATTAAAAATATGGCAGACATCTATTATTACGATAATACTGTTGCAACGATTAAAGTAACAGGTGCACAAGCAGTTGAATGGTTAGAAATGGCTGCTGGTATTTTTGCAACAATTGATCCAAATAAAACGGAAGAACAAAATATTATTGACCCAGAAGCACGTTCTTATAATTTTGACGTATTAGATGGTTTAACATATCAAATCGATGTAACATCTCCGGCGAAATATGATAGTCGAGGTATTCTGAAAGATAAAAAAGCAAATCGTATTAAAAACGTACAATACAACGGTAAACCAATCGATTTAAATCAGGAATTTATCATCATTACGAATAATTACCGTGTGGGTGGTTCTTATGGTACCACATTTAAAAATATAGATGGCTCTAACATAACAAACTATGCTTATGAAAATCGCCAAGCTGTCATTGATTACGTTATGGAAAATAAAACAATTAATCCTGCTGCGGATAACAACTGGTCATTTGTACCGTTCCCAGCCAATACAAAAATAATTTACAACTCTGCTAAGGATGCACAAAAAGCCATTCCTGCAGGTAGTAATATCGAATATTTAGGAGATACTGAAGGCGGCTTTGCTAAATATTTAATTAAGTAATAATGATATGTTAAAAGGAGAGTGCGTTGTTAAACGCTACTCTCCTTTTTGTGTCGCTCAAATGCATGATAACGTGTGCCTTGAAATGACAATAAGCCTAAATCATCTTCTGCAAGCTGTCCATAATTACGACCATTCATTTTTAATTCTAGACGATCGCCACTTTGTACTTCAAACGTTACATAGTACGATGTATAGGCACTAGAGTTACCAGAACCTCCACTAGTATTCGAACGTTTTGTTACGACTTTAGCGGGTACTGTTAATAATGGTTCATTGTTGTTTTTCGCCCATTGTAAGATATTTTTAATAATAGTAAATGCTATAATACCGAACACGATAATAAACATTATTGAAATAAAACTAGGAACAAAAGAGAATTCATCAAACCCATCCATAAAATGGCCTCCAATCTAAGAAATATTGTGCCTAAAGTCGTTATAAAGGCGGATGTTACAGAATTCAGAAAGTTGTTTATCGGTAGCGACAGCTACAATTATGCCGAGGCATAAGTGATTAGTTAAATCTCTATATATAGCAAACTTCTTATCTTCTAGTTTTTCAATATATGTAGACGTAAATAAAGTTTTTGGATTAATGTCAGTGATCAGGGAGATACAGATTCATCACGAACAAAGTCTTTTGGCGAAACCCTAGCAACAGCGACCATTGTTTAATGTTTGAAAATATCCTCATATGTCGTACAGAAAAACCAATAGTTGAATGACTAAAATATCGTTGGAAAAGAACCAATATCTTACAAGAATAATAAAATAAACAATTCAGATATTCAATGAGTTTTTAGAAAAAATGAGAGAATATTACATTGAAAAAAGTTCATTTTGTGAATGTTTAAAATGAAACCTTAAACCGTAAGACAGTTTTGTTAAGATACACAATGGAAGGAGTCATAATAATAAAATCATGCGCATCTATATAGAAGTAAGTTGCCATTTTCATTGCAGATATTAAATGACCCTTACTCACCTCTCATCGAACGGCCACGGCTAATCTCTATGGCATAAGGACAAAGTTAGATAAGGTACTTTAACGTTGAATCTAAATTAAATCCAAAAATGCCCATAGGTTACAATTAGTAATTAAATTAATAAAAGTAAACAAATTATCGTTAGTAAATAAGTTACTTCAAATTTACTTTTTTAAAAATAATCGTTACAATAGAGTACATAAGAGGTGAAAAAAATGAATGAGTCAAATTTATGTCCTCGTTTAGCTAAAGCAATGGATTTAATTGGGAAACGCTGGACAGGGCTAATTTTATATCAATTATTAGATGGACCACAGCGCTTCAATGAAATAGAATCTTCATTACCTGTAAGCGGTCGTTTATTATCCGAACGTTTAAAAGAGCTAGAAAAAGAAGGGCTTGTTGAACGAAAAGTATATTCAGAGGTACCGGTACGTGTTGAGTATTCTTTGACGGATAAAGGTTGGGCACTAGAAGGAGCAATTCGTAATATCGAATTATGGGCATCGAGTTGGCTTTAATTTTGTGAAGGCTATCTCGAAATTTCTGATGGATAGATAAACATTGCACATATGTAATACTAATGACTATGAATTTCCTATTCATCATCTCTGCTGGGACTCTCGCTACCCGTTAAGGCGAGAAAAAAGAACCTTCATTTTACTTGTCAAATTGGGGTTCTAAATCCATACTAGTGTAGAGTAAGAAGGACGTTAGAAAGGAATTAGCTCTCATGACAAAAGAACAATGGGCAGCGGATTTAACACAGAGCGTTAATCCGGCCAATATTAAGTTAAATGAATCATTACAGCAATATACTATGACAAAATTAGGCGGTAAAGCGGATGTTTTCGTTCTCGTTGAAACTGAGGAAGAGGCAGCAACAGTTATTCGCTATGCCCATAAGAATAATATACCTTTATTAATGTTAGGTAATGGATCTAATATGGTCGTTCGTGATGGCGGTCATCGAGGGATCGTTGTTACATTTTCATTTTTAGATGAGATTCGCATTAATGGTGACCATGTTTACGCGCAAAGTGGTGCGCTTATTAAGGATGTATCAAAACTGGCTGCGGCAGCATCTTTAACAGGTTTTGAATTTGCATGTGGTATCCCTGGTTCAGTTGGGGGAGCTATGGCAATGAATGCAGGTGCTTATGGCGGTGAAATTAAGGATATTATTATTTCTTCGAAAGTATTAACAAAAGAAGGCGAAATTTTAATATTATCGAAAGATGAACTTGAACTTAGTTATCGTCATAGTATCATTGCGAAGAAGGGGTATTATGTATTATCATCCGAGTTTCAATTAGCAAAAGGTGTACAGGAAGAAATTGATGCAAAAATTGCTGATTTAACGTTTCAGCGAGAATCTAAGCAACCGTTAGAATACCCATCTGCAGGAAGTGTTTTTAAGCGCCCACCAGGTCACTTTGCTGGCAAGCTTATTCAAGATAGCGGCTTACAAGGAAAAGGCGTAGGTGATGCAGAAGTATCAACGAAGCATGCAGGCTTTATTGTTAATAAAGGTAATGCAACGGCTACTGACTATATTGCAACAATCCAAATGGTACAACGAGTAGTGAAAGAAAAGTTTGGCATCGACTTAGAAACAGAAGTAAAAATCGTTGGTGACGACTTATAGGATACTACGCCCTTCGTTAATAGTGAAGGGCGTTTTTTTGAGGAGTGAAACAGAAAATGAAGTTTATATCATGGAATGTTAATGGAATTAGAGCCTGCCTAGGTAAAGGGTTTTTAGATTTCTTCAATCATGTAGATGCAGATTTTTTCTGTATACAAGAAACAAAGTGTCAGGCTAATCAAGTGGAGATTTCTCTTGAGGGATATGAGCAATATTGGAATTATGCAGAGAAGAAAGGTTATTCAGGTACAGCGATCTTTACAAAACATACTCCACTTGCAGTACGTTATGGTGTTGGTGACGATGAATCGCAGGGAGAGGGCAGAATTATTACACTAGAGTATGAAGATTTTTACTTAGTGAATGTTTATACCCCGAATTCACAGCGTGATTTAGCTAGACTACCTCTTCGTTTAGAGTGGGAGGATCGATTAGCGTTATATTTAAAAGAGTTAGATTGTAAGAAGCCTATTGTCTACTGCGGTGATTTAAACGTTGCACATATGGACATTGATTTAAAAAATGCGAAGTCTAATGTTGGTAATTCAGGTTTTACATATGAAGAACGTGAAAAAATGACGGAGCTATTGGCAAGTGGTTTTGTAGATTCATTCCGCTACATGTATCCAGATACAACAGATCACTATACATGGTGGTCTTATATGAATAAAGTACGCGAGCGTAATATCGGATGGCGTATTGACTACTTTATTGTTTCTGAGAGACTAAAGAACAACATAAATGAGGCTAGCATTCATTCACATATTATGGGCAGTGATCATTGTCCGATTGAATTACAGCTAAATAACTAGTTTTTAAGAATCGTATTTTCTAAAAGGAGATACGATTTTTTTATACTGCAACGCAATTAATGACACCCGCTATAAAGAAGTTAAATTTCAAAACTTTTTAAAGGATTTGAAAGCGGGTAAAAGAATATATTGCAAAAAGGGGGGCGGGATATGAGAAAGTTTACGTGGAAAAAGTGGCTACTGGCTATAGCGGGATTTTTAGCTGTAGTAGCTATTGTCGCATTTATTGGATTTACATGGTTTATGAATAAATCAAAGCCAGAAATTGATGGAGAGCTTTCGTTGAGTGTGCTAGATGAAGATGTAACTGTCACAAGGGATGACAAGGGAATCCCTCATATTTTTGCAAAAACAGATGCAGATTTATATCGTGCACAAGGCTATGTTCAAGCGCAAGATCGACTGTTTCAAATGGATTTAGCGCGAAGACAAGCTAGTGGTCGTTTGTCGGAAATAATCGGTGAGGCAACTATTGATACTGACAAACATTTCCGAACGTTTAGCTTGCGTGAGGCAGCTGAAAAATCATTATCTATCTATGATAGAGAAAGTAGACAGGTACTTGAGTGGTTTGCAGATGGCGTCAATGCTTTTATTACACAGGCTAAGGAAAATAATACATTAAGCTATGAATTTGCATTACTAGGCTACGAACCGGAGGAATGGTCCGTTGTAGATTCTCTTACTATTGGTAAATATATGGCCTATGATTTAGGGGGTAATTGGAATACGCTTGCGTTCCGTCATTGGGCTTTACAAAACTTTGGTGAAGAAAAAGCTAAAGAATTATTTATAAAGTATCCTGAAAACGCTTCATCTATTATTACGGCAAATAAAGACAATCCCGTAGCAGTGGCAGGGCATTTTAAGACAGAGCTGTTACCAAATGAATTTAACGGCAGTAATAACTGGGTTGTATCGGGGAAGAAAACAAAAAACGGAACGCCAATTTTAGCAGATGATCCACATTTAGGGCTGAGTACACCATCTATTTGGTATCAAATGCATCTGCAATCTCCTGAGCAAAATGTGAGTGGCGTAATTTTTGCGGGTGTTCCGGGCGTTATTTTAGGTCACAACGATAACATTGCATGGGGTGTAACAAATGTTGGACCTGATGTACAGGATTTATATATTGAAATACCTAATCCGAATAATCCGACACAGTTCCGCTATGATGGTAAGTGGGAGCAAGCAGAGGTGCGTAATGAACCGATAAAGGTAAAGGACGGAGAAACGGTAGATTTTAATGTCGTTGTCACACGTCACGGCCCAATCATGACTGATTTAGCTTTTAAAGATACGGAGCCTACAGCACAGTTTTCGATGCAGTGGACGGCACTGCAACCAACGACAGAACTTCGTGCAGTGTTAGGCTTTAATAAGTCAAAATCCTGGAGTGAATTTGAAAAAGCATTAGAGGATTTTAAGGCACCTGCTCAAAATTTCGTTTTTGCATCAATGGATGGCACAATTGCGTATAAAGCGAATGGTCAAATTCCGATTCGAAAGCAAGGGGACGGGCAACTGCCGGTACCAGGTGATTCTAGTGACTATGGGTGGAAGGGCTTTATCCCGTGGGATGAGCTTCCGACTGTAGTAAACCCAGATGAAGGCTTTATTGCAACAGCGAATAATGAAGTTATTGGGGAAGAATATCCTTATCATATAACAGATTTCTGGGCACAGCCTTATCGTTTTGAACGGATTAAGGAAGTTTTAGCGGCGAATGACTCTTTAACAGTGGAAGATATAATGAAATTACAAATGGATCAGCATAACCTATATGCTCGTGAGTTTTTACCATATTTATTAACATCAATAAAAGCACAAGATCAGGATGAAAAATATAAAGATGTTATTAAATTATTAGAGAATTGGGACATGGTAGATGCAAAGGATTCAGGGGCGCCATTAATGTTCCATACCTTAATGGAAAAGTTACAGGAAGTGTTATTTAAGGATCAGATGCCAGAAGACATGTATGAATTAATGTATGGGAAATTTAATATTACAGACCAGCTTTTACGTACAGCTTATGCCGGTAAGAACAGCATATGGATTGATGAGCAGGGTGGTGTGGATGCAACAGTATACAAGGCGTTAGAGCTCACTGTCGCACAAATAGAAGATCAATTCGGCAAAAACGTATCGAAATGGAAATGGGGTAACTTCCATCAACTTACCTTTGATCATACATTAGGTAAAGCTTCACCGATTATTGCAGCATATTTTAATGCTAAAAAGATTCCTATTGGTGGTTCAAAGGTTACTGTTCAGGCTGCTGATAATGACTTAGCCGGAAATGTTAATCATGGCGCATCATGGCGCTTTGTTGTTGACGTTGGCGATTTAAGTTCAGCCTATCATATTGTTGGTCCTGGACAGAGTGGACATGTAAAATCAGCATGGTATCAAGATCAAGTAATGGATTGGGCTAATGGAGATTATCATCAAACGTTTGTGAGAAAAGAAGATATTAAAGGTAAGACGTTGCGTTTAAAAGCCAAATAGGATGAAAGGCTATAAGAATTAAATGCGTTTTTATATTATGACAATAAAAAATTCCTTTCTATTTTCGAGTAGAAAGGAATTTTTTTGTATTTGAAACAATTTATTTTACACATTGAAGTGCTAGATTTTTTACTTGTATATAAAGATATTTTTTAAAGCGGTGATATAAATCATTTACATTCAAATATTCATTTGAATATGATGGAATATTATGTTATATTGAAAACAATCAAACAAACATTTGAATGAGGTGATGAAAAAATGTCAAAAGAAGTATGTGAAATAACACATGTTCATGAAGAAGCTGTCATCAAGGTACAACAGCAAATGCCAGATCTATCAGGAGTAGCAAAATTTTTAAAGGCATTATCTGATGAAACAAGACTTAAAATTGCGTATGCCTTAACGGTCAAAGCTGAATTATGTGTTTGCGATGTTGCTTCCATTATCGGCTCTTCAGTAGCAACAGCATCGCATCATTTACGATATTTGAAAGATAATAATTTAGCGAAATCATATCGGAAAGGAAAGCAAGTGTACTACTCTTTAGCTGATGAGCATGTGTATCAAATTGTAACGATTGCCTATGAACATGTGAAAGAGGGGATTGTAAATGACAGCGACACCAACTAAACAAGAATACAGGCTACAAAACTTATCCTGTGCAAGCTGTGCAGCCAAATTCGAAAAAAATGTGAAGGCTATTCCCGAAGTCCAGGATGCTCAAGTGAATTTTGGTGCTTCTAAAATAATGGTTATTGGTAATATTGAGGTTGATCAGCTTGAAGAAGCAGGTGCCTTCGATGGCATAAAAGTTTCCCAATCAACAGTAAGAACAATTGAAAAATCAACACCTTTTTATCGAAAAACAGAAAATATATTAGCTGGAATCTCCTTGCTATTCATAGTGCTTGGATATGTGTTTGGAGCAATGCGAAGTGAAACTGAGCCACTCACTATTGGGATGTTTATTATCGCAATTCTAGTTGGGGGAATTGGCATTTTCAAAACAGGTTTCCGCAATCTAGCGCGCTTTGAATTTGATATGAAGACGCTGATGACCATTGCGGTAATCGGTGCAGCCATTATAGGAGAATGGGAAGAAGCCGCTGTAGTTGTCTTTTTATTTGCTGTAAGTGAAGCACTTGAAGCGTATTCAATGGATAAGGCGCGTCAATCAATTCGTCAGCTAATGGATATAGCTCCACCAACAGCAACGATTAAGCGAGCACATGGCGAACATTTCCATGAGATGGAGTTACCAACGGAGGAGATTGAGATTGGTGACATTTTAATCGTTAAACCTGGTCAGAAGATTGCTATGGACGGAATTGTAGTTAGTGGATTGTCAGCAGTGAATCAGGCAGCGATTACAGGTGAATCTATTCCGGTCAGTAAAACAGTCGATGACGAAGTATTTGCAGGAACATTAAATGAAGAAGGTGCCCTAGAGATTCGTGTGACAAAGCGAGTAGAGGACACAACAATTGCCAAAATCATTCATCTTGTTGAAGAAGCCCAGGCAGAAAAAGCACCTTCGCAGCAATTCGTTGATCGCTTTGCGAAATACTACACGCCTGCAATTATGATTGTAGCTTTACTTGTAGCGGTTATCCCTCCTTTATTTATAGGTGATTGGCAACATTGGATTTACCAAGGATTAGCTGTCCTTGTTGTAGGCTGTCCATGTGCATTAGTCGTTTCTACACCAGTTGCTATTGTTACGGCAATCGGGAATGCAGCTAGACAAGGTGTTCTTATTAAAGGCGGAATTCATTTAGAGCAACTTGGTCATATAGAAGCAATAGCATTTGATAAGACAGGAACACTTACAAAAGGTCAACCTGCTGTAACGGATATTTTTACATCGCAAAATATGTCTAAGGATTATGTTTTACAGCTAGTAGCGGCCGTTGAAAAGCAATCACAGCATCCATTAGCTAAAGCAATTTTACAGGCATTGCATGAGGAAAATTTAACAGAGCTTAAACCAACAGACTTTCAATCCGTAACAGGAAAGGGTGCCTACGCAACAGTAGACGGTCAAATAATCTATGTAGGAAGCTTAAAATGGATTGCTACATTAACGACTGTTGATGAAATGATAAAAGAACAGGTTGAAAAACTTCAACAACAGGGGAAAACAGTTGTAGCAGCTGTTAGTAATAATCAGTTTATAGGAATGATTGGTATTGCTGATCAATTACGACAAGAAAGTAAAGAAGTGTTGGATAAATTAAATGGTTTAAAAGTGAAACATAAAGTTATGCTAACAGGTGATGCAAAGCCAACAGCACAGGCAATTGCAACTTCCTTAAATATGACAGATGTGCGAGCAAGTTTATTACCAGCAGAAAAATTAATGGCCATTAAAGATTTACGTGCCCAGTATGGTGCAGTAGCGATGGTAGGAGATGGTGTTAATGATGCACCTGCACTTGCCTCAGCCGATGTCGGTATTGCAATGGGAGGTGCTGGTACTGATGCAGCACTAGAAACTGCGGATATCGCATTAATGGGTGATGATTTAACGAAGCTACCTTATACGATTGGCTTAAGTAGGAAAACATTACGCATCATAAAAGAGAACATTATATTTGCCTTAGCCCTAAAATTAGTTGCTTTGTTACTCGTTATCCCGGGATGGCTAACATTATGGATTGCGATCTTTGCAGATATGGGTGCTACGTTACTAGTTGTGTTTAACTCATTGCGATTAATCAAAACAAAGAAATGGTGAATAAGATATAACCTGAAGGAAGGGTGTAGGAAATAAAATCATTCTAAGGAGCTAGTAATTTGTTTTGATATAGATGCTACTAGCGATTCTTGAAAAAAAGCTTCGTTAACGTTATTATGGTTTCAGGAATAATGTAACAATTAAATAAAAATGAGGCGAAGGTTTGAATATGTCAGATCCTATTTTAGTAAATGTTACAGAGGAAATTGTACGTGGTTTAGTAAGTTTTCTACTACGAGGACCGGAATATCAAACATTTTGTAAATGTGAAATCTGTGAACTTGACACAGTGGCACTTACACTAAATGCATTGCCTAGCAAGTATGTTACATCTATGGAAACCCGAGATGAAGCATTTAGAATGATGAATACTCCTGAAAATATTGAACGAATCAATAAAGAGATTATTCATGCATTACATGTGGTAAATAAGCATCCTCGACATAAGGAAGAGCCAACTTCTATATGAAGTTGGCTCTTCATGTTTTTGAAAAACTATTGGGTCAATAGAGTATGCTTATCGGCAAAGCGAGGGTTGATTGCCGTTCCACGCTATTTGCTTTCCAGTGGGAAAGTGACTGACCGGTTCCTCCGCTATTATTACCGCTGCCACTTCGTTCACACTCCATTTTCGCGCAAATAACTAAATTGTTGCTGTCGCTGCGCTTTCGCACACAATTGCTAATGCTTCGTTTTATCTCAATAAATTAGAGTAAAATGCCAGAAAATAAACGCTATGTGAATGGTTGATTGTAGTGGAGACTGGGCGACTCCTTGGGGATCAGCGTCACAGATGAGACCCTGGAGCGAGCAACGCGAGTGAAGCCATCGCCACAAATTTTCCAACAAAACGGAAGCCAACATATGAAGTTGGTTCTTTTTAGGTTGCACAAGTATTGTTTTTCTGGCATATGTATTTTCAGTTAACTTTTAAGGCAAGCTTGTAGTAAACTAGAGAGTAAGAAAAGGAAAGAGAGGGAAAAGGATATGCCAACACCTAGTATGGAGGACCATATCGAACAAATATACTTATTAATCACAAATAAAGGGTATGCTCGTGTGTCTGACATTGCTGAAGCATTATCTGTTCTTCCTTCTTCTGTTACAAAAATGGTTCAAAAATTAGATAAAGATGGTTATTTAGTTTATGAAAAATACCGTGGCCTTACATTGACGCCTAAAGGAGAAAAACTTGGAAAACGTCTTGTACTGCGCCATGAGCTTCTAGAGCAATTTTTGCGAATCATTGGTGTGGATGAAGAGCGAATTTACGATGATGTTGAAGGAATTGAACATCATTTAAGTTGGAATTCAATCGATCGAATTGCGGATCTTGTGCAAGTAATGGAAGAAAATCCGGACATCGTTAAAAAACTAGAGGCATCTAGAACACATCATAATTTCTAAAGGTTTTGTGAAAATGATGGTAAGAGGGAAAGGAAGACAATATGAACGAATTAAAATCAGGTGAAGTTGTTACGTTAACTGTTTTAGAACAACAAGCATCGAAATGGATCTTAACAAATGGAGTTGACGAACTACCCTTAAATGCTTCAGAGGTAACAGAGCCACTTGCAATAGGCGACCGCCTTGAAGTATTTTTATTTGCGGATCGTCGTGGCGATTTAGCAGCTACAACAGCTATTCCGGCTTTCGTACAAGGGGAATATGGCTGGGCTCGAGTGCTAAAAGTAGTCGAGCGCGAAGGGGCTTTTGTAGATATCGGTACTTCACGCGAGGTGCTAGTAAAAGCTGAAGATTTACCTGCAATAAAAGAGCTTTGGCCAGCACCAGGCGACCATTTATTTATGACATTACGCACAGATCGCAATGGTGATTTATTTGGACGTTTAGCAACTGAAGAAAAAATTTCAGAATTATATGAAGGTGCATTTGAAGAAATGCACAATAAAAACATTAAGGCGCGTCCATATCGTTTATTACCAGTGGGCTCATTTTTATTAGGTGTGGAGATCCCGTACCGTATTTTTGTTCATGAGTCAGAGCGTAATGCAGAACCTCGTCTAGGACAAGACGTAGAAGTTCGTATTATTGATGTGAAAGATGATGGTTCAATGAATGGTTCACTTTTACCACGTAAACATGAGCGTCTGTCAGATGATGCACAAAGAATTTTAAATTATCTACAAGAGGTAGGGGGCAAAATGCCATTTGGCGATAAATCCTCACCTGATGAAGTGCAAGAAATGTTTAAAATGAGCAAAGGTGCATTTAAACGAGCGTTAGGTACGCTTATGAAAGCAGGTAAGGTAAAACAGCAGGACGGTTGGACAGAGGAAATTTAATTTCTTTCAGCAATTATATGTAGCGAAAGCAAAGCGTCAGCTATAGATGTTTTATGTAACGGCAGTTACAATTGTTTTTGTTACAAGATAAAATTAAAGAAAATGACGAGAGCTGTTGAAACCTTCTCGTCTTTTTTTCGTACTAATTATTGCCTACCTTCTTTTAGCGTGAGATCAACCATCTGCTCCAAAGAAGGTCAAGCCTCTGGCGGATGTCGCAAAATCGGAAAGAAATTCTTTTTGCAGGCATAAAGCCGAATCCGGACGCATTGTTTATCTGTAGCGAAAGCGAAGCGACAGCGGCAAATGTTTACTGCGCGAAAGCGAAGCGACAGCAGCAAATGTTTACTGTGCGAAAGCGAAGCGACAGCGGCAAGGATGCCGAGGCAGAGTTGATTGGCAAATATTATACAGGCCAATGAGTTTTCTAACGAAAGGGGTCACACAATTTGAAAAACACGTGGATAAAAATACTAACGGCGACTATGTTAGTATTTGGCGTGATGGCGCCAGCAACAAGTTTTGCAGCTGATAATACGCCACCCAAAGCAATTGATGAAAAACTAGGAGCACCAATCGTCGTATACGGTGCAAACTTATCAGAGACTGAAAAAGAGTCTGTTAAAAAGTCATTAAAAGTCAATGAAGAGCCTGAAGTTGAAGAAATAACTGTTTCAGGTCAAGACTTAGCCAAATATATTAAAGATAGTAATTCTAGCTCTCGTATGTATTCTTCTGCCAAAATTACGCGCAAAAATGCAGGAGAAGGCTTAGTTATTGAAATTGTTACACCATCAAATATTACACAGGTTACTTCTGAAATGTATGCAAATGCCATGCTAACTGCAGGTATTGAAGATGCAACAGTACAGGTTGCTGCGCCTAAGGCAGTAACAGGCCATTCAGCGCTAGTGGGAATATATAAAGCTTACGAAGTAACAACAGGTGAAAAGCTAGATACTGATCGTACAGATGTTGCAAATGATGAACTATCAGTAGCAACTACTCTTACGCAATCGGCAGGCGTGGATGATGCTAAGGTTGCGGAATTACTAACGGAAATCAAAAAAGAAATTGCAGAATCGAAGCCAGCAAGTAAAGAAGAAGTTGAAAAGATTGTGCAAGAGCAATTAAACAAGCTTGAAATTAATTTAAGTGACAAGGACCGTCAATTACTAGTTGATTTGATGAATAAAATTAGTAAACTAGACATTGATTTTGGTAAATGGTCTAAACAATTAGATGATATTAGCAATACAATTAAAGATAAATTTGGATCACTGATGGAAGATAAAGGATTCTGGGAAAGTGTGAAAAATTTCTTTGCTAATTTAAAAGATACAATTGCGTCATGGTTTAATTAATTAAGAAAAGAATCTGTAACACTTTCCCTTGATTACTAGGGAAAGGTAACAGATTCTTTTATTTTTCATAGGTAGCTTTTTAATGTTACGTGTAAAGAGGGTATGTTACTATGATAAAAAGGAGTGATGGGAAATGGAATTTCAATTACAACAACTAGCAGAAAATAAGCTTGCTTTTGTCTATGAGCAAGAAGGGGAAAGATTAGCGGAAATTACATGGCAACAAAAGGGTCAAGTAATGATAATGGATCACACATATGTATCCGATAAGCTCCGTGGCCAAGGTGTGGCAAAAAAATTGTTGGATCATGCTGTAGCTTATGCACGTGAGAAAGGCTATAAAATGGAAGCTGTTTGCTCGTATGTAGTTGCTGCATTTGAAAAATCTAATGATTATCATGATGTAAAACGATAAAGTGAAACGCTAATCAGTGGGGATTTTTTTATCCCCACTGCCAATCGAGCGTTTACGGGTAAAGCGCATCTATTTGCAAAATTGACTGCTGAAACTTACTGCCCGTTAATAAGGGATAAAAAATAAGGCAATTTGCTTGTTAAATAAAGCAGATTGCCTTTTTAGCTCGTAAATGTTTTTAAAACATTCGCTGAAAGCAGTTAAAGCTTCCGGCGGCATTATGTTTATCTGCAAGCGCAAAGCGCCAGCTATACATGTTTTTTTGCAACAACGGAGATTGCGCCGAGTCATAATTGATTTTTGTAAATCATCTATGCTATTCCTTACAGTAAAATACTATAAATTAGTGCAGTTAAGATGCCTGCCCCACCTACTAATGAAGCCATGTCTACCCAATCATATACTGAGTCCAAATCTTTCATAATAATCACTCTCCAATTATTAGTGTTAATAATACATTATTGCCCTTTAACTGCCCTTCGTAATCATTGATATTTACTATAATATGGGGTTTAATTTAGTTTCAATTGGGTACTTTAAATAGCATTCCTTATTTTTAGGTGATAAACAAGAAATACTTGTAACGGAATTTAGTAGGAGGTTAATTTGCGATGTCTGAGAACATAAGACTTACTATGAATTTTGTTTATATGCTGGGACGAAGGATTATAGATGATCTCTCTTTTTATATATGCTGTAACGTAAATAAAAATTATGTTTAGTCCTCAAATAATAGGGAAAAGATATAATATAGAGCCAGTTTCTATATTTTTGGGAGGGATTTATAATGGCAAAAGGAAAAAGAACAGGTGTTATAATTGCAGGGTTAGCTGTAGCAGCATCTTATTTAAGTAAAAAAGAAAATCGTGATAAAGCATTAAGTATGCTCAATAGTACAAAATCTAAATTAGCATCTTATTTGAATACAACGAATATGGAGATGCACCAAGACGTATCAGAGCGTATATCGACTGAAGTAGCGACAGAAGCTGGAACGTCCCCAACAAAAATAGCTTCAAACGAAATGGTTGCTGAAGGTGGGGGACATACAGGTATCCATTACTACAATGGAGAAATTCAAGAAGATAAATAATAACTAAAACCTTCTCATTTCACGTGAGAAGGTCTTTTTTGTGTACATATAATGATCGTTGCAAATGCTAATAATACAATTCCAGTAAATATAAAGCCGCTGACAATACCTAGTGAGAGCCACCCAAGTAATGAGGAACCTAGGACAACTCCTAGTGAAAAGAAGGCATAAAAATAACCATATGCTTTTCCACGGATTTCAGCAGTCGTAGAGTCGATTAAAAGTGAATTTACTGATGGGAATAGGAAGCCAAAACCGATACCATAGCAGGCCATTGCAATATAAAGTAACGTACTTGAATCCACCTGACTAATTAATAATTGACTGATCCCCATTAAACTTATACCAAGTGATAATGTTTTAATTGGTGCCACTCTATCGAAAATACGGTTAATCGGTAAAATAAATACGAGTACAGCAATAATTCCGAATGTACTCATCAAAGTCCCGCTTAAACGTGAATCAAAGCCTAAAGATTGTACTTTTAGAGGAAGGAGATAGGCAATAACCCCTTGAGAAAACATTAAAAAGAATGCACTAGAGAAGGCTTTTAATGTACCTGTATTAGTAAAAAGTACATGAATAGGAATGCTTGTAATCGGTGCAGATTTTTCTTTTTTAACATGCTTTGATTTTAGTGAAAAGAAGGCAAATACACTCAGCAAGAGCATAAAGCTTGCCGTAATATTAAAAACGAATGGTACGCTAGTACGACTCGCTAAAATGCCACTAAAGGCAGGGCCGATTATTGCGGCGATGCCAACAAAAGCTCCAGAGATAGCACTACCCTTACCTCTTTTCTCTTGTTCAGTTGCATTTGCTAAAAAGGTGAATGCAGCAGGAACAATTAAGCCCGCAACTAATCCATGTACAAAGCGCACTACTAATAGAACAATAGGATCTTCTACTAAATTATAAAGTGTAAGTGAAAGACCTGTTGTTAGTAGACCTAGGATTAAAATAATGAATGGTCCCTTACGATCCGTTAAAAAACCAGAGATAATATTACCAAATGTATTGGAAAGAGAATACATACCTACAGCCAGGCCAGTAAAGAAGGCTGATGCCCCTAAGGATTCAGCATATGTACTTATGATAGGAAGCTGGGTGAAAAGGTCGAAAAATGACAAGAATATAATCAAATAGATAAGTTTCTTCATAGCTCCTCCGATGAAAAGTTATGTTATTTAAAGATAGTCCAACACTGATTATACCATTCTCGTCAAAAAAGAACGCCTCAAAAGTTTTTCAACTTATGAGGCGTTTCTGAATGATGAAAATTAAGCTTTAGCAACTTCTTTTTTCATTGTTTTATTTTTAGCAAGATTTACGTGCCAAGAAAGTGCTTCCTCTAAAATATGAGGTGTTTGATGGCCGCCCGTTGCTTCTAGAGCACGGTTATAGTAATCCCAAAGTTGTTCTTTGTAATCTGGGTGTGCACAGTTTTCGATAATTAAAGGTACACGCTCTTGCGGTGCAAGACCACGTAAGTCAGCAATACCTTGCTCAGTTACGATGACATCAACATCATGCTCAGTGTGGTCTACGTGAGAAACCATTGGCACGATTGAAGAGATAGCGCCGCCTTTTGCATATGATTTAGTAACGAAAATACCTAGACGAGCGTTACGTGCAAAGTCGCCTGAACCACCGATACCGTTCATCATACGAGTACCAGATACGTGTGTTGAGTTTACGTTGCCATAGATATCTAATTCAAGAGCAGTGTTGATTGAGATTAGACCCAAACGACGGATAAGCTCTGGGTGGTTAGAAATTTCTTGTGGACGTAAGCAAATTTTATCAGCATATTTCTCTAGGTTACCATATACTTTTTTCTGTAATTCTTCAGTCAGTGTAATTGAAGTAGCTGCTGCAAATTTAACTTTACCAGCATCAATTAAGTTGAATACAGCATCTTGAAGTACTTCAGAAGCAACAACTAAATCTTCAAATTCTGAATTTGCGAAGCCGTCAAGTACAGCGTTTGCAACAGAACCTACACCAGATTGTAATGGCATTAATTGTTTTGTTAAGCGACCAGCTTTAATTTCATCGCGGAAGAAGTCTAATAAAATGTTCGCCATTGTTTGTGTTTCTTCATCTGGAGGAACGATTAATGAAGGAGCATCTGGCTCTTCAGAAATAACAATCGCTTTAATTTTAGCTGGATCTACTTTAATACCGATGTCACCAATGCGTTGCATAGCATCAGTCATTGGGATTGCTTCACGTTGACCTTGCTCACCTGGAACATAGATATCGTGGATACCTATTAAAGCTTCTGGATGAGAGATATTTAATTCGACAATAATATTTTCAGCGTAATCAGCGAAGATCGGTGAGTTACCTACAGAGTTTGTTGGGATAATAAGTCCATCTTCTGTAATCGCAACAGCTTCAAGAATTAAATATTTAATTGGTCCAATAATTCCTTGACGAACTAATTCAGCGTTATGTGAAAGATGAGCGTCAACATATAGGACGTCACCAGTATTAATTAAATTACGGATAGTTGCGTCTCCTTGGAATGGTCCACGTTTGCGGATAACACCAGCATCAGCTAAGTATTTATCTACTTCAGGTCCTAAAGAAGCTCCTGTATATACATCAATTTTGAATTTTTCGTTTTTAGCGCGCTCTACTAAAGCCATAGGAACAACTTTTGCGTCACCCGCACGAGTGAATCCACTCATACCAACTACATCACCATCTGAAATCAGTGCTGCAGCTTCTTCAGCAGTAACAATTTTACTTTCAAGTTCTTTTAAGCCTAGGCGTTTTTGAACATTTGCATCCATAAAAAAATCCTCCCCTAAAATGTTTGATGGAAACCGATTACAAAACTAGAAAAAACGTGTAAGAATTTTCTGTTTATTCAGTTGTAGTATGACTCCAACCATTTGAATAATACTATCACCAAATTGTCACAAAAACTTTAGAAATAGCATTAAATTGAGTAAAAAGAGGAAAAATGAGCATAAAAACGAATTTTCGACAGAGAAAACGGTTTAATGTAGAGTTGCTTTATTTTTAGAGAGTTTATAACAACAATAGGAAAGAAGTGATTTCCGTTCCGGCTAGGCCTTTATTGTTGTTGCTGCCGCTTCGCTTTCGCACAGAAAAAATATTTGTTGCTGCCGCTTCGCTTTCGCACAGAAAAAATATTTGTTGCTGCCGCTTCGCTTTCGTACAGAGCAAAGCTTTCTGGGGCGTCCGATGAGCTTGAACCAATGTCATTTCAAGCTATTGTGGTGAGGAACTTAAAAAAAGTACAGCGAACAATCAAAATGGCTCGCTGTACTTTACAAAATTAGAAACCTAAAGAACGTCGGAAGTAACTTGCATAGCGTTGGCTAACAGGAATACGTGTACCGTCTTTCATGATTAATAAAAACGTTGAATGTGAGTCTGGTTGGATTTCATCAATGTAGTCAATGTTAACGATATAAGAGCGGTGACAACGTATAAATGAGTCAGGGGCTAAAAATAGCTCAAGATCACTTAGGTTTAAGCGGTGATATCCTTCACGACTCATTGTTTTAACAAATGTTTTTCGGAGCTGTGTTTCAAGATAAATGACCTGATCATGCTTGATTGGGTACCAACAATCGTCAATTTTGATTGTAATGTAATTCGTTAAAAATGCTGACGGCTTTTGTGGGAAGATCGCAGTGATAGCACCCTTTGTTTCTCCTTCTTCCATTAAAGGAATACTCATGCCGTAATAGGCTACCCCAAATACATCAGGTTCAATATAAGAGCTAATCTTTTGCCCATAGTTTAACGCTTTATGAGCCGCAGAACCTTCTTTAATCGGATCGCCAGGTTTAATTTTTAAATCAACTTTTTTACTCGGTTGGTAGTACAAGTATTCGTTTGTATCGGAAATTGCAATGGAAGTATTCTCAGGGAAGAATTCCTTAATAATCTCCATAATTTCTTCTATTTGTTTTGGTTCCAATTTTAACACCTCGTCTAAACTTTTAAAAATAGTATTATCATCTATTTTACTACATATTCGTATAAATTATATAGAGAAGATTTCGGAATAAAAAAGAGAAATGTCGATTGATGAAATATAAAGTTGTAAAATCCATTACATAATTTGTAACATATTTTAAATAATTACTAATTCATTTTGGTATGAATATGGTAAAATCTAAATATAGGTAAATAAGTTTACGATGTTTCTACTATGTGTATATGATAAATTAGAACTAGTACTAGAGACAAAATGTGGTTGAAAGGAAATCGCAGAATATGGTAAAATTCACTTTATAGTCTATTTTTTTTGTAAACTAGTGGTTTAGTTGGGTTATTTTTAAGTTATATTCAATTATATAATTGTGAAATATGACTCAATTCATACAATTGTTAAGGAAATACTATTTTCTTATATGAAATAGATAGGTGTCAAAAAATGTAAAAGCAATTCGTGCAATCTGAAGAAAGATGGGGAAGATTATGCAACTACATCAACATTCTATGTCAGAAACGATATCCAAAAGATACTTTCAAGAAATCGATAGTATTAATCAATACATCGGTATAGAAGAATTTTTTAATATTGAGTCGAAATTAATATTTGAAATTTACCATTTAGAATCGGCAAAAGCTAAAAAATCTTTGCATGAATTAATTGATATTCTTTCAATACGTTTTGGCAAACAAGTCATTAAAATTGTTCGAAGTTATTTTTCTGTTTTGTCGTCAATTGTTGCTCGTAAATTGCTAGACAATCAAGTTCCTTCGAAGAAAGCATTTGCTTTTAACATTGCTTGTAATGATATGATCGAAAATCAAATGAAAGACGCAGAATTTTTACAATTTGCTGATGATTTAATCGATTTCTTTGTCTATTTTATTGCAGATCGCAAGCAACCGACTTTCCGTCACCAAACAGTAAATAAGGTAATTATGTATATAAATGATGAATTAGAAAATGACTTAACAGTGGAAAGCATCGCAAATAACTTCCATATTAGTACTAGTCACTTATCGCGTATTTTTAGAGAACATGTTGGTATTACACTAGTTGAATATTTAAATGTTCGTCGAGTAGAAGAGTCACAGTACTATTTAAGACACACAAATAAAAGTATTACTTCTATTTCAGATCAATTCCATTTCTGTAACCAAAGTTATTTTACCCGCATCTTTAAAAAATATACTGGGGTAACACCCAAACATTTCCGAGATGAACTACATCACGAGTTTTATCGTTTTGAGATGGCGGAATCAGAGCTTCAAAACGTCTAAAGTCCGAAATATAAATGGATAATAAATAAGATTAATAAAAAGATGCGGACGCATTAGCGATGCTAAAGCGCGCATCTTTTTTTATACGATGGAATAAGTAGCACTTGCTATTTGATAAAGATAGGCCAGATAATGTATACTTCATTTTAGTTGATAAATAATAGTAGGTGGAAAAATGAAAAATTTGAAGCTATTTTCAATGCTTGGACTCGCCGTTTTTGTTCTTAGTGGCTGTCAAGCTGTGCAAAACAAAGAAGGTTTTTTCTATAGTGTCTTTGTAAAACCAATGGAATTTTTATTAGAATTTTTCGGTAACACATTTTCAGGCAGCTATGGCTTAGCAATCATTGCTATTACGGTCCTTATTCGTTTAATCTTAATGCCGATTATGTTAAAAAATTACCGTTCCCAGCAAAAGATGAAATTGAAAATGGATGCGTTTAAGCCTGAAATGGAAGCTGTTCAGAAAAAGATGAAGGAAGCAAAGACAAAAGAAGAGCAAACGCAGTATCAACAAGAAATGATGGCATTATATCAAAAACATGGTATCAATCCACTCAACATGGGCTGTTTACCAATGTTAATTCAAATGCCAATTATTATGGGTCTTTATTTCTCCATTTTATATTCTACAGACGTGAAGGCACACGAATTTTTATGGTTTAGCTTAGGTTCACCTGATATCGCTATGACAATTGTCGCGGGTCTTGTTTATTTAGTTCAAGCACGTGTATCATTATGGACAGTACCAGAGCAACAAAAAGCACAAATGAAAATGTTTATTTATATTTCACCAATTATGATTGTCTTTATCTCGATGACATCTATGGCAGCCCTACCACTTTACTGGTCAGTCAGCGGTGCGTTGTTGATTATTCAAACATATATCGGTCGAAAATTTTATTCGGAGCATCCGGAAAAAGTAGACTAATAAAATAATTTTTGTCGAGGCGCCTATGTAGCCTCGATTTTTTTAGGAGGACAGCAAGATGAATATAAAGTTGCTATCATCTATTCTAGTCGCGATTTTTAGTATTGCGGCTATCGTATTTATTATCATGGGTAATTTTAATTTTGCAGTATTGGCAATGACTATTATGTTTGCCGTATCGAATGGCTTTAGGGCAAAAAGTTTTAAAGAGCAAGGCTATGTAAAAGAGGCAAAATGGATGAAGTATATGGCAATCTTTTTCTCAATTGCTTCTATAGTCGTGTTGATTATTATTCTCACAGACTAACAGAGTAACATCAATTTGCCTTGGCATCGGAGGCTTAAACTTCTTTCTGTAATTATCTTTTGTAGCGACAGGTACAAGTGTTTGATTGCGAAAAGAAGTTTAAAAATAATTGGTGAAAACCTCACTCTAAATTGTGAACAGTGGTAAAATGAGACTATATCAATATAGTAAAAACTAGTATCGGTACTTACTGAAGGACTGTTCTTTCTACAATAGATTTAATTCTTTAAAAGAAAATCCTTACTATGTAGTACTGGATAACTTTAAAAGGGGTAAAAAATAGTGAAAAAGAAACGTTTACCACTCATCCTTGGTGCTGTAATCTCAGTGGCGCTTATTGTCTCTATTTTCGTAGTGTATAACTATAAAAATAAACAAGTAAGTAATGCATCAGATGAAGACAAACAACAAACCGCAGAACCATCTAAAAAAGATTCAGCTGCAAAAGAAGAGCCGAAAAAAACAGCAGATAATCTTGTGAAGCCAGAGCAGAAGACAGATAAAAATGGCTATGTACCAAATCAAACATTACCAACTGAGCCGACATATATTAACGGTATTTTATTAGCGAATAAAATATATCCGCTACCATCTACCTTTGCGCCTGAAGAAAATCCTGAGGCACGTCAAGCTCTAAACAAAATGTTTGCGGCAGCAAAACAACAAGGTTTTGATTTAGTGGCATTTAGCGGCTATCGATCTTTTGAATATCAAACAACATTATATAATAACTATGCTAAACGTGATGGGCAAGCTGCTGCTGATCGCTATAGTGCTCGACCAGGTTATTCAGAACATCAAACAGGTTTGGCCTTTGATATAGGGGAAAACGGCAAAAATAGTTTATGGCTAACTGAAGAATTCGGTGAGACGCCAGCTGGACAATGGTTATTTACGCATGCTCAAGACTACGGCTTTATTTTACGATTCCCCAAAAATAAAGAAGATATCACAGGTTATATGTATGAGTCATGGCACTATCGTTATGTTGGTGTAGACATAGCAAAAGACATTAAAAAACAAAATATTACCCTAGAAGAATATTTAGGTGTGAAATAAAAAAGGGAAGAGAGTTGTTCATAATGAATGAACTAGCTCTCTTCCTTTTCTACATCTACAAGATAGGTGTTAATAAACGTGAAACTGATTCTTTAAATTTAATCAGTGTAGAACGGTTTTTGTACATTTCCCAAGTTAATTCAGTGCAATCAAAAATATCCTTTTCAAACAGCTCAGCAAGCTGATGAGAAATCGTTGAGTCATAGATAAATGCATTAACTTCAAAATTCAAACTGAAACTTCGTACGTCAAGGTTTGCAGTTCCGACTGTGGATGCTTCATCATCAATAATAATTGCTTTAGCATGAATAAAGCCCTTCTCGTAAATATAAACTTTTGCACCTGCACGTAATAATTGTCCTACGTATGAGTATGTAGCCCAATAAACAAACATATGATCAGGCTTATTCGGAATCATAATCCTTACATCTATACCTGAAAGCGTCGCAATTTTAATAGCTTCTAAAAAACTAACATCGGGTATGAAATATGGCGTTTGGATATATATATATTTTTTCGCCATATTAATAAGCTTTAAATAACCAATTTTAATTTGTTCCCATTCAGAGTCTGGGCCACTAGATACGATTTGTAAGCCCACATTACCTTTTTTCGGAATAGCGGGGAAGTAACGGTCCGAATAACCCATTTTATGTTGTGCGCAAGCTTGATTCCAATCAAGTAAAAAGCGTGTTTGTAATGGATGTACGGCACTACCCTCAATACGTAAATGTGTATCTCGCCAATATCCAAATTTCTTTTGTAGACCAAGATACTCATCCCCGACATTAAAGCCCCCGATGTAACCAATACGGCCATCAATCACAACAATTTTCCGGTGATTTCTAAAATTTAAACGAGGGTTTATAAGTGGAAAAATAGATGGGAAAAATACTTCGATTTCACCGCCCGCATTAAGCAATTCTTTGAAATGGCGTTTTTTAACGTTGCGTGAGCCCATTTCATCATATAAGATTCTTACCTTAACCCCTTGTTTTGCTTTTTTTATAAGTTTATCGATAATGCTTGTACCTAAGTTATCTAGACGGAAAATATAATATTGAACGTGAATATGATCTTTTGCTACCTCAATATCTTTCAGAAGTTGCTCAAATTTATTTGCACCATCATCAAAAATATCAATGTGGTTGTCCTGTGTTAATACTGCATTATTTGTTTTAAGATGCATATAAATCATTTCTTTATAATTTTCCGCATTTTCTATACGAAACTCGAACGTATCATCTCGGATCGCTTCTGTCTGATAGCTAATGAGGTTATCGATACCAATATCCTTGCGTCCTTCCCAACGGAATAAATGCTTTCTCCGTAATTGTCGTCCGAATAGCAAGTATAAAATAAACCCACCTAAAGGAATGAAAAATAGTACGAGAATCCATGCCCATGTAGAAGTGGCATCTTTACGCTCTAAAAAAATTATGACCATTGCTGCTAAAATATTGATAAACATAATCAAAGATACTAGAAATCCAAAGTCAGTAAACATACTCATTTCTACACCTGCCTTTACTCTATTTTCGCAATATATCTAGTATAGCTTACTTTATATGCGGAAAGAAGATACGAAATTTGTTAGTAAGCATGGAAAAGGATTACCTCCGAAACTAGCGAGGTAATCCACAATCAATTTCGCCTTTCCGTAATTGTTATAAGCTGCTGCTACATTTTTCGAATGAGGATCAATAATGCTCCCATTGAAATAAAATATCAGAAAAATCCCTTTGAAGAAGCTTCTCTCGGTTAATAAAAAACTTCCCAACGCCGCTATCTGCCCACATAATACCGATCTCATCATTAGAGTCGATTTGGAGTAACAATACATCATACCGTTTAAGGAGCTGCGATCCGTGACGGATATCTTCCTCTAAAAAATAGGCATAACCACCGATTTTAGCTCCAGCCCCTAAGAAATATTGTAGATAAATCTCTCGTAAATCAACATCTTGTGATGAAGGAATTAAGTTTGGTAAACAATGTATCGCGCGATAATCTAAAGCAGAAACAGGTTCTTGGATCGCTTGAAATTGTAATGCTAACTCCTGGCGAATAGGGAACCTGTCATCTGCTGTTTGTGCTAAAAACTCCTGTCTAGGGACGGTCGCTTCAAAATTTACAGTAGGATAAAAACGTATTTTATAAAATTGCTGAAAAATATCCTCATGATAATGATCAGCATTCACGAAAATATTAGATGAAATAAAAAATTGCAAAATACCCTGAGATGGGAAATCCTTTAGTGGTGGCATTTCTGCAAAGTTAATTTGAGCTAATAGCCGCATAGGCTCACCTGTAATATCTTTTGGATATGTTTGATAATAGGGTATATAAGGTTCCCCAGCAAATTTACTTTCTGTTAACGTAGTTGAACGTTTATATGGCGTGATAATCATCGCGGAAAGTAGTGTATCTTCAATTTCAAAACGAAACGATTCTAGCTCTTTTGGAAGTAAAAGATTTGTTATTTTGTTCATGCAGAGCCCTCCGATATTCTGCTATAACTTCTTTTAGCAGGATGTCTTTTAACCGAAAGCGTAGCGGCAGGCACAGATGTCTTCCATCTCCATAAGGTGGTAAGTAAATGCGGTTAGCCGGAAATCATCCGCTGAGATAGAGGAACTCAGTCTCCGCCACGTCCGGTGGCAACGACTGAGTGACCAACATCTTGCTGTTACTACCGCTTCGCACAAAGCCGATTTTAGACGCAATTATGCTAAAGCATAATTAATGGGTCCAATATTTATTGTTTACGAATTACTATTAAGTTACGGCTTTTTATCAATAAATTATTCAAGTCGTAAAGATTTATTTGATGCTTTAAAAATAAATATTAAAGTTATTGAAATGAATGCTACTGCTGCTGCAGTATAATAGCCTAGACTAGATTGCATCGTAAATAGCCAAGTGAAGAATAGTGGACCTAGTATGCGTCCTAGGTTATCCATTGAATAAGAAAGACCTGCAGCAGTCCCGTATTGACCACCAGATTCTTTGGTCGAAAGAGATACGACACATGTTCTTGCAAGCGCATTCCCTGCTGTGAAAACACAAAGGGCAAAACCCGCCATAATTAAATTAGCTGTTAAAGTGAATAAAAGCATACCCATAGCTGTGACAATTTGTGCACCTATTAACCAAGTTGTCTCGCTACCATTTTTAATACGTCTAACAACACCGCCTTGAATAGCTGCATCTACAAAGCCACTAAACATAAACAAATAACCAATTTGTAACGGTGTGATTTGAATTCGGTCAATTTGGAATAACTGGAACGTTGCTTCAACTCCGGCCAGCATAAAAGTTACTAAAAACGAGAACATAAATAAATATCGCACACGGTACTGCAGCATTTTGGCCGCACCCTTTGGCACGATGGCACGTTTATTTGTATCTTTTCGTTTTGTAGGTTCTTTTAAAACAAAACTTGCATAAATAAATAATAGTGCAATTAGTGTTGCAGAAGCGACAAATGGTAGTTGCAGACTATAGTGTCCGAGCATACCACCAACTGCAGGACCAAAAATAAAACCGAGCCCGATGGACATGCCCATGAAACCCATATATTTATTGCGATCCTCCTCACTCGACATATCTCCTACAAAGCCTGTCACAGATGTGTATAGTGCGCCTGAGAATAAACCACCTACAACACGTGAGAAGTACAACATTGCTAAATTATCAATAAATAAAGAGAAAATAACAAAGCTTAAGCTAAAACCAGCTAGGCCTATTAATATAAGTTGTTTACGACCTACCTTATCGGACAGCATACCCCAAAATGGTGCAGTGAAAAAACTTGCAAGCGAGTACACTGTAAGTAGGCCACCTACGTGTAAATCATCCCAATTTTGCTGAACTACAACCTCAGGTAAGACTGGTATAATAATCCCGAATCCTAGGTAGACGAGGAATTGGACAGACATTAATAATAAAATTGCCTTTTTCATACAGTACCCTGCTTTCATACGATATTTTAGTATGTATATTCTACCTCTCTTGTTAATGTTATTACAAGAAAACGGAAGACAAAACAGTTTAAGTACCTATTGGAAAGTAAGGGATGACATTTGCTAAGGTGCATACTATGTAAAGTGATTAGGACAATGCAATAGAGAAACGAGGCTAAACCAATGTATAAAAAACGGCAGACTGTTAATAATGTAATTATAATGATATTAAAAATGAATAACGAGCTTTAAAGTAACTAAATGGACTCATTCCATTTTGTATCGATTGACGCATAGTGTATTAAATTATCTCTGGGGTATACTACTAGAGGGTATATAGCTATTTAAATTTTTATGTTTAATTTTTGCCAGTTAGTAGTAAATTAGTTTATAGGGAATTACGTTTATTAACACGTTATAGTTAATGATGAGATGGTAAATAGAATGTTAAGGAAAAATTTACATTGTAACAGAAATGAAAAATTTTAAAGCAGAGTTAAATGGTATGATAGAAGGAGATTAACTCGTCAGACATCATACACTTGCAAAAATGAAACTTTTTTGGAAATAAAACGTTATATAAATTCGAGGAAAGATTGAGGTGGAATGTATGAAAAAAGAAGTAGATTTGAAAAAGATCGTTTCGAATTTATCTAAGTTGGGTGTAACAGCCACTGTAACAAAGTCTCGACTTGAACTTTTAAAAGTGCTCACACCACCAACGCAAACTCCGCAAGTTCAAGCTTAACTCGTTCAAATTAAAGATGGGTAGTCTCGTAATTGAGACTACCCATTTTTTATATTCATCATTAATCATCGTCATCGTGAGTAGTAAACATGTAAGTACGATAGTGGAAACGCATACTGAAAACAAGACCGATGGCTAACGAGTTCCCCATTAATGAACTTCCCCCATAACTGATAAACGGTAGGGGAATACCGGTAATAGGTAAAAGTTGAATTGTCATACCGATATTTTCAAGTACGTGGAAAGTAATCATTGCAATAATACCGGCACATACATATGTTGAGAATGGATCTTTCAATAATAGTGTAGTTTTTGTTAAATGATAGATTAATAAAAAGAACATACAAATAACGATACTAGCACCAATAAAACCCCATTCTTCTCCGATAACCGTAAAAATAAAATCGGTATGATTTTCGGCAACGTAAACCTCACGACCACGGAAACCTTTTCCGAAAATTTCACCTGAACCAATAGCGTTTAAGGAAGTAATTAAATGGTATCCATCACTAGAAGAATATGAATATGGGTCTAGCCAAGAATAGATTCGAGCAAACTGATATGGTTTAAAGCCGAATGTTTTCTCTAAAAAACTCTGCATATAGAGCGCCATCCATAAAAGAGAACCACCTACTAAAGCGCCACCTATAAAAGTCGGTAAAATAATTTTCCATGATATACCTGCTACAATAACAACAGCAGCTGTAATGGCAAAGAATACTAATGCTGAACCAAGGTCAGGCTGCTTCATGATAAGAGCTAAAGGTAGTAACAGTGTAGCAGCGATTTTAGCTAGCAATATGAAGTCTGTTTTTACTGATCTAAAAGAATAAACCTCGTTGTGCTTACTAATAAGTCGGGCAAGTGCTAGAATGTAAAAGGTTTTCATAAACTCAGAGGGTTGAATATTCCCTAGAGGTGTGTGATACCAGCTTTTTGCACCATTAATTTTTTCACCGATTTGTCCTGTTCCTTCTGGCATGAAGATAAGTAGTACTAATAAGGCGATGCCTGCACCGTACATATACCAAGACATTTTTTTATATTGGTCAGGTTCAAAAAACATAACTATTCCAATAATTACTGAGCAAATGACGTACCATCGCAATTGTAAAGGAACATAGTTAACGCCATACTGACCTGATGTTTGCGCCGACGCAATGGCTAACAAACTTATGACTAGGAAGGTTAAAAGTATAAAAGCGAGCGTCCAGTCAAAACGATTCGCGAAATTTCGTTTATTTTCCATACAAGCCACCTAAATTAATATAGTATCTCTTCATGAGTAAATTTGATTTAAATAAATTCCAATTCAATATGCTACCAAATATATTTAACTTCTTTCAACAAAAGTCTCCCACTTCTTTCGGTGGTGAAATGCATGCGACTTTAAGCTACTTTTCAAATACCCGCAAAAGAAGTCGAATCTGAAATGAGCACTTTGTGCAAGCATAAAGCTGATTCCGAACGTAATTATGCCAAGGCCAAATTGATAAGGAGTTATTCACCTTAGGTCAAGAGGTAAATATGGATGCCGAAGAAAGTTTGTTAACAATGAGGTTCAATGCTTGCCTTTAGCTTATAATCCTCGCAGTTATTTTGTAAGAATGAATAGAATTATATCTTAAAAATTTGTTCATTCAGAGTGGTTAAAAACAGATTTACAACAGCATCTTTAACATTCATATTATACCTTAAAAAACATTTTTACGCCTATGAATATTGTTATGACGATTATTAGCATAAAATGTTTCAAAAAATTCATGTTTAGTTTTATAATGTAGTGAAGAATGGGGTGATGGTTGTGGCTAAAAAATTGAAGTCAGCTGACGATTTTATGTATCATGTTTATGTTCATATGAATGATGTTGATAAATTTGTTATTTTTAGCGGGCTTAAATTCTCGCAATTTGTGGCTGCACTTGAACCATTGCATCACTTACTGTTATTGAAACATTCCTATGAAGATGGTTCCTTTAATATGCATACACAGTTTGATTATGTACCGGAGGAGGAAGTACCTCAGTTTGTAAAGAAAGCTACTGAATCCAAAGAATTATGTTGGATAGACTTTATGGATGAAAAGAGGCTAGACCAACTAACACCGATGGAACAAGGAGAATTGCTTTACATAAGTCATAAAAAGGAACCGATAACTTCACCATTTTTTAATAAATTGCAAAATCAATTTGTCTACTATTCTTCAGATTTAGAGAAAATGACTAAAATTTATTTTCGCCATTTAAGTGATTTCGATTTACTCATTGCGAATGTTTTGAACAGTTTGATTCGTGAAAAGGAGCGTAGCACTGGTTTTTGGCGACGGAAAGTGAAATCGAGTATTCCTTCTATTTCACCTGAATTTTTACGTGCTTATCGTTCTTTTACTAAAGACGGAGCACTGTTATCATTGTATCGAATTGAAAAACCTAAAGTAGCTTACGGTATCGAAATTCGCAATCTGTCAGAATACTCCTTTCCTGATGAGGTATGGGATGATTTAAATACAATTTTGAAAAATGAGCACGATGAATTGATTTATATTATTTAACTTCTTTCAGCGGGTATCCTTGAAATAGAGGAACTCTAAGAAGCCACATCCTGTGGTAACGACTGAGTGACCAACATCAGCCGTTGACTCCTTCGCTTTCGCGCAAAAAACATCTGCCCGGCGGATTTCACGGAATCAGATGGGCGTTCACAGAGGGGATGTTAGCCTAAAATCATCGCATCCATGCGATAACGGCTAACTGACGAGGCCTAAGCACAAAGCTGATTCCTAATGCAATTATGCCCAGGCAATTGATCTATTCATTTTACGTAGAATGAATATACACTAAATCTCACCGTCAAAATACGGTGAGATTTTTATCTTCAGTCAGTTTTTTTGTAGCGAAAGCAGAGCGTCAGCTACAGATGTTTTGTGTAGCGAAAGCAAAGCGTCAGCTACAAAAAACACTACCTTTACTGGTGGCGAGATGAATGAGGATGTGGTACCTTTTCAAAGGGTATCCAAACACCTAGTAAAATAGAGGATGTTAGGCTAAAAACTTCACATCCTCACAAAATTTGGATGTAATTACACCAAGGTGAAATTGATGTCATTTGTCTAGACGTTTCATGATAAACTAATAGTACTCAAGAAGTATGCGGAGGGCACAAAAATGAAAAAAAGAATCGGTTTATTATACGGTGGAAAGTCGGCGGAGCATGAGGTGTCATTATCGACAGCACGTGCAGTCACTGGAGCTTTGAATTTCGAGGAGTATGAAGTATATCCGATTTTCATTACACTTGAAGGAGAGTGGCGCCGCGGCGAGCGTCTAAATAAACCTGCAAGTACAATTGAAGAATTACAATTTGGTGATGATGCCACTATTTTAGAAAATAATATTACAAATTTTTTGATGGATAAAGATGGTAAAACTGTACAATTCGATGTAATTTTCCCATTACTTCATGGTACTAATGGTGAAGATGGAACTGTTCAAGGTTTACTTGAGGTTCTAAATTTGCCGTATGTAGGAAATGGTGTATTAGCATCAGCAACTGGCATGGATAAAGTAATCATGAAGCAATTATTTGAAATTGCCGGCTTACCACAAGTACCGTATACGTACTTCATTCGTAGCGAATGGGCTAATGAACAGGAGGCAATCCTGGATCGTTGTGAAGAAAAGTTGAATTGGCCGATGTTTGTGAAACCTGCAAACTTGGGATCAAGTGTCGGAATTAACAAGGCAACAAACCGCGATGAATTAGTGAAGGCAATCGAAATCGCTTTACAGTATGATCGAAAAATTGTAATTGAGCAAGGTATTGTCGCTCGTGAAATTGAACTAGCTGTGCTAGGAAATGACTTCCCGGAAGTTTCTGTACCTGGTGAAATTAAACCTGTTACTGAATTTTATGATTATGACTCTAAATATAAAGATGGCTCAACAGCCCTTATTATTCCAGCAGAGGTTCCTGAAGATACTGTATCAAGCTTACAGGAGCTAGCAAAGCGTGCGTTCAAAGCTATTGATGGAAGCGGTTTAGTTCGTGCGGACTTTTTTGTGACGGCCGATAACAGCATTTATATTAACGAAGTGAATACAATGCCAGGTTTTACACCTGTTAGCATGTATCCTCTTCTATGGCAGCATACAAATGTAAGCTACCCAGAGCTGATTAATCGTCTGATTACATTAGCAATTGAACGTTTTGAAGAAAAACAACAGCTTCACTATAAAAAAGACTGAGTGGGATTATTGTGAAAAAAACATTAAAACAGTTAGCTACATGGTTAAAGGAAGATGTGCCAGCTTTTGGTGATACGGTAGTATCAGGAATTTCCATTGATACACGTACAATTCAACAAGGGGACCTGTTTGTACCATTTCGTGGAGAGACGGCCAATGGGCATAAATTTGTTCTGCAGGCCTTTGAAAAAGGAGCGGGTGCTTCTCTTTGGCAGAAAGATGAACCAAATCCACCACAAGGTGTACCATTACTCTTTGTAGATGATCCAGAAATAGCGCTTCAGCAAATGGCTCGTGCCTATCGTAGTGAGCATAAAGCGAAATTTATTGGCATTACTGGTTCAAACGGTAAAACATCAACGAAAGATATTTTAGCGGGAACGCTAACACCATTTTTTAAAGTACAAAAGACCATTGGGAATTTTAATAATGAACTAGGTTTACCTATTACAGTTTTACAGCTAGATGAAGATACTGATGTTGCTGTGCTTGAAATGGGTATGAGTGGTTTTGGTGAAATAGAATTTTTAACGAAGCTTGCTCGTCCACATATGACGGTTATTACAAACATTGGCGAGGCTCATATGCAAGATTTAGGCTCACGTGCCGGAATCGCTAAAGCCAAGTTTGAAATAATTCAAGGAATGCAACCGGATGGAGTGCTATTTTATGATGGAGATGAACCGCTACTTCAAGAACTAGTTGCGAAAGAGCAGCAGTTAAATGCAGTGGCATTTGGCTTAGAGCACAGCAATCTACTGTATGCAGACAATATTGAAGCGACTTCTGATGGTAGTGGCTTCTCTACACATGGTGTAATAGAAGGAGATTTCTTTATTTCCGTTCTCGGGAAGCACCAGGTGAAAAATACATTAGTCGCTATGTTAATTTCTCAAAAGTTAGGTTTAAACGATGACCAAATTCGTGCATCCTTAAAACAAGTAGCTCTAACGGATATGCGCATGCAACAAGTGAATGGATCAAATGGGGCATTGTTTATTAATGATGCATACAATGCTGCACCAACCTCTATGAAGGCGGCTATTCAATTTGTAGCATCGACAACGATTCGCCCAGAAAAATGGCTTGTGTTAGGTGATATGCTTGAGCTTGGCCCAAATGAAAAGCATTTCCATGAAGATTTATCGAAGGATATTCATGCAGAAGAAATCGCTTATGTATGTTTATTTGGCCCGCGAATGGCTTATTTGAATGAAGTCTTAAAAGAGCGTTTTGATGAGGAACATTTGCTATATGTTGAGGATGATTATACGCCAATTATCGAAAAACTACAGCAAGCTAATGAGAAGTCTATCGTTTTACTAAAAGGATCTCGGGGTATGAAATTAGAAACAATTTTACGTGCATTCACGTCATAAAATGAAATAGGAATCGGTGGGATACGCTCTCACCGATTCTTTAAATTTTTGATTTAAATGAGTTACACATTTAGAGGTGAAAATAATGTCGGTAGGTGTGTTATGTATACATGGATTTTCAGGAGGACCGTATGAAGTAGAACCTTTTACTACCTATTTACGTACGCATACAAATTGGCTGATTGAAGAACCTACTTTGTCAGGACATGGAGAGGAATTACAAATGCGTGGTTTCACAGCCAAGCATTGGCTAATGGATGCCGAGCTCGCTTTTCGTGATCTTGCTAAAAAAGTAGATGAAGTAATAGTAGTTGGGTTTTCGATGGGTGGCATTATAGCGCTCTATTTAGCTAAACGTTATAAAGTGAAAAAGCTTGTATTACTAAGCGCAGCTGCCAAGTATGTCAGTCCAAAGCAACTAGTCAAAGATTTTAAAATGCTTGCCACGGAGGCATATCATCGTAATCTGTCTAGTAATGAATTGTACTTACGGTACCGGCATAAGTTTAATCATGTGCCACTTTCGTCAACGATAGAATTCATGAAGCTTGTTCGAATGGTGGAGCCGTATTATAAAGATATTAAAATTCCAGTGTATATTGTACAAGGGAAATTAGACGGAATAGTACCATATCACACGGCTCAATTTTTATATGATCAAGTAACCTCAAACGATAAAACTTTGTATATTTCTGATAATGGGAAGCATCATATATGTTATGGTGAAGATTGCTCTGAATGGTTTTCTTGCGTTTTGTCGTTTTTAAAGGGTGTGTAAAGTAGTCAGATTATTACGACTCATGCGTTATCGTTGCATACGTTTTAATCCCATGTTAGACTAGTGTAAGCAATGGATACATTTTGTGCGAAGACTCTTCATATTTGATTGAAGAGTACTTTTTTTTGAACACAACGGTTTTATTCTAAAGTGAATAATTACGACAGAATCAAACCGCTCGGTAAAGACCGGGCTTTCCTTTTCATATAAGAGAGCTCTATGTGACCATCATATAGAGAAAAATTTTAAGTAACGGAAACGTTCCAAAACACAGGCTCGAATTTGCCGACAACTTCATCTGAAAATGTAACCATTTGTCAACTTAAAAGCAAAAAAAGGAGATTGAGAAGTTTGACAAATTTTTCAGAATTAAATATTAGCGAATCTACATTACGCTCAGTAAAGCGTATGGGATTTGAAGAAGCAACACCAATCCAAGAAGGTACTATTCGTTTTGCAATTGAAGGCCGTGATGTATTAGGTCAAGCGCAAACAGGTACAGGTAAAACTGCCGCTTTCGGGATTCCACTTATCGAAAAAATTGACCCAAAAAACCCTAATATCCAAGCATTAGTAATTGCTCCAACACGTGAATTAGCGATTCAAGTTTCAGAAGAGCTATATAAAATTGGTTATGATAAACGTGTAAAATTGTTATCAGTTTACGGTGGTCAAGAAATCGGCCGTCAAATCCGTGCACTAAAAAATAAACCACAAATTATCGTAGGTACACCTGGTCGTATAATTGACCATATTAATCGTCGTACTTTAAAACTAGAAGATGTTCAAACATTGGTACTTGATGAAGCTGATGAAATGTTAAACATGGGCTTTATCGATGATATTAATTCAATCTTAGAAAATGTGCCTTCTGAACGTCAAACATTATTGTTCTCAGCAACAATGCCACCAGCAATCCGTAAAATTGCTGAGACATTTATGCGTGATCCAGAAATCGTAAAAATTAAAGCAAAAGAACTAACAGTTGATAACATCGATCAATATTTTGTGAAGTCTGCTGAGCGTGAAAAATTCGACATTTTATCTCGTTTATTAAACGTTCACCAACCAGAACTTGCTATCATCTTTGGACGTACAAAACGTCGCGTGGATGAGCTTGCACAAGCATTATCAATTCGTGGTTATCTTGCTGAAGGAATCCATGGTGACTTAAGCCAAGCGAAACGTATTTCTGTGTTACGTCAATTTAAAGAAAATAAAATTGATATTCTTGTGGCAACAGATGTAGCTGCTCGTGGGCTTGATATTTCTGGTGTAACACATGTTTATAACTTCGATATTCCTCAAGATCCTGAGTCTTATGTTCACCGTATTGGTCGTACAGGTCGTGCAGGTAAATCAGGTCTTGCAGTAACGTTTGTAACACCACGCGAAATGGGCTACCTACGTATTGTAGAAGAAACAACGAAAAAACGTATGACACCACTTCGTCCACCAACAACTGACGAAGCTCTAGTGGGTCAACAACGCCTAGCTGTGGAAACACTAGAAGGTCTTATTGCGAACAATGACTTAGGTGATTATCGTACACTTGCGACAGAATTACTTGAAAACCATGATGCAATCGATGCTGTAGCTGCTGCACTTCGTTCATTAACAAAAGAGCCAGATGACACGCCAGTAACAATTACTGAAGAACGTCCATTACCAATGCGTCGTGAGCGTTCTAACAACCGTGGCGGTGGAGATCGTGGACGTGGCGGTAACCGTAGCTTTAACGGACGTCGAGAAGGCGGACGTGGCGGAGATCGTCGTGGAGGAAGCGGTGGAAATCGTCGAGAAGGCGGACGCCGTGAAGGAGGTCGCCGTGAAGGTGGACAAGGTCGTTCACGCGCACCACGTCGTCACGAAGACTAATTTTATCTTCATTAAAATGTTTAAACCTTACAGTCAAATGGCTGTAAGGTTTTTTACGTGCGCCCGCTGAAATAGAGGAACTCATTCTAACAACTCGTGGCAATTTATCTGCGCGACAGCGGTAATTACGCTAAGACGAAAATTACTATAATTTTGAAACAAAATGATAACTGATTACGTATACGTAATTAAAGAAAGAGAGGGAACGACTTTGAGAACAGAACCAATGCATATGATTTCTAGGAAAGGGTTAACAGTGTGGCGTTTATATGGTGTATTACAAACGATATTACTTTTGATTGTAGCGGCATTTACATGCTACGGCACTTATTATTATGAATGGCCATCATATATTTATTTCATTGCAGTTGCTGTAGTCATTCTTAGTGCTGTCCTATCCACTTACTTATTTCCAAAGATAAGATGGGAACGCTGGCGCTATGAGGTGCGTGACAATGAGATTGAGGTGCAACATGGTTTATTTGTTGTTAAACGTACACTTATTCCAATGGTGCGCGTACAGCATGTTGATACAACTCAAGGACCGATATTAAAAAAATATGGTCTAGGTAATATTTCAATATCTACAGCTGCAACTGTACATACAATCCCTGCACTTGTAATGGACGAAGCTGATAGACTTCGTGCACGTATTTCGGAATTAGCAAGGGTGGCGGAAGATGATGTCTAAGGAAATTAATCGTTTACATCCGATATCGGCTATTATTACAAGTGCAAAAGCATTAAAGAGTATGATTTTCCCGTTAATTATTATTATTGCAACTAATGGTTTTCACTTCTCTTTGAATTTTCATAGTGATAATTTTTGGCGGACGTTTTTCTTATTCGGTATTTGGGGAGTAGGGGCAATACTTACACTTGTTAGTGGGATTGTAAAGTGGCGTACCTTTGTATATTGGTTTGAAGATGGAGAATTGCGTATAAAGTACGGTTTGTTCGTTAAAAAGAAACGTTATATCCCATTTGAACGTATTCAGAGCTTAAATTACAATGAGGGTATTTTTCATAGAATATTTGGCTTAGTAAAAGTTCAGGTTGAAACTGCGGGGAGTAAGGACAGAAAACCTGAGGTAGAGTTAACGGCTATACGTAAGGCAGCCGCAGATATTATAGAGCTAGAAATGCGTCGTGCTAAAAATCAAGTAAATGAACAGATGAATGATGAACAGTCGCTAATAGAGGAAGTGTCAGTTCCAACTATTTATCATATGTCGATACGTGATTTGCTTATATTGGCCATAACTTCAGGTGGAATTGGGGTCGTTCTGTCTGGGGTAGCAGCAATCATCTCTCAGTTATCGGATATAATACCGTATGAGGAAATCTTTAGCGAGTTAGCTGATTTTGCGAAAATTGGTGCATTCTTAGTTGCACTAACAGTGATAGTCAGCCTAATTGTGGCATGGTTTGTGTCATTTGTAATTACACTGATCAATTATTACGAATATACAGTCCGAATTGAAGATGAAAAGCTTATTATTACAAAAGGGCTTATTGAGAAAAAACGTATTACTTTACCGTTAAATAGAATTCAGGCGATTCGTATTGTAGAGAATCCAGTACGTCAATTATTTGGCTATGCAACAGTTGTTGTTGAGAGTGCTGGAGGAAATGGCGGAGAGGGAAATGATAAAAAAATTACGCTGTTCCCACTTATTCAGAAGCAAGATTGTTTGGGAACGCTAGAGCAACTTTTCCCACAGTTAAATTGGCGTCCAGAATTCATTTATTCACCAGAACGAGCTCGTCCATTTTTTTACCGAATTGATTTTGTTTGGCTCATACCTATAATTGGTGCATGTAGTTATTTCTTTTATCCGTATGGGTTGCTTTCACTATTATTATTGCCATTAACAATATTAATTGGTATTTGGCAACATAAATCAGCTGGTTATATAATCGATGGAAAGCAACTAACTATGCAATATCGTGTGTTCAGTCGTACTACATTTTTTATGGAGAAAAAACGTATACAATCTATTGAGACTACTCAAACCTATTTCCAAAAAAGAAAGGGTATTACGTCTGTAAAAGCAACGGTCATGTCGGGCATGACTGGTATGGCAGGGAATGTACGAAACTTAGAGCAGCAAGATGCTGAAACAATATTATCTTGGTATGAACATTGAAAGTAAGAATGTGGCTAATCCTCATAATTAATAGGGGATTAGCCTTTTTTAGGTTCATCACCAAAAGTTGTGGATGACTTTTGTTAAAACGTCTATTATGTAATAGTTGATTGGAGTGAAGACTGGGCGACTCCTCGGGGATCAGCGTCACAGATGTGACCCTGCAGCGCAGCGAAGCGGCTCATCGGACGCCCCCAGGAAGCTTTGCTCTGTGCGAAAGCGTAGTGTTAACGTAGCGGCAGCAACAAAGCGCCCAGTCGGAACGGAAATCAACCACACGTTTTAGTGATGATCCCTTTTTTTGCTATAATTATGTAAAAATTCTGTTTATAATAGAGAACAAAAGGGGTGGTAATTTTGTTTAAGTATGATATTAACAAGAACACGTATTTAAAATTGCTGGATTTAAGTGACGTAGATGAATTATTCGCGTTGACGGATCGTTCGAGAGATACGTTGCGTGAATGGTTACCTTTTGTAGATGATGTAAAAACAGTAGAGGATACAGAGCGATTCGTAAGAGGTTCGATGCAACAATATGCACATAATAATGGCCTACAAGCGGGGATATATTATGAGGGGAAGCTTGCGGGAGTGATTGGCTATCATCAAGTGAATTGGCAGCATAAATGGACAAGTATTGGATATTGGTTAGGGAACGAATTTGTTGGTAAGGGCTTAGTGACAAATTCTATGAAAGCATTTATTGATTATGCCTTTAGCTATTTAAAATTAAATCGCATTGAAGTGCGAGTAGCGGTAGGGAATATTCGAAGTCGTACGATTCCAAAAGTGTTAGGTTTTCATGAAGAGGGACGTTTAAGAGATGCAGAGTGGCTTTATGATCATCACGTAGACCAAGTTGTCTATGGCTTAACAGCAGTTGAATGGAAAAAAATAAAGGCAGCGAAAGAGGATACGGTCGCACTTTGAAATAAAATTGACGAATGGCCTATCATTCTAGTATAAAAATAAGAGGAGCAATCCGTGATGATAGCTAATCACAGAGAAGAGCTCCTCTTATACGTATTACTTACCCGCCATCTTTTGTTTACGCCAGCTTATAATTCTTTTTGGATGTAAGTAAACGAGTCCAAGAAGGAATCCTGCTACTAAGCCGCCTAAGTGAATATAGACATACACCTTTGACTGTAGGAAAGTCATGATAACACTGATCACAATGATGGGCAAAATAAGTTTACGCAGCATTGGCATTGTACGACGTGTATAGTAAACAAGCGCTCCGAAAGCACCGAATATTCCGAAAACAGCTCCGCTTGCACCAAGACTTCCATAGCTACTATCATTAAGTAAATAGGTTGCCGTGTTGCCGACAATACCAGACATTAAATAAATTGTAATAAAACGTACCTTGCCAGCAATTTTTTCAAGCTCTGGCCCGAATAAATACAGTAAAAACATATTAAAGAAAACGTCCAAAAAGCCAGCATGTAAAAACATTGCAGTAAAAACACGCCACCATTCACCAGAGCGTATAAGGAAGTTCGCTTGAACTCCGTAATTCAATACATTTTCGCCTACTCCAGGTAAAATAGTTAGTACATAAACAAATAAATTAACCGCTATTAATGTTGAAACAATCGGATAATACTTTGTATATTGCTTAAAATTTTCTGTTCTACTAAACATAACTCCACCTCAATTTATAATTATTATACATGGCTTTTTAGAAATAGGAAAAGGAGAAGTTCTAATGATTAAAGGAATTGGTCTCGACATTGTAGAAATGGACCGTATTGCAAAAGCAATGAAAAGAACAAATAAATTTAAAGATCGCATTTTATCTGAAAAGGAAAGAGTTTTGTTTGATGCACATTCAGAAACTCGTAAGATAGAATTTTTAGCTGGACGATTCGCTGCAAAAGAAGCATTTTCAAAGGCATTAGGAACTGGTATTGGTGAAGAATGTAAGCTTCATGATATGGAAGTTTTAAGAGGGGAAGCTGGAAATCCGGTTTTATATTTCAAAGGACAGCTTGTGAATGGATTTGTAAGTATAACACATTCTAAGCAATACGCTGCGGCACAAGTAATATTATTACAATAAATAATGATAAACAAAGCTTGCGCCATATAAAATATTAAAAAAGCTCTGACATTGCTAAAACGTCTGCCATTTAGATAAGTTACTTGGCGTGAAGACTGGAAGCCCCATTCGGAGCGGGAATCAAATAAGCTATTAAAAAGAATATTGCCCTTGTTCAAATGACATAACTGACAAATACGGTTCATATATTGTCGTAGTGGATTTGAAAGAAGGAAAGGGTGAAAGCGTGGGCAACCGAATAGTTAAATGGCTCGTCTTATTTTGTACGATATTACTTTTATCGGCATGTGGTACAGACTCACAGGAAAAAGTGTTGAAGAAAGTTAATGGGAAATGGGCAGAATCAAATGGTTATGAGTTGAATGCTACGATGGAGATTAAATCTGGTGGAGATCCAAAAAAATATGATGTGAAAGTTTGGCATACGAAACCTGATTTCTATCGCGTAGAAGTAGTCGAAAGTGGGAAAGATGTTTCGCAAATGATAGTGCGAAATGCAGATGGAGTTTTTGTTGTTACGCCTACATTAAACAAAATGTATAAATTCCAAAGTGATTGGCCAAAGAAAAATAGTCAGGCTTATTTAATAGGTGCACTAGCAGAAGATTTAGCTCAAGATAAAAATTTAGTCATGAAAGAAGAGGACAAAGCATATATATTTGAAGCGGCTACTAGAAATAGCTATAAAAATAGTATGCCTCATCAAGTGATAACAGTTGATAAGAAAACAATGCTTCCAACTTCCGTAGTAATTATGAATGATGTAAAAGAAGAACAAATCCGTATCACATTTAAAAATATTAAATTAGGTGTTCAACACGCGGCTAAAGAGTATGCAGTTGAGCAATTTACGGAATCGGATGAAACAAAAGGTGAACAAGCTACACCACCAGAAAAGGATAAGAAAGACAACAAAGACAACAAAGACAACAAAGACGGTAAGGAGAGCAACAATAACCCGAATGGAAATGAAGAGAAAAAGGCAGTAAGTGCAGAAGCCGAAAATAAAGAGTTCCAAACACACTACCCTGTTGTAAATTTAGAAAATACGAAGATGGTGGATGAGAAAGTTATGCGAGAAGGTGGAATGGATCGCGTCATCTTAACATTCGACGGTGATAAGCCATTTACGGTCATGCAACAGCCAGTTACGAAAGAAGCTGCTATGTTGCCAGTATCGTCTCCTGGTGATCCGGTAGATTTAGGCTTTACGATTGGTGCAATTACCGATACCTCTATTAGCTGGGAAAAGGATGGCGTTGAATTCTTTGTAGCCTCTAGTAAATTGACTCGTGAAGAAATGGTGCAAGTAGCCACTTCTATGACAAAAGGTAGTATGAAATAATTTTTCTAGCTACAGCTTTCTAGATGGAAAGCTGTAGCTAGTTAAGTAAAATAGTACAGTTTTGAAGAAAATTAACACTGTTTAGAAGTTGTTAAGTCATATATGATAAAAGTTATGAAGAAAATTAGTTTAAAATAGAATGAAATATGTAAAAATAATGTATAAAAGGAAATATATTCAATACATAATGTTTTAATAAAAAATAAAGAGGGTATTCTAATGGAGACACAGCAATATTTTAGACCAACTAAAGCAGTAGTAGACTTACAAGCAATTCAACAAAACGTAAAAAATTTGAAAAAGCTACTCCGACCAAATGTTCAAATTATAGCTGTCGTAAAGGCAAATGCATACGGTCACGGAGATGTAGCCGTTGCAAAAGCAGCACTTGAGGCAGGTGCAACAATGCTTGCAGTGGCAACACCCGACGAAGCATTACATATTCGAGCACATTTTGAAGAGCCAGACATACTAATATTAGGTGCCTCTCCAATTTCATTTGCACCATATGCCGCCCAACAGCGCATTATTCTTACGGCATTTGCAAGTGAATGGGTACAGCAAGCGGCTCCTTTCATAGCTAATGAAGCAAAACCTTTACGACTACATATTAAAGTAGATAGCGGAATGGGCCGAATTGGCGTTCGTTCAGAGCAAGAATTAATGGATCTATATCAAACAATACAGAATACAGTGAATGTAGAGCTTGATGGGATATTTACACATTTTGCGACTGCGGATGAGGAGGATACCTCATACTTCGATAGACAAGTACAATTTTTTGAGAAATGTGTAACTGCATTGCCTGAAAAACCTAGACTTGTGCATGCATCAAACACGGCTACATCTTTAGTAAAAGATGCGCATTTACAATTTGATGCTGTTAGATATGGAATATCGATGTATGGATTATCACCATCTTCTTATGTAGAAGGTATTTTACCATTTCCGTTACAGCCAGCGTTTTCGCTTGAGAGTGAGCTTGTTCATGTGAAACAGTTACAAGCAGGTGATTCGGTAGGCTATGGAGCTACTTTTGAGGCTCCTTCGGATATGTGGTTAGGAACAATACCAGTAGGCTATGCTGATGGAGTAATTCGTAAATTAGGTGGACAGGAAGTACTAATTGATGGACAAAGAATGCCGATTGTTGGACGAATTTGTATGGATCAATGTATGGTTGCCTTGCCTAAAGCATATGCTATAGGTGAGAAAGTAACACTCATTGGTCATCAAGGACATGATGCTATTTCAATGAATGAATGGGCAGCAAAGCTTGAAACCATTAATTATGAAGTACCATGCATTATTACAGCGAGAGTTCCTAGAGTATACATTTAATCTGTAGATTCAATCTAAAAAGTACTTAAGGTTTTTGTTATAAGTGGTCTTAATAGTTTTGACATTTAAATTAGGATAAATGAATATTAAAAACACTAAACAAGAAGATTTACTAAAAAGCTGAGTCATTCATATTTTGTGATGAATTGCAAGGTGAATTAATCGGCATATACCTTCGACAACCTACATATTTTTACAACTTGGACTTTAAATTGTCAGATATTTTGTCATTTCGTGTCTTTTCAACAATATCTTTCAATGGTAGAATGGGTAGTAATGAAAAGTGGATGGTTCCGTTGGAGGTGCTTGCTGTGTACGAGAAAAAGTTAAGAGAAGCTACAATTGCTGTTCAGGATAGACTGTTTCTACAAACAAAGGAAGTAATTGAGAGTGAATCTTTTGCGCGTATTTTGTCGCGCAAAGTTTTAATGCAGGAGCAACCAAATCAAATACGGGAAGCTATGATGAAAGGATATGTTGAAATGTCTCATATAAATCTGAGTATTGCAAGTGAATGCTTGCATGCAGAATATGAAGCACAACATACGGTGGAGCGTCTCGTTAGCGGGGGATGACACTTTGAATGTAAAACGTGGTGACGTTTTTTTTGCAGATTTATCGCCGGTAGTTGGGTCCGAGCAAGGGGGCACAAGGCCGGTGCTGATTATTCAAAATGATATTGGCAATCGATTTAGTCCGACTGTCATCATCGCAGCTATCACTGCACAGATTCAAAAAGCAAAATTACCGACGCACGTTGAAATTAATGCTGAAAAGTATGGTTTTGAACGTGATTCGGTTATTCTGCTTGAGCAGGTGCGGACGATTGATAAGTCAAGATTGACAGATCGTATTACGCAACTTGACCATGCGTTGATGGAAAAAGTTGATGGTGCATTGATGATTAGTTTAGGGCTTGTTAAATTTTGATATACATATGTGTATAGTGGCATCGAGATGGATTTTCATCTCGATGCTTTTTCATTTTTATTTAGTAATGTTTTTTTGTGCGAAAGCGAAGCGACAGCAACAAATGTTTTCTGTGCGAAAGCGAAGCGACAGCAACAAATGTTTTCTGTGCGAAAGCGAAGCGACAGCAACAATTATGCCAAGGCAAAATTGGTACTGTACTCTGAAATACTTTATTACCATAAATTGAAATCGTTATTCAAAAATGGTATTAATAGATTTAAGATATACTCAAGATCTATATTTTGAATAGATTTTTGAAAAAATATCGAGAAATTTAAGGAAATATAAATAGAATTTTATCTTCGTTCAGCAACGGGTGTTTGTTTGTGCGAAAGCGTAATGTTAACTTAGCGACGCAACAACAACGATAAATGTTTTTGTAGCAACAGTGCAATTACGCCGTGGTAAAAAATTGATAAGCTAATCTTAATAATTAAAGTGTAAGAGTATAACTCCGAAAGGAATTGGGGGGGCAACAGTGACAATTAAGTCTTCGGTTGAAATTATTACTGAGTGGGATATAGTAGCAGCAAGACAACTGGGGCGTGACGAAGCGAAGGCGCTTGGATTTGACACTGTTGATCAGGCACGAATCACCACAGCTATAAGTGAACTAGCCCGAAATATATATTTATATGCAAGGATAGGTGTCATTGAAATTGAAAAAGTTGAAACAGACAATGAGAAGAAAATAATTGTTATTGCAACTGATCAGGGCCCAGGAATAGAAGATGTTCGAAAAGTGATGGAGGATGGCTACTCCACTTCTGGAGGGCTCGGAGCAGGTTTACCAGGCGTGAATCGATTGATGGACAATATGGTTATTCAATCGGTTATGGGAGAAGGAACAACGATAAGAGCTGAAAAATGGCTGCGTTAGGATGTGGAATTTTTGGAACAATTAGAATCTCAATATAAAAAGATTTTGGCAGATTATATGACCGATCAAACTGAAAAGAATTTGTATATTGCTCAAAATTTCACTCGCCAATTAATCCAAAAGAATATACCTCCAGAGGATGTTGTAAGTGTTCATAAAAACGCAGTTGAGAAACTATTTCCACGTAGAATGAGTGAAGAACAGCTCGCATATGATTTTCTTATCGAAGTTATGGTGCATTATGGAATGGCTCATAGGGAGCACCAAAGTTTATTGCAAAAACAAGCCGAGTATGAAATGGAAATGAATATCGCTACAAACATTCAGAAAACATTACTTAAAACAGACGTACCACAACTTGCGAGTATTGATATAGGAATGATATCCATCCCCACCCGGAAGATGAATGGAGATTATGTACATTTTTTATACAATCGAGAGGATTATTTGAGTGTAGCTGTGACAGATGTGGTAGGTAAAGGTGTTCCCGCTGCATTATGTATGTCTATGGTGAAATACGGTCTTGAAACATTAGAATATGCATATAAAGATCCTTCATATGTATTAGAGGTTATTAATCGAGTAATTGAAAAGAGTGTAGACGACAGTATGTTCGTTTCTATGTTTTTCGGTTGCTTGGATTTGCGAAAGCGTATTTTTTCTTATGCTTCTGCAGGTCACGAGCCTGCTCTCCATTATTGCGCAAAACATAATCAATTTGTTCCTTTGGAATCGACAGGATTATTACTTGGGGTGTTACCAGAAACGAAATATTCGTACAAAGAAATTGTTTTAGAAGAAAATGATATCGTAATAATGATGACGGATGGTGTTACGGAATTCAGAATGCATGATGAAATGAATTCACGAAAGGTCATTACATCACTAATATTGGAAAATAAACACTTATCAGCTCAACAATTATGTAATCTCCTTTATAAACAAATTGAAGAAATACAGGATTTTAAACTATTTGATGATTTTACAGTTGTGATTATAAAAAAATAGGGTTTAAACCTTTGTAATTACGGGAATATAGTTAATCAAATATGGTGGAGGTGTGCTGTATGGATATGTCGATACACTTTAAAGAACTAGATAATAAATTATACGGATTTATTGAGGGCGAAATAGATACTTATACTGCTTCACGTCTTAGGGAGGAATTAGAGGCAGTGAAAATTACAGAAGGATTAGAAATAGTACTTAATTTATCCCAAGTCAATTATATGGATAGTACAGGGTTAGGTATTTTTGTTGCCTTTTATAAAAGAACGTTACGTGAAAATGGAAAAGTTAAACTTGTAGGTTTGTCGAATAGATTACAAAGGTTGTTTGAAATTACTGGTTTAAGCGATTTAATGGATATTGAAACTGATAAAAAGGTGGAATTACGAAAATGAAGGAATTTGATTATATTGAGATAAGGGTTCCTGCAAAACCGCAATTTGTCAGTGTGATTCGATTAACGGTTTCTGGCTTAGCTAGTCGGGTTGGGTTTAATTATGATGATATTGAGGATTTAAAAATTGCAACGAGTGAAGCGGTAACGAATGTTGTACACCATGCATATAAGGACGAAGAAGAAGGAGAAATCGTCATTGGTTGCGCTTTGTATGAAAATAAATTAGAAATGATGATTGCAGATTACGGCAATAGTTTTAATTTTGAAGAAATAAAGTCAAAAGTTGGTCCATATCATCCTGAAGAGGGTATTGCGGGTTTACGAGAAGGTGGGTTAGGGCTTTATTTAATGGAAACTTTAATGGATGAGGTGATGATAAATAACGATGGTGGCGTAACTGTTTTCATGACAAAGTATGTTGCTAGAGAGCAGGTGGAAAAAAATGTCGAAAGAATCACCACATAAAACTACGTCCGGGGAAGATATATTAAGGTGGATTGCGTTGTATCAATCAACAGAGGATAATGAAGCACAAACAAATTTAGTGATGCATTATCAATATTTAGTTGAGTCCATTGCACGCAAATATTCGAACGGTAAATCCCATTATGATGATATTGCTCAAGTAGGTATGCTGGGGTTGCTAGGTGCAATTAGACGTTTTAATCCTAATGTTGGCCGGAACTTTGAAGCATTTGCTGTACCAACGATTGTTGGGGAAATTAAGCGCTTTTTACGTGATAAAACTTGGGATGTTCATGTACCAAGGCGAATAAAAGAACTAGGGCCGCGCATTAAAACAACAGTGGAAACGTTGACAATTGAGTTGCAGCGTTCTCCATCTATTAAGGAGATCGCGGATCGATTAGAAGTGGAAGAAGAAGAGGTTTTAGAGGCTATGGAAATGAGCCGTAGTTATCATGCTCTTTCTATGGATCACTCAGTAGAGTCAGATTCTGACGATAGCACAGTAACGTTATTAGATATGATGGGTAAAGAAGATGATGGCTTTGAATTGGCTAATAAAAGAATGATTGTCTCTGACGCTATGAGTATTTTAGATGAGAGAGAGAGGGAGATAATTCAGCTTACATATTTAGAACAACTCACTCAACATGAGGTTGGGGAACGATTAGGGATTTCTCAAATGCATGTATCAAGAATACAAAGGAAGGCAATAAAAAAGTTACAAGAATTTATCTTAGTAAGTGATGGTGTTTCGCTCTGAATTTTTAGGGCGAGGTGGCTGTTCCAGACACAATTTTGCCAAAGTATAATTGATTGAATAGTTTACTCTTCTTTTAGAGTAGACTATTTTTTTGCAGTTTTAGTAAAGTGTAATGGTAAAATGAAAAGAAAAAGGTAGTGATGATGTGGAACAAAAGCAAATGTTACAGCTAATTGCAAAGGATGTAGCTATTAAGCCAGGTCAAGCTGATGCTGTTATTAAATTATTAGAAGAAGGAAATACCGTGCCATTTATTGCACGTTATCGAAAAGAAGCTACTGGATCCCTTGATGAAGTACAGATTAAAGCTGTGGAGGATCGTTATCACTACATACAGCAGCTTGAACAACGCAAAGAAGAGGTTATACGATTAATCCAGGAGCAAAATAAACTAACGCCTGAATTAGAACAGGCTATTCAAGCAGCAACTGTTTTACAGCGTGTAGAAGATTTATATCGACCTTATAAACAAAAACGCCGAACAAAGGCAACTATAGCGAAAGAAAAAGGGTTAGAACCTCTAGCAGATCTTCTATTAGAGTATCGTAGTGATGCTTTAGAACAATTAGCAGTGGCTTTCGTAGATGAGGAGAAAGTTGCTAATGTAGAGGATGCGCTAGCTGGGGCTCGAGATATTTTAGCAGAACGCTTTGCTGATGAAGCGGCAATCCGTGAAAAAATTCGTTCGTATTCATGGAAAGATGGCGTACTCGTAACAAGTGTTAAGAATGCAGAGGCAGACGACAAAAACGTTTTCGAAATGTATTACGAATACGAAGAACCAGTAAATCGTATTGTTCCACACCGTATTTTAGCTGTAAATCGTGGTGAGAAAGAAGAAATAATAAAAGTAGCAATTCATGTACCAATAGATCGAGTATTGATGATTATGTGGAAGGAATGGATTCCTGCTACAGGTTCTTCACCCGCAATTGCCGAGGTGAAGCTAGCGATTGAGGATTCGTACAAGCGTTTAATTCAGCCTTCTATAGAACGAGAGTTACGAAATGAACTTACTGAAAAGGCAGAGACTCAGGCTATCCACATTTTCTCTGAAAATTTGCGTAATCTTTTATTACAGCCCCCTATGAAAGGAAAGTATGTATTGGGTGTTGATCCGGCGTACCGTACAGGTTGTAAGCTAGCTGTTGTAGATGAAACCGGGAAAATGTTAGAGGTTACAGCCATTTATCCACATCCGCCAAAGCCAGATGTAGCAAAATCGAAAGCGGTCGTGAAAGAGATTTTAGCAAAATACCCAATAACGATAATTGCTATTGGTAATGGTACTGCCTCACGCGAAACAGAACAGTTTATAGCAGATGTATTGAATGAGCTTGAAACTGATACGGCTTACGTAATTGTCAATGAAGCAGGGGCATCTGTTTATTCAGCGTCTGAAATTGCCCGTGCAGAGTTTCCTGATTTACAGGTAGAACAGCGTAGTGCGATTTCTATTGCGCGTCGTTTGCAAGACCCGTTGTCGGAGTTAGTTAAAATTGAGCCTAAAGCAGTTGGAGTAGGTCAGTATCAGCATGATGTCTCTCAAAAGAAATTGACGGAGTCCTTAACATTTATAGTAGAGACAGCTGTAAACCAAGTCGGTGTTGATGTTAATACAGCCTCAGCTTCCCTACTACAATACGTTTCTGGATTATCTAAAACGGTTGCGGAGAATATTGTAAAGGTACGAGAGGAAACTGGACAATTTACTACACGTGCTCAACTAAAGAAAATTCCACGACTTGGTGCTAAAACATATGAACAAGCAATTGGTTTCTTACGTGTTCCAGGAGCAAAAAATGCATTTGACGCTACAGGCATTCACCCTGAAAGCTATAGTGTAGCCGAGCAGATTTTAAAGGTAGCACAAATTGATAAAAAAGAGCTTGGGATGCAGAAGGCAGAGGAAGCCATTGCAAAACTAGATGTTGAAAAATTAAGTGAAGTTTTAGATATTGGAGTGGTCACAATTCAGGATATCGTGGATACATTAATGAAACCAAGTCGCGATCCACGGGATGCATTCCCTCAGCCACTGCTGAAAACAGATGTATTAAAAATGGAAGATTTACAAGTTGGGATGGAATTGCAAGGTACAGTAAGAAACGTAGTTGATTTTGGAGCTTTTGTAGATATTGGCGTAAAGCAGGATGGGCTTGTGCATATTTCAAAGTTACAAAAAAGACGTATTAAACATCCATTAGAGGTCGTTGCTCTCGGTGACATTGTGACGGTTTGGGTAGAACAAATAGATGTCAAAAAAGGGCGCATTTCACTAACGATGCTACCTCCTAAAGATCAAACTATTTAATTTCGCATTGGCGTAATTGTAGCACACGCTTCGCTGTCGGTACTGATAAATTACTATCCGTTAATGCGGGATAAATAAATACCACACTGTCTATACTACGCAGTGTGGTATCTTATTGTTAGAGGTGATATAGCTATGAACAATGAGGAACTACAAAGTCTTGTTAGTCGAATATCATTAGAAAGTTTCCAGAAGCCATTCATGCATCGAGCATATTTTAATTCAAGGCTACGTTCAACAGGTGGACGTTATCTTTTGCAATCGCATAATATTGAAGTTAATCCAAAAGCTTATGAATTGTATGGTATTAGCGAAATAGAAGGTATAGTTCGACACGAATTATGTCATTATCATTTACACTTGGAAGGCAAAGGGTATCAGCATCGAGACAAAGATTTTCGAGAGTTATTAGTAAAAGTGAACGCTCCCCGTTTTTGCTCAGTATTGCAAATCTCTAAAATATCTCAAAAAAAACAACGTCGCCTTTATACATATACATGTGTAAAATGCCAACAATTATATGTAAGAAAAATTAGAATGAATGTAGGGAAATACTGTTGTAGCAAGTGTCTAGGACGTTTAAAACTAGTGGAATGAAAAAAATAATAAAAAAGGGTTGACGTTTATTATAGATGTCTCTATAATAGTAAAAGTCGACAAGATAACGACGACAAAACATGATTATTCCGAAGTAGCTCAGTTGGTAGTAGCACCTGACTGTTAATCAGGTTGTCGCAGGTTCGAGTCCTGCCTTCGGAGCCATGGCCCCTTGGTCAAGTGGTTAAGACACCGCCCTTTCACGGCGGTAACACGGGTTCGAATCCCGTAGGGGTCATTTAATTATTTTAATTCATAAAAATATAGTAATATTGGTCCCGTGGTGTAGCGGTTAACATGCCTGCCTGTCACGCAGGAGATCGCCGGTTCGATCCCGGTCGGGACCGCCACTTATTGGGGTATAGCCAAGCGGTAAGGCAACGGATTTTGATTCCGTCATGCCTAGGTTCGAATCCTAGTACCCCAGCCATTCATTTCTTAATTTGAGCCATTAGCTCAGTTGGTAGAGCATCTGACTTTTAATCAGAGGGTCGAAGGTTCGAGTCCTTCATGGCTCATCTTTTTTAAGAAAAAAGGTTGACTTTTTGAATTGTCATAGTATAATGAAAAAGTTCCTAATTGAATGCGGTCGTGGCGGAACGGCAGACGCGCTAGGTTGAGGGCCTAGTGGGGGCAACCCCGTGGAGGTTCAAGTCCTCTCGGCCGCACCAAGTCAATTTATGAATTAATATATACTATGCGCCCGTAGCTCAATTGGATAGAGCGTCTGACTACGGATCAGAAGGTTATGGGTTCGACTCCTGTCGGGCGCGCCATTTTAAATAAATACAATTTACCATGCGGGTGTAGTTTAATGGTAAAACCTCAGCCTTCCAAGCTGATGTCGTGAGTTCGATTCTCATCACCCGCTCCAAATATTTTTTAAAACTTGTTGACATACAAACCTTTATATCGTACGATATAAAAGCTGTCACTACAAGATAATGACATGAACCTTGAAAACTGAACAAGCAAAACGTAATCAATAAAGTTTTTACTAGCTAACCCCGAGTTAGTGAACGAAACAAAATTTTGGACATCAAACATGATGCCAGCAAAACAATTTGAGCTAATCAAATTTCTTTTTATGGAGAGTTTGATCCT
>NZ_JBIWGL010000009.1:0-147493 GCF_044763535.1 Lysinibacillus sp. NPDC095746
TGGTCTTTGCGGGAAATTTGTTTTTCATCGATTCATCTATTTTATAGACAGCTTTTCGAACGTTTTTTGATTTCTCTTGTAAAAATTCTTGCGGTGATTTTTGATTATAACGTGCTTTTGTATGTGTGGCATCCACAATAATATCGTAGATTGCCATGTTTTCTTGATTGAAATCATCAGGGGCACCACCTGCACATTAATGCTTTTATTATAAGGGCAAGCGTGACTAAAATAATAGGTTGATACATTGCGTTGTTTGGAGAAGCATCGCTCGACTCCTGCGGGAAAGCGAGACAGACGAGACCCCGCACGAAGCGAAGCGTAGGAGGAGGCTCGGCGCTCGCCCGCGGAAAGCGAGCGGAATGCTTCGGAAAACAACAGTAGAATCACAGTGCCAAATGAAAAAAGCGAGGTATTCGACGATTAACCGCTGAATACCTCGCAATGTGAGAAGATATGGACTTTTTCAGTGCCCTCTCATTTATAGGGTAGCTCTTTTTTTAAAAGTGGGTTGCTATGTAAGAAACAACCCACTTTAATAATATGAAATTTTTAGATTATTTTTACATAAAAATCTTTACCGTTTATAATCTCGGTCAGCTCAATGTTATGATTTGTTTTATAATAATTATAAATACTACGGGCTAACCCAGAGTGTCCATTTAAATATGTTCCCTTTTTAATCTCTCTGCGTGGATTATGGAAGTCAAAATACAAGCGAGAATCGTGGCACATTGCATTTAAAATTGCTTTAAACTCTTGTTCTTCAATATGAATTCCGCGTGTATATTTGCACTCCCTGCGGTACGTATCATGAGAAACATTCACCGGCGACGACTCAAGAACCATTTCGATTTTTTTACTCAAATGTTAGCAGCTCCTTTTCGGAAATTAGCACTAAAGGGTAGAAAAAGACGTGAATTTTTAAAAAAGAAGTAACTATTGCTAATACTTATCATCTAAAGTTAGAGATGATATTTGTTTATATAAGTGGATTGAAGCGGCTCATCGGACGTCCCCTGGAAAGAGCCCAGTCGGAACGGTGATCAACCACGCGCTATTAATAGTTCAAGTATATAATTATCGGAAAATTATAGCAATATTTTCCCTACCAATCTTGTTGCTGCGTTTCTTCTGCTACTATTTGTAAATCATAAGCGGTAATCATCAAAAGTATATAGTCATGTGTTTCCATATATTTTTCTGCTAGGCGTTTCATATATTTCGGTGAGCCTTCATTTTCTTCATCATAAATAAGCAGCAGACCATCTGTATTTTGAATAATGAATTTGTCTTTTTCGATAAATTGCCACGGAGCCTCGTATGGTTTTTTCGTTACACTCGTTACGAAGTCTGCTTGAGCTATTAATGCTTGATATTTCTCTTTTTTATGTTCCTGCCAATTTTTTTCTTGCTCTAAAAAAGGAGTGATAACAGAATATTTTAGATGAGGAAATTCCTTTCTTAACATAAGAACTACCTCAGCTGCCCATGTTTCTACACCTTGCTGGCCGCTAATAATCACCCATTCTAAACCTTCATCGATCAATATACGCAGACGGTTTTCGAGTGCTTTTTTTATAATGGCAATGCCGGGGTGCTTGTCATTAAAAATGCCCAATTCATGTGGTCTATAGCCAGTAATAATAATTCGCTGTAGCAAAAAAACGCCCCCTAAGCTGTATAGTATGTGTAGTCATAGTATACAGTAGGGGGCGAACGAAAACGAATTGCAAGATATTGTTGTATAGTTGTTCCCAAGTGTAAAGTTGATTGTTATATTAAAAAGCAAATAGTGTTAAAACGGCAGCTACAGCAGTACAGATTCCTAAGAACCACCATGTATCTGTAAAGTCCTCTTTGGAGTCACTATTCATGTAAAGTACTTCCTTTCTGTTTTATTTTAATCTGTCCGTTCCAAGACCAATTCGTCCATACACGCAGTACAGATTCAAATGGTCCACGTTTAAATTTCTTGAAATAGGCAAGGCTGAAAACACATTGCAAGCTGTACACGACGATTCCGAATAAAATACCGCCAAACACGCCTAGCTTGCCGTATAAGCCTAGACCATATCCATAAAATACTGTTGTACAAATAATAGTTTGCATTAGATAATTAGTTAATGATAGTTTACCAACACTCTCAAAGGCAGGAGCGAGACGTTGTACTAGGCGAGTTTTATATATTAAAGCTGCAAGGCAGACATAGCCAACTGCTAATAATTCAGATCCACCTATTAACAGCATACCGGAAAAATTGCTTTCTATAATAAAACTCAAACTCTTTAAAGCTAGCCCTATTGGAACAAGCAGAGCACCGAGCTTATACCATTTCTTTTCATCTTCCATATTCACAAAAGCTTGCTTTTTAGCAAGCCCCATGCCGAAAAGGGTCAATGCAGAAGTATACATTGGTGCAAGGAACACCAATAAGACAAAGACTAATCCTGCATCATCCATACCCGGAGGTATATCATTTGCACGGAAATCAAAAATGTCTAAGTAGCTCCCGTTAGCGTATACATTGTCGGCTTTTTCTACATAGGTTGCTAACTCTTGCTGTTCTTTTTTCGTTTCTTCTGTGGAACCAAATGATAAGCTAGTAATAAGTACTAAGAAGATACCAGCCCAAATGAATAAAGTTTTCGGTTTACGATTAATAAATGGAATTAAAAACAATATCATCATCCCGTAGGAAAATAAAATATCGCCATCCCATAAAAATGTTTTATGTAGTAAACCTAAAGCAATTAGCCCTGTTGCGCGGCGTAAAATGGACCATCGACTCTTATCTTTTTTTCTACGAATAGACTCTATAAGCTTAATAAGAGAGAAGCCAAATAAAATGGTGAAGATCGGCATAAATGATCCCTCTATAAAGATTTTTACAAAATACCACGCTCCATTATCGAGGATGGATAGATCTTTTGGTTCATCTTTACCATACATGCCAAACTGGAAAATCAATAAATTCGCCATTAAGATGCCGAATAAGCTAAAACCACGCATTGTATCAATAAAAGTAACACGGTTAGTTGTCATTGCGTTTTATCTCCTTAATTGGTTATCTTATACATAGTGTAGTGGAGAAAGCTTATCGTGAAATGATGGCTACCTTAAAGTATTCTTAAAAGAAGGTGATAGCATGCAAGACGCATCAATTTTAGTATTAGAGGACGAACGTGCAATTGCAGAAATGATTGAAATTATATTAAGAAAAGAAGGATTTTTAAACATTACACTTTGCGGCACTGTTCAAGAAGCAAAAAGGAAAATTGAAACGAAGGTTTTTGATTTCTATCTATTAGATATTATGCTCCCGGATGGTAGCGGACTTGATATGGCGAATATGATTCGAGAGCAAAGTGAAGCGCCAATATTCTTTTTAACGGCAAAAGGTAGTGATGCAGATAAGCTTCGTGGTTTTATGAACGGGGCAGACGATTATATTACGAAGCCATTTAATCCACTTGAGCTTGTTGCGAGGGTGAAGGTTCAGCTTACCAGATATATGAAGAAAAAAGATGCTCCGGGTAGTCATTTATTTTCCTATAGTCGATTTACATTCGATATCGATGCAGCTGAGGTAACTGTAAATGGTACAAAAGAAATTATTAGCGGACGATTATTTTACTTATTGAAATATTTATGTGAAAATGCAGGGCAAGTATTATCGAAGGAGCAAATTTATGAGCGTGTATGGGGTGACTGTTTGTTTGATGATAATACTGTGATGGTTCATATTCGAAAACTGCGAGAAAAAATAGAAAAGAATCCGGGTAAACCAACTTGCATTATTACTGTAAGGGGGATTGGTTATAAACTTGTTGGAGATGTTCATTCATGAAGCCAGCTAGAAGATTAACGCTTCGTTTTGTATCTTATTTCATCATTTTTTATTTACTAATCATTACTGGCTTTATTATAAGTTTGGTGTCTTTTGCATACTTTATTAATCATCATGTCGGTGACGATATTCATATAATGAGTGTCTCTGAAATTAAAGATGATGCTGTCGTAGAAAAAGGAACATCTATTAAGATTGCTGATTACTTAGCGAAGCGAGCTGAGGAGAATTTGGGGCAATTATATTTGTTCAATCAATCGATGGACATTGTTGATTATACAGGAGACACATGTGAACTATGTAGTATGACAGATAACGAAATAATGACTCTTAAACGGCCAGGGATGCACACGTGGGAGATTCCTAAATACCATTTGTTATTCCTTCCGGCTTTACCTGTCCAACCGCTTTTTGAGGAAGTAGTTCGAGATTGGAAGGATAAAGGGGAGATTTCTTCTGAACTGCTCCAACGTTTGCAGGATAAGAAGGCATCCGTTGAAATCTATAATGGGCAGTGGGATCGGGTAGAAGTCATTGGTGAACGTCATAAGAAGCTCCATAAGCCTCAATTGTTGGAAGAGAACTACGATATTTTTGAGTTTAAAGAGCTGTCGAGAAATACTGCTTTAGAGGATGGCTCGACACTAGTTGTACGTATGCCGAATCCAGCGTACAAACCATTTGACGAGCCTTTTAATAAAGCGATGGTATTATTTGTTTCCGTCTTCTTTGGTGGACATATTATCTTGTTAATAGGGATCATCTTTTTATCGATTAGCATTTCTCGTCAATTTGTCCGTCCACTCGTTTATGTATTATCTCGTATCGAGCGACTGACGCAGTTTGACTACAGTAAAGTAAGAGATAAAAATATCCATCATCGGAAGACAGGGAAGCTAAAGAGGAAATTTAAATTATTTCAGCCCGTCGATGAATCGATTAATAACTTATCAAGACGCCTCTCCTCCAACGAAAGGCAAATTAAGCATGCAGAGCAATTACGTGAGGAATGGATAACAGGCTTATCCCATGATTTAAAGACACCGTTAAGCTCTATTTATGGGTATTCAACAATGCTAGCTTCTGAGGATTATGAGTGGTCGAAGGAAGAAATGCGTGTCTTTGCAACTACGATGCAGGAGAAAGCAACGTACATGGATGCCCTTATAAAAGACTTAACATATACGTACCAATTAAAAAATAGAGCGATCAAGCTTGAAAAAGTATTGATACCACTTAATGTGTGGTTACCTCAATTTGCAGATGAGCAAGTGACTGTAAACGTATATGGGGATGTTATGTTGGAAGCGGACGAGCTTTTATTAAAGCGCATTTTAGATAATCTCATAACGAATGCTAAAAAATATACGCCTGACGGTACAAAGGTAAACGTAGAGGCGCAAAATATAGGACAGGAGATTATGCTGACAATCGCCGACCAAGGTCCAGGAATTCCTCAGGAGGAGCTCGATAACCTCTTTGAGCGATATTATCGAGGTACGAATACTACGGATGATACAACGGGTACAGGCCTGGGATTGGCTATTACTAAGCAATTAATTGATTTACACAATAGTACTATTAGTGTCCAATCGGGAGCGGAAGGTACAGTGTTTATCATAAAGTTTAAATGTAAATAGGAGTTTTTTGGCCTCGAAGAATCAACAGCGCGTTGTTGATTGATAAAGTAAAGAAAACACTGTTAATTTGGGCAGTACAAGTGATGAAACATTCACCTTGTACTGCCTTTTTGTGCTATTTGGGTATTGGTGTGTAATCTTTTAGGGGATTACCCCTATATGAACAGCTCTCTCTTATACCTATTATTAAGGTGTAAAAGTTGTATACGAAAGACAGCATGATAAGGAGGATGTACACATGAAGACTTCTTTTAAAGTAGTCATCGTTGGGGGAGGAACTGCTGGCATTTCAGTAGCTGCACGTTTACTTCGTCAATCTCATTCGCTTCAAGGGGAGATTGCCATCATAGATCCTGCAGAAAAACATTATTATCAACCACTCTGGACATTGGTGGGAGGTGGTGCAGCAAATAAATGGGACTCTGAACGTGAAATGAGGTCCGTTATTCCTAAAGGAGCTGTTTGGTTAAAAGAAGCTGTTAGTAGTTTTGATCCCAATCAAAACCAGGTGCTAACACAAAATGGTACAACGTACACGTATGATTTTTTAGTCGTCGCTGGTGGGATAGAGATTAACTGGGGTGCTATTAAAGGGCTGAAGGAAGCACTTGGGACTAAAAGTGTATGCAGTAATTACTCTTTTAAGCATGTGGATTATACGTGGGAAACGATCCGTAATTTTAAAGAGGGAACAGCATTATTTACACATCCAAACACGCCAGTAAAATGTGGTGGTGCTCCACAGAAAATTATGCATTTAGCAGAGGACCATTTTAATAACGTCAATGTTCGTGACAATATTAACGTTATTTTTGGTTCGGCCAATCCAGCAATTTTCGATGTTTTAAAATACCGTGAAGCACTTGAAAAGGTAATTGAGCGGAAAAATATTGATGCTCGATTCCGTCGTAATTTGATTGAAATTAAGGCTGATGAAAAAATAGCTATCTTTGAAAATTTAGATACGGGCATATTAGAAGAAATTAAATACGACATGATTCATGTAACACCTTATATGTGTTCACCTGAATTTATTCGAACAAGTGCATTAGCAGACGAATGTGGCTGGGTAGATGTCGACAAATTTACTTTGCAACATAAAAAGTATAGCAATGTGTTTGGAATAGGTGACAATGCCAATCTCCCAACCTCCAAAACGGGTGCAGCTATACGTAAGCAAGCGCCTGTTGTGGCACAAAATCTTATTGCATTAATGCGACAACAGCCAATGACACAAATGTATAATGGCTACTCTTCTTGCCCGATTGTAACAGGCTACAACAAACTGATACTAGCTGAGTTTGATTACAATAAAGAGCCTGTCGAATCTATGCCTTTCAACCAGGCAGTGGAAAGATCCAGTATGTATTTCATGAAAAAGGATTTACTCCCTGTCATGTACTGGGATGGCATGTTGAAAGGCACAATGTAATTACAATTGAAGGGAGGCGACAAGCATGGCTAATGCTACGGTAAGTATGAGCGAAGAATTATATCGAATAATCGAAACGCTTGAGAAACCAGAAGTTCGACACTCTCTACAGCGATTGTTGGATAAATTACCGAATGTAGAGCAAACGATAGATTCAGCTGAAAATGTTGTGGATTTTGGAAAAGCGGTATTGATGGATGAAAAGACAATAGATCGATACGAACAATTTGTCACTACTTATAATGTAGGCTCAGAAACGATAACAGCTATTGTACAGCTTATAGAGAAATTGCCAAAGCTTGTTCAAAACATTCATCAGTTAGAAAACATCGTTGATTTTGGAAAAGCAGTACTTCAGGATAAACAAACGACGGACTATACAATGAATAATTTTAAGAGCTATATCGATCCGTATGTTGAAAAAGGAAAGACAGGTTTGGATTTCTTAAAAATGGTACAGCAAAGAGCAGAAGAAAAGCCTCAGCATATTAATGTTTTTTCAATTGTTAAATGGCTGAAAGATCCTGCTGTTCAAAAAACACTGAATTATGTCCAATCGGCATTAGATATTTTAAAAGAAAAAAATTGAGTATAAAGGGGAGTTTTAACATGTTATTACGATATTTTTACGATGAAAAATTAGCACATGCTTCTTATGTTGTGGGATGTCAGGCGAAGGGAGAAATGGTTATTGTTGATCCGATGCGTAATATTGAACCCTATCTTGCATTAGCAGAAAAAGAGAAGATGCAAATTGTTGGCGCATTAGAAACGCATATTCATGCTGATTTTGTAGCGGGGTCTCGTGAGTTAGCAGACCGTGTTGGAACAAAGATGTATATTTCCGATGAAGGGGATGCTGATTGGAAATATCAAAATCTGGAAGGTATTCCTCATCAATTATTAAAAGATGGTGATGAATTTAGTATAGGAAATCTTATTTTTAAAGTTATGCACACACCTGGGCATACGCCTGAAAGTATCTCCTTCCTATTAACGGATCGTGGCGGCGTAGCAGATAAACCAATGGGGATTTTTACGGGGGACTTTGTCTTTGTAGGTGATATTGGACGACCTGATTTACTAGAAAAAGCTGCTGGGATTCAGGGTACATCACTATCTGGCGCCAAAGCAATGTTTAAATCATTAGAACGCTTTAAGGCTTTACCAGATTACATGCAGCTTTGGCCGGCTCATGGAGCAGGTAGTGCTTGCGGTAAAGCATTAGGAGCTGTGCCGTCTTCAACAGTTGGGTATGAGAAACAATTCAACTGGGCTATGCAATTTGATGATGAACAAAAATTTATTGACGCATTATTAGATGGGCAACCGGAACCTCCTTATTATTTCGCTGTTATGAAGCGTGTCAATAAAGTAGGGATAGAACTTCTTAAAAATCTACCACCAGTGAAGGTCGTGTCAAGCTATGAAGAGGTTGCTCAACTTCTTGAGGATGGAAAGCAGGTTATTGATACACGTCCAGCGGAAGACTTTGCACAAGGATTTATCGCAGGTACACTAAACATTCCTTACAATAATTCTTTGACAAATTGGGCTGGTTGGCTAGTAGATTATACAAAACCATTATATTTACTAATTAATCCTTCGCAACTGGATGATATTTTAATAGCTTTACGTTCTATTGGTATCGACAATGTTGTTGGTTATGGGGATGTGACGAAAGTTTTGGAAGAGGCTAATGCTCTAGAAAGTTATGAAAATATAACGCCTTTAGAAGCGAAGCCATTAATTGAAAGAGAAAAAGTTCATGTGTTGGATGTGCGCAATCAAACAGAATATGATGCGGGGCATATTGAAAACGCTCAGCATATTATGGTTGGTACATTATCGAAACGTTTAGATGAATTGCAAACAGATAAAAAAATTGTTGTACAATGCCAAGGCGGCGCTCGTTCTGCAATTGCTGTAAGTGTACTGAAAGCAAATGGCATTCATAACATTGTAAATTTAACGGGCGGCTACATGGCCTGGCAACAAGAGGTAATGGCTAAAAAAGAAAGTTTAATTTAAAGAGGTTGTTCTAAAAGAAAAATAGCATACTAGTAATACTAGTTTGCTATTTTTCTTTGCTTAGCACTTTGGAAGATGAGAAGTAGAAATCTTTATGTTTAATAAAAATGAATGATGAGACCTCGTCTGGCAAAGCTAAACGAATTTAGACAACCTTTTTCTCGTTAAAAGGGGTTAAAAAATGATTATTGTAAGTTTGAGTATATTCCTTCTTATTATTGGTAGAATTATTTATAAACGCCATGTCCCAGTGCGTCAAATACAGGAGTGTTTACCGCGAGAGTTAAATGCGGGAACGGTGATAGTGGATGTACGTGATTACAATGATTCTTACAAATCACTTACACCAAATGCATTAAATTTACCGATTTCCTATTTGGTCCGTCACATACATGAACTACCAAAAAAGCCCCTTCATATTATTGCATCAACACAGTTAGAAAAAAATATGAGTGTTCGTATCATTCGCAAAGCAGGGCATGAAGTTAAGAGTTATAGCTTGATAGAAGAAAAAGTATAGGGCAAAGTATGTTGGCTGGTAACAAGGAAACTTAAAGGAATGCATTGATTCTTGTTGTACTTTCAATTTTAAGTCTGGAGTGTGTTTAAATTGGAGAAAGAACAGCTATATTTACAGCAAATATTTCAATATATTCAAGATGGAATTATGATTATGAATCACAAACGTGAGATTTTAATGATGAATCCCTCTGCGGAGCGGTTAACAGGGTGGAAATTAGGAGATCGAGTGCCCTTTTGTTCATTTTGTGAAAACCGTCAAAAGTCTCCAAGCGAACATACATGTTATTTAATTGAGCATAATGAAATTCCCTATTTTTTATCGAAAATGCCGACGTATCATGGTAGTAAGATAGATGTTGAAATGAGCACGGCATTGATGTATACAGACGGTAAAACAAACGAGCAAGAGTTTCTGCTTGTATTGAGAGATCAGACTCTTCAGTTAAAGGAAGAAGAGGCCCGGATATCAAAGCTTATTATTAAAAAGCTGATTGAGGCAAAAGAAGAAGAACATAAAAGGCTTGCGCAGGAATTACATGATGGCGTTGGCCAATCATTATATACAGTATCTGTTGCACTACAAGCGATTGAATCTTATGTCAAAGACAATGAAAAGCTAAATACGTATATTGAAGAAGTACGCAATGAGCTAGAGCAAGTAATGAATGATATTAAATTGTACTCCTATCAACTTCGCCCTCATAGCATTGATCAGTTAGGGATTACACCTACATTAGGCACTCTTGTCGATTCAGTGCAAAAGGTACATCCTGATATTACTATATCGTTAGAAACAAATTTTGAAGAACGTTGTCATCCATCTGTGGAAATAAATATTTATCGTGTCGTACAGGAGGCTTTGCACAATATTACTAAATATGCCAAAGCTTCTAAAGTTGTCATTCGGCTCGAAAAGAAAGCTACAAATTTAACGCTCCATATAGAAGATGATGGCGTAGGATTTAATTTACAGCAAGTGAAGAAAGAAGGGCTTGGCTTAAAGCATATGGAGGAGCGAATTACATTGTTAGGCGGATTTTTTAATATTACTTCAGCTCACAATAAAGGTACACAAATTAGTATCCAAGTACCTAATTGGAAGGATGACTTTAGATGATTCGTGTTTTAGTAGTAGATGATCATGTGCTAATCCGTAAAGGAATTGTTCTTTTATTGGAAAATTATATGGATATAGAAGTTGTAGGTGAAGCGGGTGATGGAGCGGAGGCGATCACTCAGGCAATATCATTAAACCCGGATGTCATTTTGATGGACGTATCCATTCCGAATGGGTTAGATGGATTTACGGCTACTCAAGAAATTCATAAGCAAATGCCTAACGTGAAAATTATTATGTTAACAATGCACAATGAAGTTGCTTATATTCAAAAAGCGATTGCTGTTGAAGCCCATGGCTATATTTTGAAAAATAGTCAAGGAGGAATTCTCTATGAGGCTATCCATGCTGTATATAGTGGTCGCATATATTACAACGTTGGTCTTCCACAGGAGCAGTTGGATAAATTATTTGAACATAAAGGGCATGAAGATCAATGTATTTTAACTGTGCGTGAGCAGGAGATAGTGAGGTTAACGGTTTTAGGGTATACGAATATCCAAATTGCTGGGCAGCTATATATTAGTAGTAAAACGGTTGAAAATCATAAATCAAATATTATGCAAAAGCTCGATTTAAGTAATAAAGCTGAGCTTATTCAGTATGGGCTTGCAAATAACTATATGTAACAACGTCTTGTTGTTAGAAGCTGTGTGCTATGTCCAATGAAAAAATAAATATCAAAAGTATTAAACTGGTTACAGAAGATCGCTCGGACGTGGGTGGTCTTTTTTTTATCTCCGTTCAGTAAATATCCAAACATCTGCTGGAATAGAGAAACTCAGTCTAAGAACGCCACGTACTGTGGCAATACCGAAATGACCGACATCGTGTCAGCCCTTATGTTGCTGCTGCCGCTACGCTTTCGCGCAAAAAAACATCTGTCGCTGCCACTACGCTTTCGCGCAAAAAACACATCTGTCGCTGCCACAAAAACCGACTCTAGACGTAATTATGCCAATTGATTCTATCCAAAATAATTTGCAATATTGTCACAGTGAGTAAAGCTAATAGTGGAAAACCCCTATATGTCTGAAATTACAGCAGGACTATACTGAAAGCACATAAATAAAAGGAGATGCAAGCACAGTGGATATAACATTTATAATTGTCATTTTCTTGATTGGATTCGTTGGATCTTTTGTGTCCGGTATGTTGGGAATAGGCGGTTCAATCATTAAATACCCAATGCTACTCTATATACCGCCACTTTTTGGCTTAGTCGCATTTTCAGCACATGAAGTTTCAGGCATCAGTGCGGTACAAGTGTTTTTTGCGTCGATAGCAGGTGTTTGGGCATATCGAAAGGGTGGCTATCTTAATAAGCCTCTCATTATTTATATGGGTGGAGCAATTTTAGCTGGTAGCTTTGTTGGGAGCTACGGATCACAGTTTTTATCTGAAAACAGTGTGAATATCGTATACGGCGTTTTAGCATTGATTGCAGCTGTGATGATGTTTGTTCCTAAGAAACAAATCGATGATAAGCCGATGAATGAAGTAACATTCAACAAGCCACTAGCGGCAATTTTAGCATTTATTGTCGGGATTGGTTCAGGGATTGTTGGTGCTGCAGGTGGTTTCTTGCTTGTTCCGATAATGCTTGTAGTGCTCGGTATTCCAACGCGTATGACGATTGCCACTAGCCTAGCAATTACGTTTATCTCATCGATCGGAGGGACAATCGGAAAGTTAATGACAGGGCAAGTCGATTACTATCCTGCAGTCATCATGATAGTGGCAAGTTTACTGGCGGCTCCACTTGGCGCAAAAATAGGTAAAAAAATGAATACGAAAATTTTGCAAAGTATTTTAGCAGTACTCATCTTAGCGACAGCAATTAAAATTTGGGTTGATTTACTATGATGAAAAAACAAAAGGTTGCTACGTATAAATCACATGAGAAAAAGCTGATACTTATAAGTTTTTTAGTAGCTGGAATAATGTTTCTTTCGATAATTGGGAGAATTTTTAGTACCTAGGAGATGAAATAAAATGAATGATTCAGCTGTAATGTGGAGTCGAGCCTTAACAGAGTTAACATTGTCATTCCATATCATTTACGCAACAATTGGCGTCGGTATACCTTTAATGATCATGATTGCTCAATGGGTTGGATTGAAAAATAATGACGAACACTATTTATTACTCGCAAGAAGATGGGCAAGAGGATTTGTGATTACTGTGGCAATTGGAGTTGTCACTGGTACTGCGATTGGATTGCAGCTATCACTACTATGGCCAAACTTTATGGAATTGGCTGGTCAGGTAATCGCATTACCATTGTTTATGGAAACGTTCGCGTTCTTTGTTGAAGCAATTTTCTTAGGGCTTTATTTATATACATGGGATCGATTCAAAAATCCAAAGAGACATCTTTTATTATTGATCCCGGTAGCTATTGGTGCATCTATGTCCGCTGTTTTTATTACGATTGTGAATGCATTTATGAACGCGCCACAGGGCTTTGACCTTGTAGATGGAGAGCTTGTAAATATTCAACCGGTATTGGCTATGTTAAATCCCGCAATGCCAACGAAGGTAGCGCATGTATTAGTAACATCTTATATGACAGCAGCATTTTTATTAGCTTCTATTGCGGCATACCGTATGCTGCGAGGATCGAAGCATGTGTATCATAAAAAAGCCTTCCATCTTTTATTGAAACTTGGACTAGTATTTTCGCTAGCGGCACTCGTTGTAGGTGACTTTTCAGGGAAGTATTTAGCTGAATATCAACCAGAAAAATTAGCTGCTGCTGAATGGCATTTTGAAACAAAAGAGGATGCTTCACTTGTGCTATTCGGCATGCTGGATGGAGAAGAAGTGAAATACGCCATTAAAGTACCATACGCATTAAGTGTATTGGCGCATAATAATCCTTTTGCTGAAGTAAAAGGTTTAGACCAATTTTCGAACGATGAACAGCCACCACTTTATATCCATTATTTGTTTGACATCATGGTAGTAATCGGAACTTTATTAATAGTCGTAGCAGTTAGTTATGTGCTAGGTAAGTGGCGGAGATGGAAGTTTATTTCTTCAAAAAGCTTCAAGAGATTAGTAGTAGCAAGTGGTCCATTATCGCTTATTGCTGTAGAGGCAGGCTGGTGGTTTGCGGAAGTAGGACGCCAGCCATGGATACTTCGTGGTTATATGAAAACGGCGGAAGCTGCCACAATAAGTGGTCAAGTCGATACTATGCTAATACTATTTGCAGGGCTGTACATTGTATTAGCGATAGGAAGTATCGTCGTACTTAATCGTATGTTCCGTAACAATCCGATTGAACTTGAAATTGAAGAACATAAACAAGTGGAAGGATGTGCAGGGCAATGAGCTTAGAGATATTAGGAATTTCAGTACTATGGTTATTTCTTTTTGGCTATGTCATTGTTGCGTCCATAGACTTTGGAGCGGGCTTCTTTAATGCTTATAGTGTCTTGATTGGAAAAGATCAAATACTAGCCAATATTATTAAGCGCTATTTATCTCCGGTATGGGAAATCACCAATGTCTTCCTTGTATTTTTCTTTGTTGGAATGGTAGGTTTCTTTCCTCAAACAGCTTATTATTACGGCACAATTTTGCTAGTGCCAGTCAGTATCTCATTAATATTGATAGCAATTAGAGGGAGCTATTATGCATTTGAATCCTACAGTGTAAAAGGCGGACACATTGGTTATACAATGATGTACGGAATTACTGGTTTATTTATACCAGCATCCCTTTCTATTGTGTTAACGATTTCTGAGGGAGGGTTCGTGAAAATGGTAAATAAAGAACCACATTTGGAAATTGCTAAACTTTTCACGAATCCGTTAACTTGGTCTATTGTGCTATTAAGTATAGTGGCAGTTTTGTATATTTCGGCTGTTTTCTTAACATGGTATGGGAAAAGAGCACGAGATGAACATGCTTCAGATTTAATGAGAAAATATGCGCTCGGTTGGTCTTTGCCGCTCGTAATAAGTGTAATAGGGATTATGGTGGAGTTAAAGGGACATGTGCCTGAGCATTATGAAAATATGTTAAATCTGTGGTGGCTTTTCGCCATTTCGGGTGTGCTATTTCTTATAACATTAATTCTTTTATGTAAAAAGGAAAACTATGGTATAGCCGTCTTTTTAATGGTCGCTCAGTTTGGCTTTGCATTTTTCGGCTATGGTATTTCACATTATCCGTATTTACTGTATCCGTATTTGTCGGTCTATGATAGTTTTACAAATGAAACAATGGCGATAGCATTAGTGATAGCGTTTGTCGGAGGGTTAGTTCTACTCATACCTTCACTATATTTAGTAATGAAATGGTTTGTGTTTGATCGTGATTATGCTTGCGGTAAACATGATCATCATGCATAGGGGGAACTATAATGAATCAATTTATTATTTTGTATGCACCTTTTCTTATAGTAGCTATTAGCATTGGGATTGGCTTTTGGCTAGGGCCGAAAGATCGTCAAGTTAAGTAATAAATGCATTCATCACTGTAATGAGTGTTCTAACTAGGTGCTTTCCTAGGGGCGTCGGGGCAACAGATGTTTTTTGCACGAAAGCGAAGCGTTAGCAACAACGTGTTTTGTCTGTGCGAAAGCGAAGCGACAGCAACAACGTGTTTTGTCTGTGCGAAAGCGAAGCGACAGCAACAACAGGATGTTGGTCACAAAGGTGTTATCACAGGAAGCGATGCTTTTAGCTTTCGTACCTCTATCGCTAATCTCTATGGAATCGCTCAGCCTGCACTCCAATCAACTACAGGTTTATCAAATGCGCATAATAAAATAAATAAAAAAAGAAGCTAGATGGAAAGTCATGGTGTTTGACTTTCTATTTAGCTTCTTTTATTTATGTGGTTATTTTACTTGATGCACCGCTCTGATGGTCGTTCAATTTTTACATAGCGCCATAAGCTATTAGCGATATCACGTGCCTCTTCTGCGTGTTCGGTTCCAACGAATGCTTTACGGAAAGGTGTAAGAAGTGATTCGATAATGAAGAGCTTTGGTTTCTCACGCTTTAATTCCTCTAATAAGAATTCCACGTATTCTAACCCTTCAACTGTTTCGTTCTTAGCTAGTCCTTTTTTAAAGCCTGTTAATTGCTCGATGACCGTTTCCTTATTAACCGTTTTAAAATTCGCGACGTTTTGGATCGTATTGATCATTTCTGTACTAATGATGATTTCTTTTGATTCAAGCATAACGGGTATAATTACGCTAATATTGCGTAATGCTACACGTACAATGGCTTCTCGATTTATATATTTATAGTCAGCAATTAAGACTGCGCGTAATGTAAGGTTAATCATACCAAGTGTCTGTACCGCGCATTCATAACTAATTGGACTAATTTCTTCTCCAAAAACTTGTACAAGTCGATTAGCTAGCCACTCCAGCTCTTGTAAATAATAGTTTAAAATTATTTTTTTTAATTCAATATCCTTAGAATGGAAAATCGATTCAAAAATTTGAATTAAATTATGTTCTCGATTGACATACATGAGTACTGCAACTTGCTGTGTTAATACTTCCAAATCAGTAGGATCCTTACCATAAAGAAGTTCGTGGCGGCGATTACTTGCTTCTTCGCGACCTTCATCTAATATGGCGATTAAACATTCATTTTTAGAAGAAAAGTGATTATAAAATGTGCCCTTTGAAATTTTTGCTGCACTAATGATGTCGTTCATCGATGCATCCACGAATCCTTTTTCAATAAAAAGAGCGCGGGCAGCAGTAATGATTTGTCGTTTTCTTTTGTTCATAACCTCACCTTTTTTAAAATATTATACTCTTATTCTATATTGAAAACGCTTATATATCAATGTTTTTAAATTTTATAGTCTTAACTGTTGAAAAAAATAGACTGCGAGTATAAAATAAGTTTTATCGAAAAAACAAAGAAAGAATTGAGGGATATAAATGAATAGTGAGCAAACATTGAAAAAGCCCCCCTATGGGATGATTAGTATTTTATTTGTGGGTGCTTTTGTTGCTTTTCTAAATAACACATTGTTGAATGTTGCATTACCAACAATTATGAAAGATTTTGGTATAACGTATTCATCTGTACAATGGCTCGCAACAGGTTATATGCTTGTAAGTGGTATTTTAGTACCTGCTTCAGCATTCTTTGTAACACGCTTTAAAAATAGACATTTATTTATTGCAGCAATGTCAGTCTTTACAATCGGTACGGTAATGGCGGGCTTTGCGCCTAACTTCGGTACACTTTTAGCAGGTCGTATGGTGCAGGCAGCAGGTGCAGCAAGTATGTCACCACTTCTAATGAACGTAATGCTGATTAGTTTCCCGAAAGAAAAACGCGGGGCAGCAATGGGTATTTTCGGTCTAGTTATGATTTCGGCACCAGCGATCGGTCCTACATTATCTGGATATATTGTTGAGCACCATGATTGGCGTATGCTATTCCAAATGATCATTCCGTTTGCTGTCATTAGTTTATTGTTTGGTATTTGGAAATTAGATAATGTAATGGAGACACGTAAAGTTCATTTAGATGTCCCATCAGTACTATTATCAACAATTGCATTCGGTGGTATTCTATATGGTTTCAGTACGGCAGGGGATAAGGGCTGGTCAAGTCCTTGGGTATATGGCACAATTTCAGCTGGCCTTCTTGCTTTAATCATCTTCATATTTAAACAACTACGTATGGATCAGCCTTTGCTGGAATTACGTATTTATAAATACCCAATGTTCGCGTTGGGTTCAGCTATTTCGGTTATCGTGTCAATGGCTATGTTCTCTGGGATGATTTTAACGCCTGCATATGTACAATCGATTCGTGGAATTGATCCATTTAAAGCAGGTTTAATGATGCTTCCTGGGGCACTTGCAATGGGGATTATGTCGCCGATTACAGGGAAACTGTTCGATAAATTTGGACCACGTGTACTAGCAATTATCGGTTTAACGATTACAACTATTGCATCATTCGGTTTAACAAAGTTAGAAATAGATTCAAGTTATACATTTATTGTGTCATTGTACACAATTCGTATGTTTGGTCTGTCAATGGTTATGATGCCGATTATGACAAACGGCTTAAACCAATTACCACAAATGATGAACCCACACGGTACAGCTATTAATAATACTGTACAGCAAGTGGCAGGGGCAATTGGTAGTGCCGTGATGGTAACGTTCATGAATAACCGTACAAAAGCAAAAGCCGAAGAATTAATTGCAGATGCAAAAGCGAATGCAGCACAATCAGGTGTTGCACCGACACCAGAACAAATGCAGCAAATGCAAGATCACATTATGCAAAATGCTTTATTAGATGGTATTACACACTCATTCTTCATAGCGGCATGTATTACAGTTGTTGCACTTGTGCTCGCATTCTTCTTAAAACGTGTTAAAGTTGAAAGCGCAGCTGCTTCAATGGATTTGAAAAAACCAACAAAATAATTATGAGTTGATATGCTCCCCTATAGATAAATGGATGAAAATTATATTTCTGTTTATCGAAGGGGAGTTTTTTAGATGCATTCTAGCAACGTATTGTTGTATCGGCACTAAAAAAGCACGGATATTAGCGACAGCTAAAGGATGGATGAGTATTTTAAAATCATCCTAACCTTTTACGCAAATGTCCGTGCAGTAATTTTAATCATTCTTTTTAAATAATGCTCCTGGCCAAAACGCATATTTACCGAGAACAGTAGTAATAGCAGGTACTAGCAATGGACGTACAATGAATGTATCAAGCAACACGCCAATTGCCGTAACGACACCGAACTGAACTAGTACTTGAATAGGTAAGGTAGCAAGGACAGCGAATGTTCCAGCTAAAATTAGACCAGCAGATGTAATAACGCTTCCTGTTCGTACGACACCTTCCTCAATAGCTGTTATATGATCTACTGTTCTGCGCTTTTTCCAAATTTCCGAAATCATAAAGATATTATAATCCTCACCGAGAGCCACTAAAAACACAAATGCATAGAGTGGAATTGCTCCTGAAATGGCATCTGTCCCCATTACATAGTGTAAAATTAGCCAACCTGCACCAAGTGCCCCGAAATAAGAAATAATAACTGTTGCTAATAAGTAAACAGTAGCTGTTATAGAACGTAGATAAATGAATAATAATAAAGCAATTAAAGCAATCATTGTTGGCATAATAACAGTTTCATCGCGTACAGTTAATTGCTGTGTATCATATTGACTAGCTGTTTCGCCGCCAATCCAAATATGTTTATGTGCATCTTTTATACCTTCATCCTCAAGCATTTTTATAACCGCTGCTTTAAGCTCTGGAATATGAGCTAACGATTCCTTAGCATAAGGATTAGCGTTAAAAGAAATCTCGTACAATTGGATAGCATTATTTTTCTCTCCAATTCGGCTATCTGCAACACTATCAATATAAGAGATTTCAGCTAATCGCTGCTGCAAGTGGATATCTCTACCCTCAGTATCAATGATGAGCTGAACTGGAGCTAATTCGCCAGGTGAAAAATTTTCTTCTATTAAATTAAAGCCTTCTCGGGATGGTATATTCTCAGGAAATGACGATAATAAATCAAAAGTATACTGAATACGTGGTACGAAAGCTGCTAACCCACCGAGGAACAGTAAAGTAACAACAATGATCACCCATGGTTTATGCGTTACAATGCGCCCGATTGCACGACTTATTTTATGTGTTGGTTTGTGCTGTTTTCTTCCTTTTTTATAAGCCATATCCTCTGTTCGTGGTATGAATGGAAAGAAGACAACGCGACCTATAATAACAAGAATTGCTGGAAGTACAACTAATGCTGCAACACCCATCACCAGTACACCAAAGCTAAACGGAATTGCAAAACGTTGGAATGCACCATAATGGGCAAGGCTAAGAGTAGCTAAACCAATAACAACCGTTAATGCACTCATCATAATCGCACCGCCAGACTCCTTTATAGTAAGCTTCATGGCAGTAGTCTTATCTTCGATATGAAATAATACTTCTCGATACTTTGATATTAAAAATAAACAATAGTCTGTACCTGCTCCAAAGAGTAATACAGTCATAATAGAGACAGCCTGTGAGTCCTTATCGATCCATCCATGATCGGCGAAAAAGCCGAGCGTTGGACTTATAACGACGTAGGCAAGAGCAACAACCAATAATGGAATAATGGCTAATAACGGTGAACGGTAAATAATAATTAGTAATACTAAAACAAGGAGCACTGTTGCAATTAGTAATTTAACATCAGCTTGGGAGAATAAACTGACAGCATCCGTAGCGATACCAACCGGTCCAGAATAACGCACATGAAGATTGTCACTAACTAAGTCTTTATCTAGTTGGATATTATACTTATCCATTGTTTTTGTTAATGTCTTTAAACTCTCTCGTAACGCATCCGTAGCCACACCCTTTTCAAAGAAAACAGGAGTGACAATTGTTGTGCCATTGTCAGATGCTGACGCTAAAAAGGCTTGAGGTGGCATTTTATCATATGGTGGAATAATAGTTTGATTTGCTAAAGGTTTAGCTTTAAGCTCTCCGTAAACTTTTTGGATAGCAATAAAATCATCAGTAGTTAGCCCGCTATCTCGATGCCAGACGAGTAATAATGGTGTACCTGCATCATTCGGAAATTGTTCTGCAATAATAGCTGCTGCCTGCTGAGACATTTCACCTTCGGGTAAGTTTTTACCAGATTCACTCTTAATACTATTAATCTGTGGCCAGGCAAATGACAGTACAACAACAAGTGCAATCCAAAAGGTGAGGGCTAAAAAGCGCCCTTTTTTACTTGTTACCATTGAGCCCCATTGCTCTAGTGGGTGCTTTTTCATTTAAAGACCTCCGTTTCATGTAAGTAATTTTAATTATATATACCAGAAGGTTAATTAATCAATTGTAAAAAAATTATATGCTATACTATGTCTAAAATTAATCCTTTATAAGGGGGCGGAATTGTTGAAGCAGTCACCACGTGTTCTCGGAAGACCTCGCCATGATGAGAATGCGAAACCAAAAAAAGATATTGTTCTTGAAACGGCAACTAGGCTTTTTATCAAAGAAGGCTATAAAAATATTTCGATGGCTGACGTAGCAAAAGCTTGTAACGTTACAAAGGCTACTATCTATTACTATTACCCGACTAAAGGGGATTTATATACATCAGCGTTGCTGGAAATGATGAATCAAATTAAACTGTCCATTTTACAGATATTGAAGGAGTCAATATCATTTAAAGATCGGTTGGAGAAGCTTGTTGAAATTCATTTATCGGCCACTGTAGATATTGATATGAAAAATTTTATGAGAGAAGCGACGATTAATTTATCGGAATCTCAATTAAAAGAAGTGCAAGCATCAGAAAATAATATGTATAAAACGATAGAGCAGGCGATGCAGTTAGAGATGGAACTAGGCACGATTCGGAAAGGGAATCCTACTTTTTTTGCCCATTCGTTTATGGCTTTGATGTCGGTAGGATACGTTAAAGATGTGGAAGGGAAAAGGATATTTCAATCAGAAGCTATGGCTGCGAGAGAAATTATAGACTTTTTCTGGAAATCTGTTGAAAAATGATCACCTCCATTTTATGTAATATTAATCCTGAAAATAAAATAAGTATTACGCAATCGATTTAGGGGAAGCTTAGATCAAAGGTATTTTAATAAAATTGAGATTAAAAATATTGTATTTGGGCTACAAAGCAAACATAATTACAAATATTTAGTTACAAATCAATGAATTTTGAAAAGATTGTCGAAATTGTGATTTAGCTCATTGAAATAATATACAAACAACCTTATAATGGAGGTTGTAACGTCACCAAGACAAGATAGGATGAATTATGATGCGCTTTTTGCAAAATAAAGTTAACATTGTAATAACAAATTATACGAATTGCTATCCAGCTCTTGAGACTGGTGATTTGTAAGATATAAGCGCTGTAACGACTGTTAAGAAGTGCCTTAATGGTCTTTTTTACATGGAAGCAATAAAATTAAAATAGTGATAGTGATGGCAAAGGAGAGTTCAAAATGTCAGAAACGAAAAACCAAACACAGTCTGAACAATTAACTGTGAGTCAAGAACAACTGGATGTGCTAGATCAATTATTAAAGCCTGAGGTTCAGGAATCACTTACAACTTTAGTTGAACAATTACCTAAGTTAACTGAAATGATGACGCTATTAACAAAATCATATGAGTTTGCTCAAGCTGTTGCAACTGACGAAGTACTTAAAAATGATACTGTTGGTGCGGTAACAGAAATGGCTGGCCCAGTAGTAGGCTCAGCTAAAAACCTTGCAGCTACTGCAATTGAAGCGAAAGACCGTGCTTCTGAAAGCCAAGAAGTAATTGGTTTATTCGGTCTTATGAAAATGTTAAAAGACCCACAAGTTCAAGGTGTTTTCCGTTTTGTTAATGCTTTCTTACAAGTAAGCGCTGAACGTAAAGCTAAATAAGACTCGACTTGAGATATATTCAAAACGTACGGACGGAGGATTAATTAATCATGTCAAAAGAAATCGTCATCTTAGGTGCTGGTTACGCTGGCGTTTTAACTGCATTAACAGCACGTAAGTATCTATCAGCTGATGAAGCTAAAATTACTGTAGTAAACCAATTCCCAACACACCAAATCATCACTGAACTTCACCGTTTAGCTGGTGGTACTATTGCTGAAGGTGCTGTTGCTTTACCACTTAAAAAAATCTTTAAAGGTTTAGATATCGATTTACAAATCGCTAAAGTTACAAAATTCAATGTAGACAGTAAAAAAGTTGACCTAGATACTGGATATACTTTAAATTACGATACTTTAGTAGTAGCTTTAGGTAGCCAAACTGGATTCTTTGGTATCCCTGGATTAGAAGAAAACTCTATGGTTCTTAAATCAGTGAACGAAGCAAATAAAATTAACAAACACATCGAAGATCGTATTAAAGCATATGCACAAACAAAAGACGAAGCAGATGCAACAATCGTTATCGGTGGTGGCGGTTTAACAGGTGTAGAGCTTGTTGGTGAAATCGTGGACAACTTCCCGAAAATCGCAGCAAAACACGGTGTTAACTTTGCTGATCTTAAAATTAAACTTGTTGAAGCTGGTCCAAAAATCTTACCAGTACTTCCGGATACACTGATCCAACGTGCAACTGAAAGCTTAACAAAACGTGGCGTTGAATTCATTACAGGTACTCCTGTAACAGGCGTTGATGGCAATGTTATCTCTCTTAAAGATCGCGAACCAATCGTTGCTAATACACTTATTTGGACAGGTGGGGTAGCGCCACTTCCAATCGTAGGCGAGTCTGGCCTTGCTGCTGACCGCGGTAAAGCTACGATTAACGAGTTCTTACAATCTACATCTCACGACGATGTATTCGTAATCGGTGACGCATCTGTTGCATTACCAGCTGATGGTGGGCGTCCACTATATGCTCCAACTGCTCAAGTTGCATGGCAAATGGGTGAATGCGCTGGTTACAACTTATTCGCACAATACAAAAAGCAAGAGATGAAGCCTTTCTCTGCAATTAACTCTGGTACACTTGCAAGCTTAGGTCGTAAAGACGCTGTTGCGACGATTGGTGCTAGCAACACACAACTTAAAGGTCTTCCTGCAACACTTATGAAAGAAGCGTCTAACATTCGCTATCTTACACATATTAAAGCATTATTCGGCTTAGCGTATTAATTTTATGGGCATGAATCAATAGTAATATTGATTCATGCTTTTTTTATTTTAGGGTAGCTAGATAGAAAAACCAGAGCGATGGAAGGAAGAGTTAAAGCGACGGTAAGAATAGCCAGAGTGGCGGACAGAAGAGTTGAGTGATGGAAAGACCAGTCAAAGCGACGGGAGAAGCACCGAAGTACGGAAAGAAATCTGAGCTACGGAAAGAAGAGCCAAAGATAGATAGAATCGTCAAAATCGTGGATAGAGCGGTAAAAAACATGGATAGAACAGCCAAAATCGTGGATAGCCCCGACAGAAATATCAAAGAGACATCAAAAGCCAGATTTTATAGGAATATTTCTGAATTCGATGACTAGAAAAGAAGGTTTAATGCTAAAGCAATAGCAAGTAGTAGCACCTTCTATTAAAGAGATGCATGTATAGAGATTCCGTTGTATTGTTCTTTCATCATTTTTATTTTTATAGATATCTCCTATTTATTTCTTTTTATTGGTTCATCATCAAAAGTTGAGGATGACTTTTGTTAAAATGTCTACTATGTAAATAGTTGATTGGAGTGGAGACTGGGCGACTCCTCGGGGATCAGCGTCACAGATGAGACCCTGCAGCGCAGCGAAGCGGCTCATCGGACGCCCCCAGGAAAGCGCCCAGTCGGAACGGAAATCAACCACACGTTTTGGTGATGATCCTTTTTATTTTATAATGTAACTATAACAAGGAGGGGGAAATTTATGAAGGCTGTGATCATTAATGAGTTTGGTACTTCTGATGTTTTAAAGTACGTAGAATGTCCAAAGCCCACTATTTCAGCAGGGGAAGTATTAATACGTACGACATATACGAGTGTGAATTTTGCCGATATTAAAAATAGAACAGGTAATAAAGCAAAAGCAAATTTCCCGATGATACTCGGTTTAGATGTAGCTGGTGTAGTTGAGGAGGTTTTTGCTAAAAGTAGCACTTTTAAAGTTGGAGATGTGGTTCTTGCATTCCCGAAAAATGGAGCCTATGCAGAATATGTGGTGGCGAATGAGAAGCTAGTCTTTAAAGTTCCGAATGATGTTCCTTTGGAAAAGGCAGCCGCTGTGCCAACGGTTTTGTTTCTATCCTATCTTTTGGCACATCAAATCGCTCCAATTAGCTCAGATGATAGCGTATTAATTCATGCTGCATCTGGTGGGGTAGGAACGATGCTCATTCAAATGGCAAAAAAGCTAGGTGCCAAGAAGATTATTGGTACTGTTGGTGATATGAGGAAAGCGACAATTGCCCTTGAACTAGGTGCACATCATGTACTGACATACGATAATTTTAGTGCGAAAGTGAATGAATATACGGATGGTCATGGTGTTAACATTATTTTTGACTCCATTGCCGGGAATATTACGGAAGAGAGTTTTAACTGTTTAGCTCCGTATGGTACGCTAGTGCAATTTGGAAATAGCGGTGGTAAAGCTGGGAATATAAAAACATCTGACTTGCATAGTAGCTGCCGCAATGTGAAAGGGTTTAGCTTAGGAACGACTCGAGCTTCCAAGCCTGAAGTGCTACAACAAGTTGCACAGGAGATGTTTACACTGTTGAAGGATGAAAGTTTCCAAGTACCAATTGCTAATATTTTTGCATTAGAAGACATGCAGAAAGCACATGATTTGATGGAAAGTCGTCAGCATCAAGGAAAGATTTTAATGAAAATATAGATGACCGACCTCTGTATAGTGATCAACACGCTATACAGAGGTTATGTTTGTTTTAGATCTTTTAGCTTTAAAAAAGCATGGTTGTGAATCAAACCCCCCCATTAATAGAATGAAAGCAAACTAGTAAAAACCCTATTAGGAATCACCACATTATTTGTAGGTATAATTCTAACTTTCATTTTTCGACAACAAACAGGAATTTCCTTTAAACAATTGTTAAAATGAGGTATTATTATATAGGTTTTTGTCTTTCTCTACCTTATTTTGAAATCGTTATTTGTTTTAGCTTAACTTTTTAGTATAATATAATATTTGGCCTCTTTAAATACATAATGAATATAACAATGGTATTTATTTCATTTAGATTTTGCGAGTGTATCAATGTTAAAGTGTTATATGGCTAATTTAAGTGATGTAAATATAATATTAAAACATTAAATTTGATAGGCTCTTCACTAAATATTTGTTTAACGTGTGTCGTGTTTTTAGGTTGATTTGTTGGTCCTTTGGAAATGCGGCAAAGATATGATCCCTGAAGCACAAGCGAACGCCTTCAGATAAGCGCGGAACGGAAATGTTTGTGGTGAGGAGTCTTAATTTTGAATATAAAGGAATGGCAATTAGGGGAGTGGTGTAATGCTTTTTAATTCCTTTGAATTTATTTTCTTGTTTTTACCTATAACATTTATTATCTATTTTTTATTAAATCGTTTCAGAAACCAGCAATATGCGATCTATTGGTTGGTACTGAGCTCTTTGATTTTTTACGGCTATTTTAAGTTAACTTATTTAGCAATCATCACAATCTCCATAGTTGTGAACTTTGCTTTAAGTCGGGTAATTAGTAGAACCAATAGTCGTTGGAGAAAAACGTATATGATAATTGGAGTCATCTTCAATATTATCATTCTCTGCTACTATAAATATACCGATTTCTTTATTGGCAATATAAATAGTTTATTTGGTACAAATTTTGCACTGTTGCACTTATTGCTACCATTAGGACTTAGTTTTATTACATTTCAACAAATTGCTTTTATTGTTGATAGTTATCGTGATGGAACAGCCCATTATAAATTTAGTCATTATGCGCTGTTCATTTTGTTTTTCCCGCAGTTAATTGCAGGACCAATTGTTCAGCATGATGAAATGCTTCCGCAGTATGATACGAAGGAAAATCGTAAAATTATTCCTGAACATGTTGCACGAGGTTTATTTATTTTTGCAATTGGTTTAGTTAAGAAGGTTGTTATTGCTGATACGGTGGGCATATGGGCGAATGAAGGCTTTGCCAATTATAGTAACTTAAGTTTTATAGAAGCTTGGATTACCTCATTATCGTATACAGTGCAACTTTATTATGATTTTAGTGGATATTCTGATATGGCGATCGGTTTAGCATTATTATTTAATATTAAACTACCAGTAAATTTCTACTCTCCTTATAAAGCACGTAATATTCAGGAGTTTTGGAAAAAGTGGCATATGACGTTGAACCGGTTTTTAACTACATATGTCTATTTTCCATTAGGTGGTAGTCGTAAAGGGGCATATAGAACCTATCTAAATATATTAATTATTTTCTTCATCAGTGGATTTTGGCATGGTGCAGGATGGAATTTTATTTTGTGGGGACTGATGCATGGCTTTGCGTCTGTAGTTGTGAGACTTTTTAGTAAAACACGTATTAAGCTTCCGTATTTACTTTCATGGTTTATGACTTTCCAATTTGTTAATATCGCTTGGGTATATTTCCGTGCAACAAGTATTGAGCAAGCAAATACTATTATAGCCAAAATGTTTACGCCAAACATGACAGCTATTACTAATTTCTTTACAGAGCCGCACACGAATTTTGCGCAAGCGGAAGCTTTTAATATTTTGGGACTATCATTCAGTGATCCAATAGTGATTGTTGTAGGACTCTTAATCACACTTGTTATTGCATTTACGGCATTAAATTCTATTCAATTAATGGATAAGATGAAATTTAATTGGGGAGCAATTATTTATACGCAATTTATGATTGCACTAGTGCTAGTATCCATTTACTATATGCAAAAAAATAGTATATTCTTATATTTTAATTTCTAAATAAAGGTGTGAATGAACTTGGATCCGAAAAAATGGTTAGTAAAATTATTTGCCACATCTTTCGTAGTAATAGGATTACCTGTTTTCGGAATTATGGGTTTCAATTATTATATTGACCCTCTTTGGAATTACACACATGCGAATGACTATAACGACTATCAGCTTGGCTTTGATGAAAGACAATTAAAAACAAATTATATCAATAGCCATGATTTTAACTATGATAGTTTATTAATGGGAACGAGCAGGATTACGTATCTTGATGAGAGGGCTTTTACAAAAGAAAATGTTTATAACTATTCATTGAGTGGGCTGCATATTACAGAATATTTGCCTTACATGAAATATGCTGAACAGAAAAATGGTAAGCCGTTTAAGAGAATTTTTATTGAGTTATATTTTGATTCGGCGAATGCTGGCAAACCTAGTACATCGAATCCGCCGCAAACTTATATCGAGACGTCGGAGGCACCTTTTTATGCAATAAAGTCCTTATTTTCAGCAAGCACAATGCATTATGCTCTTTTTAATTATGATATTTCAAAAGCAAATCATTACGATGGTGCGCGCAGTTACACACGTCATAATATTGCACAAACTACGTATCCAAATGATGATATGGAGCAAGGGTGGCAAAAATTCCAGAAGAATTTTAAAGCAGAGACAGCTAAGCCTTTTATGTACGATACCGACTATCGAACAAGGCTTCAAGCTATAAAAGATGCATTCCCGAATACAGAACTAGTGGTCTTTACAGAATTAATGCCTGCTAAACGGCTTCAGACCATTTTGCATAATGAAAATCGTTACGAGGCTTATAGTAGATGGATGAATGATATGGTAGGTGTGTTTGGTACCGTGTACAGCTTCCATGGTGTGAATGAAGTAACGGCGAATGAGAACGACTTTTTCGACTGGTTGCATTACTACCCAAACGTTGGTAACTTAATCATTGAAGCTTTAGAGAACAGGGAAAAACGATCAACTATTATGCAGACTGTAAATAAAGGGAACCTTGATGAGTACCTTAAAAATGTAGTGGTAGATATTAATATTGACTAAATGATGAAAAGATGACGCTGATATGTACTGTCAGGGTCATCTTTTTTTATCTATAAAAAGGTTTATGGGGATTACCAAACTGTTGCAAGTAATGCAATGCTGTCGTTAATTTGCTCAACGGTTAGCCCTCCATAACCCATAATGACCATAGCATGTTTAGAGCCTTGCTGATAGGAGGTTGAGCATGGATACACTTTAATTCCTACCTCCTGTGCGAGCCTAATGGCATTATGCTCAGATAGCCTTTTTGGTAACTTCATAACGATGTGTAGCCCAGATTTTTCACCAATTACTTCGAATTCCTCAGAAAAATGGGTGTTAATAGCTGCTAGTAACGTCTGTTGCTTTTTACGATAAATAGTACGCATTTTGGCTAAATGCTTATCGAATAAGCCTTGGGCAATGAAATCGGCTAATACAAGCTGATCTATTTTTGAGACAACAGATTTTTGCTCCTGATTAAAAAGCATAAATTTTTCGACTAACGATTTAGGCAAAATCATATAACTAATACGGAGCGATGGGATAAGTGTTTTAGAAAAGGTTCCGAAATAAATAACACGTTGCAGCTGATCCATCTTTGCTAAAGAGGGAATAGGAAGCCCCTTATAACGAAATTCCGAGTCATAATCATCCTCAATAATAAATGCCTTCGCAGAATTAGCCCATTGTAGAAGTTCTGCACGCCGTTCAACCGGCATGACCATCCCGAGCGGAAACTGGTGTGCGGGTGTTGTGTATAACATGTGGATGAATTCTTTCGGTATTGATATCCCTAAGTTATCAACAGGAATAGCATGAGTTATTAATCCACATTGTTGCAATGTTGCACGTACTCTTCTAAAGCCAGGCTCCTCTAAGCCAACGTGCGCTTTTTGGCCAAAAAAGTGACAGAGAGCCTGAAGCTGATTTTGTGTACCACTATAAACGAACACCTGTGATGCTTCACAAGTAACTCCTCTTGATCGTTCAACATAGCGAGCGATTTCCGTCCGTAATATAGCTTCTCCAGGCCAAGGACTTGTTGTTAAATTATCCACATTAAAGTGCTTTTTCAACAGCTTATGCCAGATTGAAAATGGAAAAGCGTCCTTATCCACATGTCCGTTATTAAAATCAAATTTTATAGTATATGTAGTTGGTGTTATAGCTGGGGATATGTGCTGATTTTGCTGCTGTTCCCATTCAAATTCAAAGGGCGCTATAAAATAACCAGAGCGTTCCTTACTATAAATATAGCCTTCAGCTAGTAATTGTTCATAAGCTTCCTTAATCGTATGGACACTAACATCAAGCGTTTTAGCAAGCGTTCGTTTAGATGGCAATTGCTCATGGGCCAGTAGTTTCTTCTTTAAAATGGTTTGTTTTAATTCCTCGTAGATTTGCACGTATTTCGATGCATCTCCAGTAAATGAGATCGATAACTCCAAAATATTGCACCTCCTGGTATGGTGTATTTTAAAAAAATTGGTTCTACCTATCATATCAAAAATATCGTTAAATAAAAAAAAGGAGTGAAGCAACATGAATTTTAAAGCATTAGAAAATGAGGTAGTATTACTGAAGCCGTTAGAACAACAGGACACACAAGGGTTATTGGAGGCAGCTAGTTATCCAGAGATATGGCCCCACATGTCCACAACAATTGAGAAAATGCTCGATGTGAATAACTTTGTGGACAAAGCATTAGCAACAAAGCGTGAAAAAACCGAGTTTCCATTTGTAATTGTGGATAAAAAATCTGGACAAATCATTGGTTCAACTCGGTTTATGGACATTGATGAAACGCATAAACGACTTGAAATAGGTACTACATGGATAACACCGGCTTTTTGGCGTACGGCCATTAATACGAATTGCAAATATTTATTATTACAATACTGTTTTGAGGTACTCAACTTACAGCGTGTTCAAATTAAAATAGACCACGAAAATTTACGTTCTCAAAAGGCGATTGAACGTTTAGGGGCAACAAAGGAGGGGGTCTTACGTAATCATATGGTACGGAAGGATGGTACGACTCGTCATACTGTGATGTACAGCATTACGCTACAAGAATGGCCACAAGTGAAAAACCTTTTGCAGCAGTTGCTAGTTGATACTACAGAGAAATTGGGGTAAAAAGAATGGTCAACCCTGTAGCGCTAAAGACAAGTAGTTGTACAAAAGGATTGATTTCATCCGTACTAGTTTAATATGTTGTACATTTTTTTATTTTTTGCATTAATAACTGGATATGTAAGTTTACACTTTGATTATAGGTACAGCATTAGTTAAAGTCCGGTAGTAGAGGTTATCATACCTTTTATTAGTTCGTATATTGATAGTTCATATATTGACTATTTTTCCGGACTTTGCTACAATCCAATTGTCAATATATTGACTTTATGGAGGGTACGATATGAAAAAAGAGCGAGATGAAATGTATTTGGATATTATGTTAGACGTTTTTCGTGCATCTAGTTTACTTAGAAGAATTGGAGGCGGATTGGCACAACAAGTTGGTTTAAAAAGTGCACAACAATGGATGATTTTGGGGACCATTCTGCGCGAGGAAGAAGTAACCTTAAAAGATCTTCGCTTAGATACGTTAGTTACGAAACAAACAATTACTGGGCTTGTTGAACGTTTACAAAATGGGGAGTATCTCGAGACATTTCCAGACGCTGAAGATCGACGGATTACTAGAACAAGATTGACTTCAAAAGGAAAAGATACTATGAGACAAATCAAACCATTATGTGAAGAAAGTAACCGAAATTCATTTTCAGTTTTAACCGACGAGGAATTAGAAAGTTTATCCAGCTCCTTAAGCAAACTTGTTCAACATTTAAACCTTGAGGAATAATTAAGGAGGGTATTAATGAATAGAAAGACGAATACAAGAAATGTTACGGTGGCCATTTTCATTGCCACTTTTTTATCTGCAATTGAGGGTACTATCGTAGGAACCGCGATGCCGAAAATGGTAGGTGATTTAGGTGGTTTAGAAATGATGAGCTGGGTTGTTTCTGCCTATCTAATGACCCTATTAATCACTACCCCAATATACGGAAAGCTAGCGGATTTATTTGGTCGCAAAATGATGTTTAATATAGGAATAACAATATTTTTAATCGGGTCTATTTTATGTGGCTTATCCGAAAACATGTTACAGCTTATTATTTTTCGAGCACTTCAAGGCATGGGAGCCGGTGCTTTATCCAGTATAACCTTTACAATCATCGGAGATATTTATCCCTTTGAGCAACGAGCAAAAGTGCAAGGTTGGCTCAGTAGTATATGGGGAATCGCAGGAATTGTCGGTCCTTTAGTTGGAGGAATTTTAGTTGATTATGTTTCTTGGCGATGGGTATTTTATTTAAACATTCCATTTGTTATCGTTTCTATGTTTTTATTGTTTATTTCTCTGCATGAAACATTTGAAAAGAAAAAACGATATATTGATTATAGCGGAATTATTACTTTTACCATTGCAATTATCTCTTTATTGTACATATTAAATCGGCCATGGGAATCAATGCTTACTATACTAACCTTATCCGTAAGTATTATAAGCTTCATTCTTTTTATTATTATTGAACGTAAATCCCCAGAGCCACTTATTCCATTACAACTTTTTTCGATTCGTCCCATTACAGTAGCTAACTTAGCTATTTTCTTATTAGGCTCAGTGTTTATTGTTATTTCATTCCACATTCCTTTATGGATTCAAGGCGTTTATGGTGGTGGAGCAACCGAATCAGGATTAGTTATGATACCAATCTCAATAATGTGGCCTCTATGCTCCATTATAGCTGGCAGGCTTATCTCTAAAAAGTCTTTTAGATTTATTACTTTGTTGGGTTCGATTATTATTTTTATCGGTTGTATAGGATTGTCATCAGCTTCAATTGAAACGCCTGTATGGTTATTTATGATTTATACAGCGTTCATTGGTGCAGGAATGGGATTCGCTACCACAACATATACAGTAGTGGTTCAGTCTGAAGTTGACTGGAAATTAAGAGGAATATCAGTTGCATCTTTTCGATTTATGCAGAGTTTAGGTCAAACAATCGGAATTGCAGTATTTACAGCTATCTCTATGACACAAGCAACAAAATATCTAAGTAAACAGCAAGATTCATCACATATAGATGTTAGTCAGATATTCAATAATAACCATGATACTTCACTTTCAAAATCAAATTTACAAAGCATAAAAGAAGCCATTGCGTTTGGATTACATAAGGAATTTTTGATTTTATCAGTAATTATCATAATTACTTGTTTAGTAGCAACACGAATAACACAATCGAAATCTTCTTTAGAAAAATGAAATTAACAACGGATTAAACTTTTCATTAAATTGAGCTCTATTTTATCAAGACTTCAAACTAACCTACATCCTTACATATATTTTCTCAGCACAAAAAAAGTAAACCGCCCCAAGCATACGGGCAGTTTAAACTCTTGATGTACTAAGCTCCTTTGAAGCGATTTGATTTGTTACGGTTCAGTCAGAATGCACATCTTTTAACACGTTTTTATAAAAAAAGCTGAACTAAATTGTTTGAATTAGTTCAGCTTAAAAATACCTTTTTATAATGTTGCACATTTTATAAAGTATACTGATAAATTAAGGTATTACTCTAACTCTTAACTTTTAATAAAAATTAGTCGACCATTCTCTTTTTATAAATAAATCCTGCTACAATCCAAGTTACTAGTGACCAAACGATGATTGAAGCTATTGGAATAATGACATCCATTGTTGTGTATGATCCTTCTAAAGCTTCAGCTAATAGTACTAATTGAGAGCTTGGTAACCATTCAGCAATCTTTGAAATCGGATTAGCAGAGGGTAAAGCTAGTGCAAGAGGGCCGCATGAGAAAATAAGGACAACAGGTAGAGTGATAAGAGATCCTTCCATAATCGTTTTGGAGAATAATCCACATAATGTTCCTAGTGCAATATAAAACACAGTCGAAAGTATTAAAGCGATAGCTAAGATGAAAAGGTTAGCTGGGTTATAGCCAGCGATGAATATAGTTAAGGCTACAACTACCATTGTAATGATAAAGACAAACAAGCTTTTACCGATTAAAATATCGCCAAGTGAAGCAGGGGAAAGCATGAGACTGCGAAGCGTATTTTTTTCTTTCTCTTCTGCAATTAGACAGCATTGTACGTAGGTAGTCACCATAGAAAATGCCATATTAATTGAAAGAATATAGATGGCGATAGTAGCGGAGCCCGATTTATTATACAAAAATGCAAAGACAAGTGGCATAAATACCATAACCGATACCGCATAGTTACGTGAAAATTCCTTATAATCCTTCATAAAAATAGCCTGAATACGTGACATTGAAATGTTCATACTAAATCACTCCCTGTTATTTGCATAAAAATATTCCCTAGTGTAGGCTCGTTTGTATAAATACGAGAAACTTCGTTAGATTGCATCCAATGAAACAGTTTTTCTGCATCCTGTTTTCCGTTTTGAATGACCTCACTAGCACCATTTTTTAGTTCAACTGTAATAGAGTCATCACCAAACTCTTTTTTCAAATCTTTTGGCGCACCAATTGCTCGAATTTTACCTTTATGTAAGAAGGCTACACGATCACAAAGTATTTCGGCTTCACTCATATCATGTGTTGTTAAAAATATTGTCGTACCCATCTCGTTTAATTTGCGCAAGCCATTATAAATATGCTGTGTATTAACAGGATCGAGAGCAGAAGTTGGCTCGTCTAAAAATAATAATTCGGGTTTATGCATGATAGCACGTGCAAGCGTAACACGCTGCATCATTCCTTTAGAAAGCTGACTAATCTTCTTTTTACGATCACCGTATAAGTTAACAAAATCCAACGCTTCTTTAATGGCTGATTTAGGTAATTGGTATAAATTACTGAATAGTAATAAATTCTCCTCGATTGAAAGTCGCGTATATAGTCCGCTATTATCTGTTAAAATACCGAAGCGTTTACGATTGTTACTTTGTTTCATCTCATTTGCTGGGCGACCAAACAATAAAACATCGCCAGCAGTTTTTTCAGTTTGTGCTGTTAATATTTTTATAGTAGTAGTTTTTCCGGATCCGCTAGGTCCGAGAAATCCGAATATTTCACCTTTTTGAATGGAAAATGAAACATCCTGTAATGCTGTTTCCTTATTAAATGTTTTTTTCAAATGCTGAACATCGATTACTGCGTTCATTTGAAAACCTCCCTGTGTTGTTGTTCATATCTACACTATAAGGGACAATAAGGGTCTCAACATTAAATTACAGGTGAAAGGCTGCGAAAGGACCTTTAGTGGAGAAATATTTTAGTTGACAGGAGTCGTTTATTTCCTGGGAAATCTACTAAATTCCGAGTATTTCCTTTAAATCTGCGAGTTTATTTTTCGACAAAGGTACTACGGTCTTTTCATTGCTGTTTAAGGCTAGGCTATAGCTATTGCGAGTCCAAGTAATGATTTCCCGTACCTTTTGTAAGTTAACGATATAAGAGCGATGACTTCTAAAGAAGCCGAACGGTGTCAGTTTTTGCTCAAGATCATTTAATGATAATGTACATGGATAGGTTTCACCTGCAACATATAGTGAAACAATACCCTCAACACTTTCGATATAATCGATTTCCGGGGGATTAAATAAAATGATCTTATCATTTTTCTTTGTAGGGATTTTATCAAGTCGAATCGGCACGTTTTCTTGAGAGGGGGGAGTTGGTTCAGTTCCATCCTCTTTAACGTCTAATGCATGTATGCCCGTGATATCCAGTCTATGTATTTCTGTACTCGAAATAATTAAATCCTCAAGATTGTTAGATAATAAAATGACTGTTTTATTCTTTTTTCGAAGTGCATCCAATAACTGAATGACGTTTTGCTTAGAGAATTCATCTAGGTTTTGGAATGGCTCTTCTAAAACATGTATGTGTGCCTGATTGAGATATGTATGAATCAATTTTAAACGTTGCTTTTCTCCATTTGAAAGCTTGCTAATTTTAATGCTTTTTTGCTCCATTAAAGCGAATAATTTTAATAGATCCTCCATCTTTTCAGAAGAAGCATTGAAAAGCTTTAAGCAAAAGTTAATATATTCTCGAACCGTCAGTCGCTCATACAAGGCATTTTCACGAAAATGTGTATACGTATTACTTTGCTTCGAAAACCATTGTGTTAATGTTTGTATTTTTGACACATCCGTATGGATGCCGATAATAATACCTGGCTGCATAGATAGGTGAAAGTTTGGATAAATTACATTGCCTCCTTCTATATAAGGGTCAATAATTATGCTTTCATTTTGGTTCATTACTTAGTCCTCCTTGCCTTCATTTGATTCCAAAAATTGCGAGATTTCAGTTTGTGATTGTAAAAAACTACCGTGATGATAGTTTGCGTTATGAAAGTCCATAAAACCGTGCTGACCTATATATTGTCTCGTTTGAACAAATGGAAATGTATCGAGTATTTCTTTTAATTCATGGACATTAAAACTTTTCTCATGACTTGGTAAAATAACGAGCGTCGGACAGGAGGGGCTTGTATCCAAGTATTGACGAATGCGTGAACCGTAAACGCAAATGATACCTTGTAATGGTAGCGTTGATAGTCTCCAAGCTAATGTTGCACCTACACTAAATCCGATTAACAGTACTTCATCAAAATGTGTCCTAGCTTCTAATATTTTTTTGGTTAGTTTACCGAGAGGAGCTTCAAAGCCAACTTCACTTATGAAATATTCATAGGCTTCCTGCTCTTGTTCATATTGAAATATTCTATCGTCTGAATATAAAGAAATGCACTCAACAGAAGTGTTAGCATTGCAGTATGCTTCAGCTTGCATTTTTATAAAATCGTTAACGCCATAAATCTCATGTAGAATGAATATTTTCCTTGCCATGTTGACCTCATTTTTTGTTTTTTTCAATAGTGTACCAAAAAGTAATCATACAGGGTTCATCACCAAAAGTTGTGGATGACTTTTGTTAAAACGTCTACTATGTAAATAATTGACCTTCGTTCCGACTGGGCGACTCCTCGGGGATCAGCAATAGAGGAACGAAGGCTAAAAGCATCACATCCTGTGATAACGCCTTCGTGACCAACATCGTGTTGGCCCGAGACCCTGCAGCGCAGCGGATGTTTTCTGTGCGAAAGCGAAGCGGCAGCAACAAATGTTTTCTGTGCGAAAGCGAAGCGGCAGCAACAAATGTTTTCTGTGCGAAAGCGAAGCGGCAGCAACAAAGCGCCCAGTCGGAACGGAAATCAACCACACGTTTTGGAGATGATCCTCATACAATATATTTTGTAAATTTTCGTCATTTATTTTGTTGTTTCGGTAATTATTTCGCACAGTGCCTAAAAGAAAAAATCCGGGCAGACTTATGTGGTTCTAGATTGACCACAGAAAGATAGCCGGATTTTTCCGTTAATATATTCCTTTATTTCATTACGTTAGACATAAAACCCTTCATTTCCATACTAAGCGTATTAAGCTCATCAATGATTTCACTAAAGTCCTGAACAAGTTGTGCCTGTTCGTTTGTGGCACCATTTATTTGAGTCATGTTTTGCTTTAAATTTTCAAGATTATGATTGATGCTTCGAAGTGAGGTTTCAATGTTATCGGTAGCAGTAGTTGTTTCAGTAGACAGCTTGCGAACTTCTTGTGCAACTATATTAAAACCGGCACCATGTTGACCTGCACGTGCTGCCTCAATTGATGCATTTAATCCGAGTAAATTGGTTTGACGAGAAATATTTTTTATCAAATCCGTAATACCATTTGTTTTTTCAGCATCCTCTAAAGCAAATTGTGTCTGCTTATTAATTTCCTCACTAGTTGCAGCTAGCTCCTCCGAATGAGAGGCGATTGTATGTACTTTATCCTGTAGATTTTGGATAATATCATTCATAGTAACAATATATTTCTCCATTTGTAGAGAATGATCAATAGGTATTCCAAAGGCTAGCGCGCCTACGATTTGCCCATTTTCACGAACAGGAAAAGAAAATGCGTTAAAATCTATGCCGTAAACCTCTTTTGGGACAGGTGCATCAGTACTTTTCCCTTTAAGTGGGAGATGTAAAATTGCATCATCTGGGTGAATTTTTTGTCCATTTTTATACCTCGCATCTAATCGTTTCCCAGGTAAATAAGTAATAATGTTCTCACTCTCTTTATCTACTAACGCTATCATGGCCTCACCTTTCATAGCTAAATGAATATAAGGTATTGACATTGATAATGCTTCAAGAATATACATAGTAACCTCCTCGGTATATGTAAGCCGTCTAGTTTTTTTAAAAATTTATTTTTCGGAAAAGTAATAACTTCTTTAATTGTATGAAAAAAAGAAGTAAATAAAAAGACTATCTTAATACCATTATCCTTTTAAATTGTACGAAATTAAGGCAATATATTATGAATTTGCTTAAAAAGGATTGTTTTGCGTAGTACTTTTGTGCAAAACGTGGGGTTGATTTCCGTTCATGCTGTCGCTTCACTGCTGGGTCTCATCTGTGTTCGCTACTACTTCGCCAAGCATATATCTTCAGCAATGTTTTCCTATGCGAAAGCGATTGACTCCCTTTTGAAATGCATAAAATTGATAAAAGTTCTATGCTTTGTTGATTGAACTGATGGAAAAACTCATAAGAAGTTTTTCTTTCACAAAAGTTTAACATAGCTTTTTCTTTTTTGGACAACCTAAACTTTAGAAATAATGGTATGAGGTGATGATCATGAAAATAGAAAGGTCGTCCGAATGGGAAGAAGGCTTTATCAATAAACTGAATGAACATGGAAAATGGGATAGTTGGACATTGTACAAGATGAATTATGACATTGTGAAAATGAAGCTAATTCCTGATTTCACAGGTTTACAGGCAACGAAGTATTTACCAAATTTAAAGCCGCTTAAGCATCAGTTGGAAGCAGCACAGACAGTCATTGAACGTATGAATGGTAAAGCGATTTTAGCTGACGAAGTAGGTCTAGGTAAAACGATTGAAGCAGGTTTAGTTTTAAAGGAATATTTGATTCGTGGCCTCGTTAAAAAAGCATTAATATTAGCGCCAGCATCTCTTGTTAATCAGTGGGTTGAAGAATTAAATATAAAGTTTCACATTCCGGCAGTAGCTTATAAGAAAAATGTTCAGATTGAGCGCCATGATGTCCTTATTATGAGTATGGATACGGCAAAGAAGAGTCCTCACAAAGAGCGAATTTATGAGCAGGGTTACGACATGATAATTATCGACGAGGCTCATAAATTAAAAAATCATAAAACACAAATTTATGAATTCGTCCAAAGCTTAAAGAAAAAGTTCTGTTTATTATTAACGGCTACACCGATTCAAAACGATGTCTTTGAATTATTTTATCTTATTTCCTTACTTAAGCCTGGTCATCTTGGCAATTATGATACATTTCAAGCTGCATTTTCGGCAAGTAAGCATGATTTAGAGCATGATGATTTTTTAAAGGAATTAGTGAATCAGGTGATGGTGAGGAATAGGAGAGAAGACACGGGTATTGAATGGACAAATCGCCGTGTTCAAATTATTCCGATCGAATTCACGAAGGAAGAAGAGGAAGTTTATAATCTGCTTGGAACGCTTCAAAATACAGGCTCATTTTCAATGATTACATTGCAAAAGGAAATGTGTAGTAGCAAGGAAGCAACAGGTTTAACATTAACTAAAATGCTTGAAGACAATGCGCAGCCACAAGAAATTGAAGGAATACTAGCAAAATTAATGGCTTTAGAAGTGAATTCAAAGGCGAAAAAGACCCTTGAAATAGTCGAACAGGCCAAAGACAAAGTAATTATATTTACAGAGTATAGAGCTACGCAAATTTACTTACAATGGTATTTACATTCCAACGGTATAACGAGTGTCCTATTCAACGGTAAATATAATAAAAGTAAACGTGATTATATGAAGCATCTTTTTAAGGAAAGGGCACAGGTTCTAATCGCAACAGAGGCAGGCGGCGAAGGGATTAACCTTCAATTTTGTCATCATGTCATTAACTATGATCTGCCCTGGAATCCTATGAAGCTAGAGCAACGAATAGGGCGCGTCCATCGATTAGGGCAAGAGCATGATGTCCATATTTATAATCTGGCTATTGTCAATACCATCGAAGAGAACATATTAGCATTACTTCATACGAAAATTGATGTGTTCGAAAAGGTAGTAGGCGATTTAGATGCGATTCTATCTAACTTTAAAGAATCTGTATAGTGTAAGGGAGAAGGACCATGTATCCACAGCAAGTTCATAGTTATTTACGCCAATTTTTTAATGAAACTGATTGCCCTATATTAGGAGAAGATCAGCATTATCTTACTGTACAATTAACGGTTGATATTGATAAAAAAATAATGAATCGCCCTTTTTATTGGCAATACGTAGAAGCTACAAATAGTGAGGCAAATCCAGCTCAAGTAACTTTCATTACAAATCAAACAGCATCAGCAGGGAACCTTTATGGAGAAGCTATTCATTTTGGTTCTCCAAGAATGAACCAGCTTTTTCAAGCAACAAGGGAGCTAGGAGCTTATGTTCAGCTTTTTGAAAAGGTGGATAATGAAATAGGGCAAGTTATCCTAACTCCTTGGCTAGGTGTCAACTTTAAAGTGTCGTATTGCTGCGATCGAACGAAAGAAACACTTTATTCATTTGGCATAAACTTGCTAACAGGGATCATAAAAGAGGATTTTCAAGAGACGATATGTACATCTGAATTTGACACTGTCCCAGCAGACAATGCTTTTCATGTTCAATATATTATTAAGCCTCTTAGAGCACTCGAAAGATTACATGCTACTATTGAAAAGATTATTGAACGGGATGACCATTCATGGGCTAAGGAAGCAAAAAAACGATGGCAGCATGATCAACGTGTACTTGATTATTTTTATGAGGAAGAAGAAGAGAAGCCAGAATGCTATGACATCGAAAAGAAGGCATTAGAGGAACAATACGATACTAAAATTAAAATAGAAATTATTAATGGTGGTTTATTTTATCTTTATTAAACGAGGAGCTGTCTAATAGTAGGGACAGCTCCTTTACATTTAATTTTCTTCAAAAATACTTTGTAATTGTGCCAATTTATTATCCCAAAATAAATCAAAGTACTGAAGCCAGTCTTCAATTTCTTTTAGTTTTTCGGCATGTAATGTGTATATTTTTTCTCGTCCCTTTTTCTGAGCAGACACTAGCTCAGCTTGCTCTAAAATTTTCAAATGCTTTACAACAGCAGTTCTGCTTATAGAAAAATTCTCAGAAATAAGTGAGATCGGTTTATCACTTGCGGCAAGTAGCTGTAGGACATGACGTCTTGTTGGATCAGCGATTGCTTGAAAAACATCATACTTTACAGCAAGTTGTGTCATTGTGATTCCACAACTTCTTTTAATTTTTTGCCAATAAGCATTGTCCAGCCGCCCTCCATTGTTGTACGAATGGCTTCAGCAGGCATGTTGGCTTTAGGAATGATATGTGAAGCTTCTTTCCAGCCACCATGTGTTAATGTGAATTCAGTTTGCTCACCAATTTCTTTCAGTTCAAAAGTGACAAACCATCCATCTGTATCCCATGCAAAACGAACGAAATGTGGAGCATCTACTTGTTCTACTCGACATGGTGAAGGACCAAATGGTGATTGTATTGTAAACTCATGACCTTCAACAGGCTTAAAATCATTTGGCATAAGCCAAGAAGCAATCTTTTCAGCATCCGTAACTGTTTCCCATACTTTTTCAATCGGTGCATTGAGTGTAACTGTTTTAACAATATTCTCTAGTTTTTCTGTCATTAAAATGAACTCCTTCGTAAAAATATAACCTTAAGGTGTTATGAATATATAACACCTTAAGGTTATATGTCAATTATAAATACATTGGATAAATTTTCACTGTGTCTTTTTGTGAATCCTTATTTATGTTAAAATTATTTTTATAATTTTCTGACTAAGTGGGGGGCGTTAAAGTGGTGAACATATCTGTGTTTTTATTAATGTGCATTTTATTAATTATTTTGCCTGGTCCGGATACCGCCATTGCAACAAAAAATACACTTACCGTAAGCAGAAAGGGGGGCTTACAGACTTTACTCGGTTCGTGCTGTGGATTATTGATCCATACTTTTGCAGCGGTTATTGGACTTTCCGCGATTATTGTAAAGTCAGCATATGTATTTACCATTTTAAAATACGTCGGCGCGGTTTATTTATGCTATTTAGGTATTAAAACTTTATGGGCATTACGATTAATACGTACACAGTCTCCAGTTGTACAAGACGAAACCCAAATTGAACATAAATATTCAGAGCAATCATGCTTTAAACAAGGCTTCTTAACGAACGTTACAAACCCAAAGGTGGCTGTATTTTTTCTAACATTTTTACCTCAGTTTGTAGATGGCAAAAGCGGTACATTTATGCCATTTCTTATAATGGGGCTTATTTATACTGCATTAACAGGATTTTGGTTTGTGTTTTATGTTTACTTGTTGGATAAAATTAGCGCATTTATGAAAAAGCCAACGACGAAAACGGTTATCGAAGGATTGACAGGTGCAGTACTAATTGGTTTTGGCATTAAGCTAGCATTCGAGAAAGCCCACTAATGTTAAATACACTAAACTAATAAGAGGATATTATGTTCAATATAAGAGCATATATCCTCTTCTTTTATATATTAGATTTGTTAATTAGGAGGCGTAGTGAGGTCTTTAGACCGAAAGGGTGAAGTGCTATGAGGGAACAAGAAGTTCTCATGAGAAACCCCCTCCATTCTTATGTATAACTAATGCGATTGAAAAATGGATTACACATCAGATAGAAGTTATATAGTAACTAACGATGTTGCTTTGCTTCTTTCTAGGTTATTTCGGAGTTCACCACTTCTATGCTGGAAAGATAATAATGATTATAACTTTAGATTGCTTGGATATCTGGGCATTAATCAAATTGTTTATGATTGTTTTATCGGCAAAATCACATATGATCTACATAATAAACAGCAATGCATAAGGGGCTGATCAACTATGATTAAAAGGCACTTTTTTAGCCATAAAAGATAGATTAAGGTGTTGAGAAAAACGTAAAAGAATGGTAGACTTTTGGATGGAAATTGAGTAAATTCTTTACATAATAAAAGAAAGGAGATTGATAAAATGCAACAACAAGCTTCGGAAAAAAACTATATAGCAATGATTTTACTATGTTTCTTTTTAGGCAGTCTAGGAATACATCGCTTCTACGCAGGTAAAATTGGTACTGGTATTTTAATGATTATAACTTTGGGTGGACTAGGTATCTGGACATTGATTGATTTTATTATGATTATTATTGGCAAATTCAAAGATCAAGAAGGACTGGAAATAAAACCTTCTTAACAATAATGAATAAGGCGTTGGTTAACTGCGGTTACCTAGCGCTTTTTTTAATGGAGAACATTGAATGTCCTAGCCAGTTAATCGATACCCAAAGCAATTAGGAAGACGAGTTAATTGGTGTAACATTACCACTTAACAGCATCTTGAACTAACGAGTGCGAGTCGATTACGCTCGGAGGGGAAATAAAAAACTTCACGGATAAACATTCCGTGAAGTTTAAAACTCTATATTTAGTTAGAAGAAAAGGAAGCCGATGCTAATAATAATGCCTGTAAAGATTAAAACGAATAAACAGAAGCCCATTATATCCCTAGCTTTTAAGCCAGCGATTGCAAGGGCTGGTAGTGCCCAGAACGGTTGAATCATATTCGTCCAAGCATCACCCCACGCGATTGCCATAGCAGTTTTAGCGTAGTCTGCACCTAATGTAGTTGCAGCGTCTAACATAATAGGAGCTTGTACTGCCCATTGTCCACCGCCTGATGGTACAAAGAAGTTAACAAGTCCTGCTGAGAAAAATGTAAACAAATAAAATGTATGTTCATTGGAAATATGAACAAACCATTGTGAGAATACGGCAGCTAAACCAGAAGCGGTCATCATGCCCATAATCCCTGCATAAAACGGGAATTGAAAAACGATGCCTGTTGTCGTTTTAATGGCATCTTGTGCAGCAGCAAGGAAACGCTGTGGTGTCCCGTGGAAAATGATCCCTAATACAATAAAAATCGTATTAATCACATTTAAATCAAGAACAAAGCCTTTCGTCATAAAATGATGTACTAAATAAATAAGTCCGATAATAGCTATTAAAATCGTTAAAATATAACTACGTTCAGAGCGGCTGGCAAAGTTGTTTTCGGGCTTAGGTAACTCAGTTTTTTCTTCAACTAATAAAGCAGGGGTAACTACAACCGTATCTTCTTCCTTTGGCATCATCCAACGATTAAACAACGGTAAGGTGAAGATGATAACGATGACTATAAATAAGTTATATGTTGAAAAAAGTGTAACATTTGTTGGTATGATCCCCATAATGTCAGCGAACTTATGACCTTCAGTTGCTATGGATAACGGAATTGAGCCAGCTAATCCCCCATGCCAAATTACAAAGCCTGAGTAGGCACTAGCAATTAATAAGCGATAATCTACCTTTTTAACGTGACGAGCAATTTCCTTTGCAAAAAGGGCACCAATGACAAGTCCGAATCCCCAGTTAATCCAGCAAGCTAATAGTGATACGAATGTAATAATGATAATTGCCATACCTGGTGTTTTTATTTTACTTGCAATGGCTGCTAATCCCTTTTTAAATACTGGGCTATTCGCCAAAATGTGACCTGCAGCCAAGACAATCACCATTTGCATTGTAAACTCTAATAGTTTCCAAAAACCATCTCCCCAATAAATCACCATATCGAGCGGAGGAGAATCTGTTAATGTAACCCCTAATAATAACGTCAATACGGTGAGTATAGTGACAAATATATATGGATCAGGTAAATATTTTTCCATAATAGCATTTGAAATTCTCGTTAACGTTTTCATGTTAGAATTCCCCCTTCCTTTTCGTCCATCCCTTACTGCTAATTGTACATAGAAATACGAATTAAGAAAGATAAAATTGGTATTAAGTACAATAAAACTAGCGTAATGTAGAAATAAAGTCGCTGTTGTTATTGCTGAATTAAATACTATTGAAATCATAACAAAGCCTTAGCGCTATTGTTTTGATCTACTTATTTTTAAGAAGAAGGATTGCTAGAATATGAGGAGAATTTATTACTTCATAGGGGTTTTGGGAATATTTTTTATAACAAATTAGAATAAATGGGGGTATGTATATGGAGTTGCGAGATTTACAAGCATTTATGACTGTCGTTGAACATGGGAGCTTTACAAAGGCAGCAAATGAATCCTTTGTATCACAACCTTCATTAAGTAAAAGCATTAGAAAGTTGGAGAATGCGCTTCATGTAGAGTTATTAAACCGATCTACACGCAATATAGAGTTAACAGACGCTGGTAGCATCGTCTATAAACAAGGACAAAAAATAATACGTTCTGTACACGATTTACATATATTATTGGATGATTTATCGAACATCGAAACAGGTACGATTAAATTAGGGATACCACCATTAATTGGCACACTATTTTTCCCTGAAATCGCGCGGAAGTTTCATAAGCAATATCCAAAGGTGCATTTAGAGCTCGTGGAACGTGGAGCTAAAATGATCGGAACATTAGTAGAAAATGGCGATGTTGATATGGGGATTGTTGTCATACCTGCAGACGAAAGGAAATTTACTATCCAATCATTTGTGGAGGACCAATTTTTTGTCTTTATTAATGAGTCCCATCCATTGGCTCAGCAAGATCATATTCTATTACAAGATTTAAAAAATGAATCATTCATTATTTTCACAGAGGAATTCACATTGCATGATTATGTTATTAAATCATGTAAAAGCGCAGGGTTTACACCAATAATCGGTTATAAAAGCTCGCAATGGGATTTAATAGTGGAACTAGTTTCCTCGAATTTAGGGGTGACACTTTTACCATATTCAATAGCCGCAAAACATACGAATAAAAATGTCAAAATTATTCCGTTACTTCATTTTGATATGCCATGGCGTTTAGGTGTTATTACGAAGAAGAATACATATCAATCTTTTGCCTTAAAGCAGTTACTCAATACAATACGTTCTGAAAATTGATTTATGCACTTTTAGAATAAATAATATTCTATTTTATTCCTTTACTTATAAAATAGTATTAAGGTAGAATTTTTCTTAATAACTGAGCAATTTTAGGGGGTTTAGATATGGGGAAGGGGAAAGTATGGAATTCGTTTGAGGAAGCCGTCGCTGATATTAAAGATGGGGATACATTAGCTGTAGGGGGCTTTGGGCTATGTGGTATCCCTGAAAAATCAATTGCGGCACTAGTCCAAAGGGGAACGCAGGACTTAACAGTTGTAAGCAATAACTGCGGTGTGGATGATTGGGGTTTAGGGCTTTTATTGGCAAATAAACAAATCAAAAAAATGATTGCATCCTATGTAGGTGAAAATAAAATTTTTGAACAGCAGTTTTTAAGCGGGGAGCTTGAAGTAGAATTGACACCACAAGGTACGTTGGCAGAACGTATGCGAGCTGGCGGAGCTGGAATTCCGGGCTTTTACACAGCTACTGGTGTTGGAACACCTATTGCTGAGGGAAAAGATGTAAAGGTTTTTGATGGCAAGGAATATATTTTAGAAAAAGGAATTGTTGCAGATTTTGCCCTTGTCAAAGCATGGAAGGCAGACAAGCTAGGAAATTTAGTTTTCAGAAAAACATCGCGTAACTTTAATCCTCTAGCTGCCATGGCAGGAAAAATTACGATTGCAGAAGTAGAGGAAATTGTTGAAGTAGGAGAGTTAGATCCGGATCATATTCATACTCCGGGAGTGTTCGTGCAACGCGTTTTACTAGGTGGCAATTATGAGAAGCGTATCGAGCGTTTGACGGTGAAAAAGGGGGATGTGTGATGGCTGATACAAGACAAAAAATCGTAAATAGAGCGGTAAAAGAAATACAAAACGGCATGAACGTCAATTTAGGTATTGGTATCCCAACGCTAGTGGCCAATGCAATTCCGTCTGATTATGACGTTCTTTTACAATCGGAAAATGGTCTTCTTGGTATTGGTCCATATCCAGTAGAAGACGCAGTCGATCCTGATTTAATTAATGCAGGTAAAGAAACGGTAACAGCTGTTCCTGGCGCTTCCTTCTTCGATAGCGCCGAATCATTTGCCATGATTCGTGGCGGTCATATTGATCTTGCTATTTTAGGTGGCATGGAAGTATCGGAAACGGGTGACCTTGCGAACTGGATGATCCCAGGGAAAATGGTAAAAGGCATGGGGGGTGCCATGGACCTTGTAGTCGGGGCAAAAAGAGTAGTCGTTGTAATGGAGCATGTCAATAAAAACGGTGAGTCAAAAATAAAAAAACAATGTGAGCTACCGTTAACAGGAAAGGGCGTTGTGCATAGATTAATTACAGATATGGCTGTTTTTGATTTTACAGATGAAGGGATGCAGCTTATAGAATTAGCAGAGGGTGTTACTTTAGAGGAAGTAAAAAAGAAGACAGCTGCTTCCTTTACTGTCGCCATAACAGTATAAAGTGAAATTAATCAGTGGGCATTTTCTTCAACCCGACTGATTATTAGTCTTCTCCAATCGGGCGTTTCCGGGCAGTTAACCTCTCATAACTAGTTTGCTTCCTTAATGCCGGGGAAAGTGATTGAATGTAACCAGTTCTTTCATAGGGCTGGTTTTTTAGTAGGAGAGTCAATCATTTCAGCAATATTACCTCTTCGCGAGTATTTCTGAAGAGCGTGAAGGTTGAAGGTTATTTTTCAGACTATTGGCGGTTCTCTAGCTCTATTTTTCAATTATACAATGATTGAAAAGGAGAAAAATAACTATGAGACAACAATGGTCAGGTGAATTACAGGTAGCACAGGTACGCGTTGCACGGCCAACTGATAAATTAAAGGAAATTGAAGAATTTTATTGTGAAGGCGTAGGGTTAGAAAAAATCGGCTCTTTTTCAGGACATCGAGGCTACACCGGTATCATGATTGGTCTTCCGAATGCTAGCTATCATTTAGAGTTTATAGAGCATATTGAAGGAAGTCCTTGCCCAGCACCAACAACGGAGAATTTGCTCGTATTATATATTCCAAATCGTTCAACCATACAGCTTATTGCTGAACGGTTATTGCAAATGGGTTACCCTGAGGTAGAGCCAGAAAATCCATATTGGGCCGAAAAAGGTATCACAATTGAAGATCCCGATGGCTGGCGTCTCGTATTGATGAACACAGAGGGTATTTAAAACTGTATGAGCCTACGTGTAGATACCCTGTGTGGTATATGAATGCGGCATGTGATATCGAAAAGATGGAAAAGGGCATCCTGTAAAAATTTTTTCTGAAGCAATAAGTAAATAGTAAAAAGATACCCCTTTGTTATACACAGAGGGGTATCTTGGTGTTAGAATATTCTATTGTCCTAAAGAAGCATCTTGGTGATAATGAGTAGCAATGGATTCGATATTTAACTGAGTATAGTTTGCCCAATTAGTCTTTTTAAAATCTTCTTCACTAAAGTAAATATTTAAAAGCTCAGTCATAGATTTGCCCCCGTTAGATCCTGTTAATGGGGCATACCAACTAATAGCTGGCGTTTTAACATTTTGAAGCTTAGATAGCTCTGCAAATATTTTAGTGGAATCCTTCAGCATTTGATTTTTCATCCCTTTTTTCACATCATTGTCCTGTATAGAGATTGAAACGATACCATCCTTTTCTTCAACCGTGAATTTGTTTTTAACGATAGCTCCTACTATATCTTCAACGGAAGTATTTTTATCGACTGCAACCTCCTTAGGAGCGGTATTTTTCCCGCAAGCGGATAATAGTAGTGTAGTTAGTAAAAACAAATAAAATAATTTCTTCAATGTAATAACCTCCCTTGTTACTACCATATATGCGCAAAATGGAGGTGAATTATACAAAAAGAAGGAAGGTAATAAAAAAACCAAATTATGTTCCTACAAAATAGCTTCGGGAATCGGCTTTGGCTCAGGCTTGCAGAAGTTTTTGCGCAAAAGCGTAGTGCTAATATTGTAGCAACAAGAAGTTCACCCAGTCATTGTGGCTGTCGCTTCGCTTTCGCACAGAAAAATTGCCACAGGATGTGGCATTTTTAGACTGAGTTCTCTATTTCAGCGGATTTTTGTACACCCGTTGAAAGAGATTAAATTATAATGGAGCTGCATAAATCTGTTTTTCAATTGGATCCCAGAGGACAATCCCGATATCTTGATTTTGATCTATAATACGAATAGAAATAGGAATGTAATCGAACAAAGTAGTATTCAATTTGGTACTAATTAACTGTAGAAGACCTATCAATTCAGTATCATTTATTAAAGGCGCATTAACTTCTATATTTAACTCGGTTAAATTCCCGTTTTCATATCGAAGTTTACCAACTATTTTAGGATTTATATGTTTAAAGCCTTCTTGGATATCTTCTTTGAAACTTAATAATTTACTATAAGTATCTTTGTCTAAACTATAAAGTGCATCTGAAGGGAATGTATAATTTTTTATATCTATCCCAGCCCATTTATCTATTTTATCCTCGCCTTCAGGAATAAATGTTTGAGCTAAAAATCTTCCTGGAATTATATCGTTTTTATTGGATTCTTGATATAAGGTTAAATAAATAGGTACGTTGGGTATTTTATTATTATTTCTTATATTTTTTATTATAGTTCCGGCTATTTCCTTACCGTATTTTTCTACGTCATTAACCTTATCTTCGTTCGTATCGACTTTAACTTGATCTGTATAAGTTAAGCCTTTATCATCATGTACTCTAATGTCATAAAATTCATTTAAGGATATGGCTAATGACATTCCTTCTACTTTTCCACTTTCTTTGTTAACGAAATTTTGTTCTAAGACATGAGATAATATTTTAGGATTACTTTTCTCATCCTCTAAAACATCTCCAGTACTTTTTTTAATAGGTGGGTTTAATCCAAAACCTTCTTTTGATTTTCTATCTAACCATTTATTTATAATTTTACTATCTAAATATTGACCTTCCTGCATATAAAACTTCTTTGTAGGAAAGTAATTGACTGATAAATCCATTAATCCTATTTCAATTTCACTGACATTTAATGAATTGTTCATATTACTAAGTATCAACCCTCTTGAAACATTAGATTTTGCGGGTTGTTTAATTTCATATATTTCCTTTTGTTGTATTGAGGATACATACATTTTCTCATCCTTTTTACCAACTGGATCATCATCACTACAAGAAGCTAAAAGAAGTAGTGGTGATATAAAAAACAACATACTCTTCTTTATTGTCATTTAAAATACTCCTTACTGATTCTTATGTAATCGCGTTTCGAAAGTTACGCTAATTTCAGTTTGGCTAATCTAAAACTGAAATTGTTCTGTTAAAGCTTAAAAGTATTCCTATAAAAATGAATTAAACTATAACGTTGCCGCCTCGCTGCGCTGCAGAGTCTCGTCTGTGACACAAACCCCAAAAAGTGCCTATTCTATAACTTTTGGTAACGAAACTTTATATTTGGATCATCACCAAAACGTGTGGTTGATTTCCGTTCCGACTGGGCGCTTTCCTGGGGGCGTCCGATGAGCCGCTTCGCTGCGCTGCAGGGTCTCATCTGTGACGCTGATCCCCGAGGAGTCGCCCAGTCTCCACTCCAATCAACTTTTTACATAGTAAACGTTTAAACAAAAGTCATCCATAACTTTTGGTGATGAACCTTATATTTACATTTTAAGTTTGATTCTGGTAAAAGTATATGATAAAAAAATTGATATTTATTTCGCCGTTATAAAATCAAAATTCGCCCTACGTCACTGCTTTAATTTTTTAATAAATTGGAGGTATTGATAAAATGAAGTTTCCAGAGTTTAAAAACTGTCTTTTGACAATAAATGAAATAATTTATTTTGATAGCAACGAGTATCTTCGCGAAAAAACTTCTAACCCTTGTAGATTAAAAGAAATAATAGATATTGCTGAAAATTTACTAGCGAATATTTCGAATAAAGATGAGAAATATTTTTTAATGGGGACGCTGGGGAACTTATATAGAATTTACGGGGAACCACAAAAAGCTGTTAACATTTTAACTGAATGCGTTACTATTGCTAGCAATCAGCATAACAGCAATCGAGAAACCGTGTCATTAATACGTCTTGGAGAGGCAATAAAATATAACGGTAATCCAATGAAAGCATTAGGGATCTTCAAGAAGTTTTAGATAAATGTAAGGCAAAAAATAATTTGTTATATTTGGACTTCGCCATACAGCATAAAGGTAAGTGTTTGTTAGAATTAGGGGAAATTGCTGAGGCAGAAAAATGCTTTAAAGAAGCATTAAAGTTAAGAGGAAATAAAGGTGATGTATCGCTTATTGAATCTACTCAACAAGCATTAACATTTATAAAGAAATTGAAATGCTAATGAATAATTATCAAAAATTTCTATAGGTGATGGGTAGTTTAATGGTCGCTTAGGTTATTGAATATTAGTATTTTCGTGTTTAAGGACAGCTATAGATTCTTATAAGTACATTAAAATCAGTAAAATTTGAATAAAGATTACAAAAATTTGTAGCATCCAGAGACTATCATATATATGATGGTCTTTTTTTATGTAAGCGTATACACTTTTCGCGAGTTTTTTTCTTTTAACTATTGAATTGCTAGTGAAAACAATGTATAGTGAAGTGATTTGTCTGACGTCTGACTAACTACATATTTTCAGTTATAAGATCTATAGCTGTTATTCAAGTTTCAATAATGGAACATAATGAGTGAAAGAAGGATTTGTAGTTTCGGATATCGATCGCAAAAAAAATTTCAATATATTTATGGAGGAACGCATGAGATACTTAATATCCTTTTGTGGATTGTTACTTGTTTTTGGTTTAGCTCTGTTAATGAGTAAAAACAAAAAAGAAATAAAATATAAAAACATAATTATTATGCTAATCATCCAATTTGTATTTGCAGCTATACTGCTAAATACAAAGGTTGGTTATGTTCTAATCAAAGGATTTACAAAAGTATTTGATCATTTATTGGCTTACGCAAGTACGGGCATAACTTTTGTTTTTGGTGGTTTAGCGAATGAAGGAGAGTATTCCTTCTTCCTAAATGTGTTATTACCTATTGTTTTTATATCTGTATTGATAGGGATCTTACAGCATTTCAAAATTCTTCCTCTCATCATGAAAGGGATAGGTTTCCTTTTAAGTAAAGTAAGTGGTATGGGGAAATTGGAATCTTATAATGCTGTTGCTTCTGCAATGGTAGGTCAATCTGAAGTATTCATTACTGTTAAAAAACAATTAGATAAGATCAGTCCACAGCGAATGTATACATTATGCGCATCAGCAATGTCGACTGTTTCTATGTCAGTTGTTGGAGCATATATGACGATGATTGAACCAAAATATGTTGTAACGGCGATTGTCTTGAACTTGTTTGGCGGTTTTATAATTGTTTCAATCATTAATCCGTATACAGTAGAAGCAAGCGAAGATATTTTAAAGATAGATGAACAAAAACAATCGTTCTTCCAAATGCTTGGAGAATATATTATGGATGGATTTAAAGTAGCTATCATTGTTGGCGCTATGCTGATCGGTTTCGTAGCATTAATGGATTTAATCAATTCACTATTTGATATGATTTTCGGTATATCCTTCCAAGATATTTTAGGTTATATCTTTGCACCAATTGCTTTCCTAATGGGTATCCCTTGGGCAGATGCTATTACTGCTGGAGGAATTATGGCAACAAAATTAGTAACGAATGAATTTGTTGCAATGATTAGCCTTGGAGAAGTAGCTAAGTCTATGAGTGCTCATACATTGGCTATTATTTCAGTCTTTCTTGTATCCTTTGCAAACTTTTCATCTATCGGTATTATTGCCGGAGCAGTAAAAGGTTTGAATGAAAAGCAAGGGAATGTAGTTGCTCGTTTTGGCTTAAAGTTGTTGTATGGAGCTACACTTGTTAGTATTTTAACGGCTACAATTGTTGGTTTCGTTATTTAATTTAGAAAAAAGAAGCAGCTGACTGCACTCTAACTACTGGAGTGCAGTTTTTTTATGATCAAAATACGTGATTTTTGCACTTCATAGATGGCTAAGGGTACAGTCTAATTAAAGAGTAGAAGGGGAGTTACACAGGCACTTTTACATTTGTACAAATTAAAAAAGCCACTTTATTAAAGTGACTTAGAAAACGACAAGCCGACCTTGATTAAGATAGCCTTTTTGTTTTTGTGGAAGTATTGGTTGTACCTTTTCGAACAAAATGAATAAAGATGAGTAGCATTAGTTGAAATAGTACAACAAATAAAAATAAAATACCCAAAATAATAAATGAGACCATTCTAACTTCCGGAGTTTGAACTACCCCTGCAAAATCAACTTCTCGTAAGCCAATAAATATAGCCCCAGCAGCAAAAATGAATAGCCATACAATATTTAAAGCCCACCATATTTTCATACTCAAATATAAACACCTTCTTCTATTTGTAATTGTTTATGGTTCACTACCATAACTTGTTTAACATCTCTTTGGGCGAATGTCCAATGTGCCACTTTGGAGAAACAGAATGTGGTCACGAAGGAATCACATAGTTGGAACGAGAGCGGTTAAAAGCATTCTAAAAGCAATTCCCGACTTCTGGTGATGAATATTAATACCCCTATTAATGTATTTTAATGGTAACACTTTTCCTCTTTGCTGGAAACAAACTTTTGGCGGTGTCACTTCTCAGCCTTAAGACGGATTAAATGAACAAAACAGTACACAACCGGTATTATCCATTTCATTAGACTTTTGGGAGTAATAACGTAATATCGACATTAATAAAAACGTGGAAGTCTTAGGGGAAAAAGACGCTAATATAAGGATAAGAGGGGTTCACTAAACAAATTTAATTAAGAAAACGCTATTTAGAACTGAAGTTGCAAGGTGAAATAGATCATAGAGTGCATATCAACCCTCCCTGACAATATTGCTTTATTCAAAAAAGCGCCAGCTAACCGAAGTTAACTAACGCCTTTCTATTGTTAAGAAGGTTTTATTTCTTTTCCTTCTTTATCTTTGAATTTGCCGACAATAATCATAATTAAATCGATCAATGCCCAAATACCTAGTCCACCAAAAGTTATAATCATTAAAATACCAGTACCAATTTTACCTACGTAGAAGCGATGTATTCCTAGGCCACCTAAAAAGAAACATAGTAAAATCATTACTATATAGTTTTTTTCAGAAGTTTGTTGTTGCATTTTTATCAATCACCTTTCTTTTATGTAGTAATAATTAACTACATTTCCATTGAAGATTCTATCATTCTTTTAGGTTTTTCTCCACTTGAAATAAGTGCCAACCATAGTTAACCAGAGCGTTATTCATTGCTGTTTATTAGGTAGGTTTTATAACCTTTTTTATCATAGAAAATATTCCTATTATAGGGGGGGTAAGTGTAATAATGGATAGAAGGATCAAATGAAAAAAAAGAGGATGGGTTAGGAACTACGAAGCAATCGGTGAAATGTTAGCTAAAGCTGCAAGTATAATGACAATGCAAGGATTACTTAATGATGAATTCTAATAAAGCTTTTTCTATGAAAGAAAAACGGTAGAATATCAATTCTCCCAACAGCTTCCTCATTTTTCCCCAAAACAAAAATCTCCCATAGTTTTCACTATGAGAGAAATGCTTCAAAGCCCTGTAGCTATAGATTAAATTAAAAAGTCGCGTTTGCCGTAGTTATTATAGAAAGTTTTAAACGACTACTCCTCAAAGAAGAGTTTGCTGTGAAAATGATAAAAACCAAAGGATTTAGACCAGATTTAGAAGGTTTTTATTATATAAGTTATTTGAATCACACGATTTTTTAATGAGATATTTTATTTACTCTCTCAAAAATCTCTTCAACGAACGAAGCAGGTTAGTTAAACAATGATGTTTAACTTGTGTTCAACAATCGGGCCAGATTGTGGAAGAAAGAAGAAGTTTTTTAACAGGGGTGTTTTGTTAAAATTTTTATTCGAATTAAAGATATAACAAAATTTTATAGTGATCTTACTTTATATTCTTGTGATAAGATTGCATAGTAATTTACTATAAAGTATTCATATTGATAGGATATTCTTATTAAAAGGAGAGTAGGATTGTGAGAGAAACCTGTGTTCCGACTGGCGTAGAACTAAAAAATACTGGTTTTGGATATACGTTATCCTTAATAGGTGGTAAGTATAAAATGATTATTTTGTATTGGTTGTCTGAAAATAAGGTTATGAGGTTCAATGAGCTGAAGCGATGTATTGAGACTATTCCCTTTAAAACACTAAGTGTTATGTTAAAAGAACTTGAGGAAGATGGTCTTATTATACGCAAAGAATTTCCCCAAATACCTCCAAAAGTTGAATATTCATTATCTGAACGTGGTTGTTCACTTATTCCATTGTTAGATATGATGTGCGACTGGGGAGAGAAAAATAATTTTCAAGCACTAGAATGTAACAAAATAAGCACATAGTGTAAAAAGGAAGTACCTTCTTGTTTAGGAGGTACTTCTTATTTTAACTTTTATAAAAGTTACCCATTACATATTATCAATGAAATTTAAATAATCTTGAGTGCTTTTTTCTATTTCACTTACAGATGGCTCAAATTCTGCTCCATAAAACGCAAAGAACGAACGATAATCTGCTTCACAATAGATGGTTGTAGTCTCAAACGGACGCAACACTTGTTCAAGTGTATAATGGTATCTTCCAGCTTCACTATAATCCACGTTTTTGATCCCGGCAGATACCCCTAAAGCAACTTTACGATTCTTTAATTTATCTCCTTTTGAACCATAAGCCCATCCATAAAGGAAAACATCATCCATCCACTTTTTTAAGAGAGGAGGACAGTTGAACCAATATACAGGGAATTGGAAAACAAGGTTCCCGTGAGTTTCAATCAATTTTTGTTCTTTTTCCACATCTATGTTCTCATCAGGATATACCTTATACAATTCGTGCACAGTATATTTATCTGGATATTTTTTTAATTCTTCTACCCATCGCTTATTAACAACAGATGTTTCTAAGCTTGGGTGCGTTATGATAACAAGAGTTTTCAATGTTTTTTCCTCCTTAAGCTGATTTCATTTTTATTGTAAAGTCCAAGCTAAAAATATATAAGTACGCACTTTTATTACAGGTACTTACATAAAGGTAAGTGTTAAATCAGTCAAAAAAAATTTTTTCTATAAAGGAGGACCGGCGAACCTATTATCCACAAAGTAGAATAGCTGCATTCTCAGGTCACCATATGTAATGTGAAAAGATTGTTTACTAAGTCATTATAATTATTCAAGAAAAGGGCGCGATTCTGTAACAAGAATCAGTGCTCGTTTTCGTTGAAGGCCATTTAACGGAATAAAAGTTTTAAATAAAATTGGATATTTATTTTAATATTTAGGTGGTATTGTGAAGAATATTAAATTAACGAGGAAGGTTTGTTCAATAAGAAATCACAAAAGGAATGAGCATTTGCTGTAAAATAGATTAGTTTATTAATGTCTAATAAAAAGTAATGCAAAAAATGAGGCACATTATCCTCATTATCAAGACCTAATTAAAAAAAAGATAGGAAATTTAAAGGGTTCTACATATTAGATATGACTAATATGTAGAACCCTTTCCTTTTTTTACTAAAGCACCCGTTAGTTAAAGAAGCACCCAAAATTAAGATTCTATTTTTTTTATCATTTTAAAGTTAGTCAATTTAACGCCCTCTCGTTCAACAGTTTGTGAACAAATAGTATTGTAACCTCTATGTTCAAAAAAATGTTTAGCTGTAATACTTGCATCTGTATCGATTTTAAATAGATTTAATTTTTTCGCTTCGTCTTCTAGCTTATCAACTAAAGCCTTAGCTATACCTTGACCTTGATAATCTTTATGAATATACAGTCGATCTAGGTACCCGCTATGAGTCATATCACTAAAGCCTACTACTTTATCATTAATTTTTGCGACAAAAGATATGTTCTGACCTAATGAAATCTTCCAAGCATCTATCTTTGATTTTTTTTCTTCCTTTGGTGCCCAAGCGTCTAATTCTGTTTGTGAATAATCTTTTAAATTAACTGAATGAACTGTTTCGTAGAACAAAGAAACGATTTCTTCAATATCAGTTTCCTCAAATTTCATAATATTCATTTCCCTTATACCTCTCTACATTAAGATAAGTATATTTTATCATCAAAGTCCTTATATCACTAAACTGCATCGTTAGTTGAATAAGAAGGGGAGAATCCTCCCTCATAACTTCTTATAAACTTCTGCGTAAGCAACTTTCAGTTGTTCCCTTAATTGCTTGTTTTCTTCTTCTAACTTTTGATTTTTTCTTTTTAGAGATGCAATAAGGGCGTCTTTATTATTTTCATTCATTTCTCGCTTCACTTGTTTTGGTGAAGGTACTTGTGCTTGTTGCTGTCTTAATGTTTCGATTCGTTCACGAATATCCTTATTGTTGTAAAGTGTTGCTTTCGATACACCAGCTTCACTAGAAACACTATTAAAATTAATATTCTCGTTAGTGCGTATGAGCCTTTTAATGGCTTCATCTACTTTTTGATAGGTGTTTGCCTTGCGTAGGGCATGAACTGCTTTTAAATGAGCAGAACGGTCATATTCAGTCATTCTTAACACCTAACTTTCTTTTCATCCGTTCATGTCTACCGAATATAACGTTTCCTTCTTGAAGGGTAGTTAAAATATTTTGGTATCGTCGTAAGTTCTTTTGGTTCTTCTCGGCTATATCTTCTCTTCCTCTTTGTTTTGCTATTTCAATTGCTTTTGTCGTTGTATTAATGTGCAGCTCATATTTTTGCATATCGTATTCTGAAAAACCTACCGCTAAGTCTTTACATGGCGTTTTGTTGTCACCACAAGTTAGACAAGGAGGTTCTTCCATATAAGGACAATTACCGTTTAAACGAGCGTGGCACGTTCCATAGGGGTTATCCATCGCATTTAGTTTATGATCTTGCCATAAAGCATCCAAAATATCTATTGGTATATCTTCTCCTTCCTTAATTTCTTGAATTTCACCATTTAAATCGAAGCTGAATACTCCTTGCTTCACAGCGGATTTAAAGGCTTCTCTTTTGGTTTCATCTAATAGTTTAGCGTATCGCATTGTCATTTCTGGAGAAGCATGAGCTAAAAGCTCTTGAACAGTTAGAATATCTGCACCACTATTTATCATTTTCACTCCATAAGTATGTCGAAACTGATGCATCGCGAAATGAAAGAGATTGCCGTTTTCGTCAGTGATATTCACTTTTTTTGCCAATATATTTAGTGCGGTATTAACCCAATTTTGCCCATATGGTTGTCCTTTTCGTTTGCCACGATACCGCACAAAAATATAATCCTTTGGATTATTATCTTGATTACTAAATTTTTTTGATTTATCGATTAGAACGGCAAGGATTCCTGCTAACTCTTCATCAATTGGAATACGATGTTCTTTCACATAGGTTTTTCTTATATCTGTTAATATAGAGTATTGCCCGTTTAGTTGAACTAAGCAGTCAAAGGTTAGTTCTAATGCATCGGATATTCTAAGCCCAGTTTTAAATGCCACCCAAACAATCGGAACAATATCTTTATGTAATTCATCTAGATGAGAAAAAAGCTGCTCTAAGACAAAATCCGGAATGTAACCGATTTGGTCAGCGGATTTTTCTCGTAGTTTAGGCTTATCTTCAGGAAAAATCAGTAATCTTACATGTTTTTCAGGAGCTATTTCATACTCATATCGTTGAATATCTTCAAGAAATTTTTGTATAGTGCTTAATGCTATTGATATATATGCTTCAGGGTGTGCATTCTTTTGTTTCAGATGAATTTGAGTATATTCATGTAGATATTCGATGTATTTTTCTATGTGATTTCGCTTTAAAGCTTTTAAATCTTTCCATTTTGGTTCTAGTGTAAATACAAATGTAAAAAAAGATGGTAAAAACAGTATATAATTTAATGCTGTACCCCATGCGAATTTATTTTTACTAAGTAATCGTTGCTTAAAATACTTTTTGACTTGCTCACGAATGGTAGTGGGAATCTTTGAGAAATCAATATAATATTGGTATTTGCTTTTATTATAATTAATACCGTATCTATCATGTAAATGACGAACATCCCATCTATCCTTTTCCCACTCTTCTCGTTTATCTGTGTATTGCGAAAGGGCTGTATAAATAGTTCTTAGAAAACGTGCAACGGGAGATTTACCTATATCGTCTTTCTGGAGCTTCCTTCTTCTTATTTGTTGAGTTTGGATTCCTTTTTCATTCAACCAAAATATATACTCTCGTTCTGCTTTTTCAATATCCAATTCCAACATTGATGATAGTTTGGGGTACTTTTCGTTTATGAACTCCGTCACTCGTCTTAATGGCGGTTGATTTACAAAGGCATACGTGATTGACCAAAAATCGTTAAATAAATGTTGGTAATAGACATATTTCACTTCTAAGTTAACCAAAGGATTATTGAATCGAAAATGAACATTTTGGTTTGAATGCTTATAGTTCTCTACCTCTTCTTTAAATTGTTTAATTTTACCTATATCATTGATTTTCCATTTGTCATTGACGAGGAAATAGGGATTACTTATTTGTTCAACTAAAACCGAGCCATCCTCGTGTATTACTTTATCAAAATAAGTTGAAAGTTCATTTTCTAAGCCTTCATGAAATCCTATTTCTTCTGATCCAATAATCTTCATTTGCTTCATCCAAGTCACTCCTTTTAGTCATTTTTCTTTAGGTTAAATGCAGGTTGTGCCTTATTCCAATCTTCTCGAATATCTTCGTCAGAAGGATGTAAATATAAGTTCATTGTTGTTTGGATATGAGCGTGTCCTAATCGTTCTTGCACTTGTTTGATATCCTTTGTTTGCTGATAGTAAATTGTAGCGTGTGTATGCCGAAATAGGTGAGGGTGTAGATTTATCCCTGTTTTCTTTTTTAAACGCTTAAATAGGGATTCTACGTTCCAATATTCCATCGGTTTTCCCACATCTTTTCCTCGCATTTTTACAAAAACAAAGTTTGTATCCAATTCTAATTCATCAAGGACTTCATACAAATAATCGTCATATAAATCCATTAAGGACTGTGAAACATAAATTTCTCGTTCACCAGTCTTTAACATCGCACCATTTTCTAATTCCCCTCGATCCACTAAACGAATTCGATGTCCCTTGCCATAATCAAAAATGAAATCCTCCATGAAAAGAGCGAGAGCTTCTCCAATACGAAATCCCGTTTCATATAACAATTGAATCAGGAACTTATCTCGGATATTCGTAGTTGCTTGCAATACTTGTTGTACTTGTTCCTTCGTTAGTGTATTTACTTTTTTACGTGGTTCATTTAATTTAAGTACGTTTCTTGCGGAGGGCTTATCTTTAGTAATATGGTGTAAGAAGCTTTTGTAACGTGTGTTACCTCCAGTGAACACTTGTTTCATTAACTTTTCCATCATATCATTTTGTACTTCTTCATTTCGAAATAAATAGTCATAAAAGTTTGCTATAACTGTGATGGTATGGTTAACAGTTGTTTCTGCTCGTATTGCTATTTCTTGTTTAATCGGAGCGACTTTGGAATTTCCGTAAGGACTTCTTAACCACCCAACAAAGTCCACCAAATCCTCTAATCGAATATGTTTATAATCTTTGTTCACTTCTTTCAAATAGGTAAAAAAATGCTTTAAGGAATAACAATACGATTTCTGCGTATTAGAGCTTTTCCCCGTCTTATCTAAATACTTTATGTATTTCATGGCTACTAGTACGGGAATTCCTTCTTGGTCGAGTAATATATATCGCTTAATGTTATTTTCTAAAATAACCTCCTGAACTCTCATAGCACTTCCCCCCTAAAAAGTAATAGTAACGCTCATTTTCTAACAGATTATATTTCGATATGGAATATAATCACCACAAAAACAAATGTACGTTCACTTATATTATATACATATTAGACTAATATTTTTAAACCGAGTTAATAAATCTAATATGTATTGAAAAAGAGGATATATGCTCATATATTGAACATATTATCCTCTTATTAGTTTAGTCTATTTAAGAACAAAACTGTTCAGTGATAAAAAGCTGATGAGTTTAAGTAAACAGAATTCTACATTATGTTCCCAAAAATAGAAATACCCCTCAAATCTAATTAAGGGGTCTCTCGAAAATTAATTCAAAATAGGCTGCGGAACCATATCCTTTAGTTGAAGGAGCAAAAATTTGAACAAATCTCCATCCGTCAGATGCGTATTGGTGAATTATATTTTGATAATCTTCTTTTGGTTTACTACCCCAAGCATTTAGTTCCACTTTAACGAAATTGTATTCGTACATTATTATCACCTCGAGAATTAGTTGACTTAGTTAATATACGAGGAAAGTAGAAGATAGTTTCATAATTGTTATGTAGTTTATTGAACAATACGTAGACATTATGCAGTTGTTTATTCAACAATCTGTAGCTTTGTAAAAAAGATTGAACGTTTATAATAAAGATTGATAATTTGTAATAAAGTTTGATAAAAATCATCTCTTTAGTTATCCTTTGAGATGATTTTTTTATTGGACATTTATGTTAAAACTGATGTTTATCTTATGAAGAATTTCTTCCAATCCTTCCACCGTATGGTCCACTTTATCAAACGAACTTAACAATTGACCAAATAATTGCAACGCTATCATAAAATTGGCTTCAAGAATTTAAATAAATGGAAATTACCGGTGAAGGGAGAATGATTGGAGATTTGTGGTATTATATAGTGAGCGAAGAAAATAGAATAAAATTTTCCAACGAGCTTCGCAAACAATTGAAATTACCACTAGAGGGTCCTGCCGACAAAATGCTACAGACCTAATTACTGTAAGACACTTTTTGGAAGGATAAATCAGTTCCTACTTTTATAGAATAGGCTGAAATGGTATTTACTTAGATTATAGTAACAGCTAGGTTTTAATAGCTGACAATTAAAAGGAGAGATTTCATTATTTATGTTTAAAAATTTTTTTGGAAAGTGCTTAGTAACTTTTTTTGTTTTACTTTTACTTATCCCTGGTTTTACAAATCAAAAGGCTACAGCAAATTCACTACCTCAAAATGAAATGCGTGCAGCCTGGATTGCAACAGTATCTAATATTGATATGAAGGCAGGTATGAGTAAAACCCAATATACTCAATGGGTTCAAAGTACCTTAGACAAATTAAAAGCTGATAACTTTAATGCAGTTATTTTTCAAGTTAAGCCATTAAATGATGCACTGTACCCGTCTAAGCTTGCTCCATGGTCATCGTATATAACAGGCAATAAACAAGGGACCAATCCGGGTTTTGATCCATTGCAAATAATGCTGGACGAAGCACATAAGCGTGGATTAGAACTTCATGCTTGGGTAAACCCATATAGGGTCACTATGCCTTCGCAATCTTTGAATAATCTTGCTGCCGATAATGTAGCCCGTAAAAATTCTAATTGGGTAGTGAAATATGGTAAACAATACTATTTAAATCCTGGTTTGCCGGAAGTTCAAAATTACTTATTATCAACTATAGAAGAATTAGTAAGCAACTATGATATCGACGCTGTACATATGGATGATTACTTCTACCCTTATAAAATAAAAGGAGAGACTTTTCAAGATCAACAAACTTTTAAAAAGTATGGTGGCTCATTCAAGAATATTGAAGACTGGCGCAGAAATAATGTTAATCAATTAGTAAAAAAGGTTTATGCAAGCATTAAGGCAATTAAACCCCATGTTCAATATGGAATATCTCCGTTTGGAATTTGGCGAAACAAAGGGCAAGATTCTACTGGTAGTAACACGAATGGAATGAGTAACTATGATGATCTTTATGCTGATACAAGACAGTGGATTAAAGATGGAAGTATCGATTATATTGCGCCTCAAATTTATTGGTCCAGAAATTATAAAGCAGCAAATTACTCTGTTTTATTAGATTGGTGGGGAAAAGAAGTTCAAACGTACGCAAAAGTCCATCCTGTTAATTTATATATTGGCATGGCCAATCATAAAGTTGGAAATGATTCTGATACTGCATGGAATAATAAGACAGAACTTATCAGCCAAGTAATCGCCAACAGAGCAAATAAAAATGCTCAAGGACAAATGCATTTTTCTCTAAGAAGTATTAACAATAACGCTCTTGGATATGCTTCTTATCTAAATCAGCAACTATACAATTATAAAGCTTTAACACCTACAATTTATTGGAAAGGCTCTGCAATACCTTTATGTCCAACTGATGTTAAATTGAGTAAAGAGTCTTTCGGCATGAAGCTTACTATTACAGATGAAAATAGTACTCAACCAAGGAAATATGTAATATACCGATTTGATGGAACAAAAGAAGGATCATATGAAGACGTTAAAAATATAGTAGACGTGGTTTATAACACACAAGGTAATACTGTTTATGTAGACACTATTGCAAATAATAGTAAAGTATACACATATGGTATAAAGTCTATATCTGCTACAGGTGTGGAAAGTAAAACTGCTTTTGTTCTAAGAGACGGAAATCCTCACCAGTAGCAATAGAGACAACACCTGAAGGGCCAGAGTAACCAGAAAAACCTGTAGATCCAAAGCCTATTGGTAGAAAATAATCGATCTTTTTTTATAAAAATCAACCTTAAATTTGAGGGATAAGAATCCATTTTGATCAATCTTTTTTCAAAATGGATTCTTTTTATTTATCGTAAAATGCTGGCTTGTGAAGAATTTTTGATCAATCCTTATTTTAAAGCAACACAATCGGGCGTGATTGTTGAATAACCTTCACTTTTCTTCTTCAACTCCCATGAAAGAACTTAATCATCTTTCATTTTCTGTGGTGTAGCGCTGGTTTTTGCGCTACATGGATGGCTAACGGAGTGTAAAAGTTAAACAAGATGTTGCAGCGGAGCATCTTTTTTCTTCTTGTACCAACGGGGCAGTTTAGTGAAAGAATAGATAGGAGGAAGAGTAATGACAAAAAATAAATTAAAAGGTTTAATTTCTTTAGGTTCTGTAATAACTGCAATTGGTTTTATATTGTTATTTCTCAGTGTTGATATGGGATTATCACTTGCTGAATATCGGATAGTTACACAAGGTGGGATGGACACTTCTCAATACCTAATTGTCATTGAAGGTTATACAAATAATTTCTTAGCTGCTGGAAGTATCCTTTTTGGAATTGGATCCCACCATCATTTTTGCTTATTACAAGATACTTAATATTAACGAATAGCAGTAATAAATATTGTTTTTCTTGACAGGAATTCCAGGAGGATATGATGTTTATTATTTTACCTTTGGTTGATGTTCTAGCTTTTGTGGTACCGTGATAAATATAAACCATAGAATGAAAACTTATCTCTCCCAACTTTCTCCCAAAGTTGCCCAAACAAAAAATCTCCCATAGTTTTCACTATGAGAGAAATGCTTCAAAGCCGTGTGGCTGTATGATTAAATTAAAAAGCCGCGTATGCCGTAGTTATTATAGAAAGTTTTAAACCACCACTCCTCAAAGTGGGTGTTCGCAGAAGCTTTCCTGCTTATCCTCATGCACCTTAGTGTGAGGCCCGTCATTCCAACTCCAATAATAAAACTCCCTTTTACAGCTTAAAGGTTAAAACTTAATATTATACGAACAATGCAGCCTTTAAGGATATAATAAGGCATGTTAAACAAACTTGCAAGTAAGATGGTTTGTACAAAAAAGTCAATGGGTGAGTGTCCCAATTCATGAATATCCAGAATGAAATATCTCCAAAAGCATTTAACAGATTCAAATATTTTTCACAAATACGAACGAAAAATACGAACATTCTTTACTTAATAGGGCTAAGTATGTAAAGATAGGAGAATATATAGGGTTTACCTAGCAATAAAGTCTAAGGAGGAAGCAGAAATGGCAGCTTATCCAAATTGTCCAAAATGTAATTCTGAATACACATATGAGGACGGAACAAACTTTGTATGTCCAGAATGTGCGCATGAGTGGAGCACTGATGTCACGGAACAGGAGACAGATACGTTAATCGTAAAGGATGCTCATGGCAATCTACTTGCAGACGGTGATTCTGTTACAATTATTAAGGATTTAAAGGTTAAAGGAAGTTCTTCGACGCTAAAAATTGGGACAAAGGTGAAAAGCATTCGTCTCGTTGAAGGCGATCACAATATTGATTGTAAAATCGATGGCTTTGGTGCCATGAAATTGAAGTCAGAGTTCGTAAAAAAGGCATAATTACTGAAAAAAGAGTCGTGAAATGAGGTACTCCAACTAGGTTTGGAAGCTATTTAAAATCGACTCTTTTTTATTTTTATTTAGTTGGTGTCTAATCACCGACTGAATAAAAATAAAGCTTCAGGTGGATGTATGACATGGCCGGCAAAGCAACTATGGATGCTTCAAGCTAGAAGGTATATCTAATGAAATACTAGGGGATGTTGAACTTATGAATGGGTATAATTGGTGATAAAAGAAGTTGTCTCAGTTGCATTGAGACAACTTCTTTCTACTGGTGTAACATTATTTTGTAAACCTACGAAATAGAATTGCAAAAGCAGCACCGAATAGTGCAAAAATAGTATGTAGAATGGCTATGAAGCTAGCGCCAATTAACAGCGTACCAATTTCCGTTAAGGAGTAGTGGGTGACATAGAGTGAATTATGGATATTGTTAATAATAGCCCATACGAAAACAGGTACCGAGCTGATGGCAAAAACAATCCAAATATTTTTGTAAAAGAAATAAGTAAGACAGCCGAAAATCGCGTAAGATATAGCAAAGCTTGTTTGATTGCCAAGTAAGGAAGAGTTAATAGCAAACATAAAGGATAGTACGATAAAAACAAGATGGAAAAGCGTTATCGTTCTTTTCATTAATAAATGATAGCCAAGAGATTGCTTTGAAGTAGCGAGCTGCTGACAATGCTCACAAGTAGTTAAATGTTGTTCGACAAATTCTACAGTAGTTGCTTGGAGCACTTGTTTTTTATACAAAGGTAATAAATCCTCTACAATTGAACAATTCTGTGACAAAAGCTTCCCTCCAATCGATCTCCTTCCATTATACGACTTTTTTGAGAAAATAAAAAAAGCCTTCCGTGAGTTAATTCGTTCGGAAAACTTACATGCACACTATTAATTTGATGTTAATACTTCATTAGTCAAAGCTTGAATATCGATATGTGTTTTTTCCTTCACAGCATCCTTTAGAATTTCAGTACGGAAATAGTGAACTGACGCTTCAAGAGGAATAGTTAAAATCTTGGAAAGGGCTGATTGATACATATGCACGAATTCTTTATCTGTGTTTCCACGTTTTAACTCAGCAAAGGCTTCGTAAAATTGGTCAAGCTTATCAGCAAATTCAAGTAGGCGACCCTCTATAGTTTTATCCTTACCTTCTTTCATACGCTCAAAGAAGACGGCCTGAAACTCTTGTGGAATCTCATCAATAATAAATTTCTCCATCATTTTTTCTTCCACGTGTGCAAGCATTTGTTTAAGCTCTGGGCTAGCATGCTTTACCGGTGTTTTAATATCGCCGATAAATACTTCAGCAAAGTCGTGGTTAATGGTTTTTTCATATAATGATTTCCAATTGATTGTAGCTCCGTTCATTTCTTCAAGTGTGGCGAAGAACATCGCATACTGCGATACCTTCCAAGAGTGAGCCGCCACATTGTGCTCTTCAAATTTGAAGCGACCAGGGCAACGAATAATACGCTCTAAATCGTTAAGGCTTGTAAAAAATTGATGAATTCCTATAAAAATCACTCCTTTTTGGTTTATATGTGCATGTTACTATAATCCATACCCTCTTTGTGCAAATTTCAAACAATTTAACAATGATTCATTTTGCGTTTACAAAGGATTCACAATTGACGCTAAAGCACGCCTATGTTGGTGCTATAATGAGGGGAACTAAATAAATAATGCCTCGGCATAATGTAAGTAACTGATACTCACATTTATCTCACCATATATATAGGTGGGAGACATTTGCCGTTGCCGTTTTAAACATTTGTATCTGCCGCTTCGCTTTCGCTACATAAAATAATTGCTGAAAAAAGATAAAAAGGAGTTTGCACCATGATTTCGATTTATACACTTCTTCTTTACATACATATTTTAAGTGCCATTCTTTCGATTGGGCCTTTGTTCGTTGTTTTAACAATTGTTAAGAAAATGCGTACAGCATCTCATAATGAAATGTCACCATATATTGAGGCTTTTAAAGGAGCAATTACGATCGTCAAGCACTCGGGGCATGTTCTTGTTGCATCTGGTATTTTATTAATGTGGCATGCGGGTTATTATTGGAGTACCTCGTGGATTGTTCTAACATTTCTTGTGATGTTGGCCTCCATTGTTTTTTTAGCAAGAGCGTTCAAACCGACTTTACAGACATTTAATACACCCGCCTATGACCAGCAAAAATTTGCTTCATTGTTACATCGCAAAGCATGGATGTACATTTTATTATTGCTAGTTATGTTATGGCTAATGGTAGCAAAGCCTGTACTTTGGTAAGAAGCTGGCTCATTACCATAACGTGTCCGTTCCGACTGGGCCTTTGTAGCTGCCGCTTCGCTTTCGCTACAGTAACATTGTCGCTGCAGGTTCTCATCTGTGGCTCTTATCCGGAAAGGAACCCACCCTCACTCAATGCGCCACAACATTCTCAAAGATCATCTTTAATTTTGTTTTTCAACACTATGAAAATCCGCACCCTAAAGAGGAGTGCGGACTTTTTTATCAATTGCTAAGCAAGCGTTTGAAATAACTTTTGCGAATAAATATAAAACTAACGAAGAACAGGGCAAAGAAGCATAAAGAGCTCATCATTGAAACTTGTAAAAATGCTGCTGAAACCATTGTTCGCATGGCAAATAATGTAGCGCATAACATCGTAATAGCTATCGTGAATGGTACAAATATAAGGATTGCCAACTCTTTAGAAACAACAGTGAATAACTCTTGTTTAGATAGCCCAAGTTTTCGTATACCTGCATACTTTTCTTTTTCCTGAAGAAGTGTCGTTTGTAAATAGAAGTAGAGTATGCTCATAGCTGCACTTAAGAAAATCAAGCTCAACATAGAGCCGATAAAGAACATAACACTTTTTATGAACATCTCTGCGTTATACAATTCGATTTTTGAAGTTACATAACGTTCCTCATATATATGTGGGAAATCCTCTATAATTTTTTTTGCTAAAGCTGTATGTGCCGTCCAATTGTCTAACTCAAATAAATAGGTTTTGTAGACAGGGTATTTGATGTTGTTATAAACTTCATCGGGCACAATAAAATACGTTTGTTGGAAACCTGTTGTTAATAGATTTTTTTCATTTACAGATGCAAGCTTAAATTGCTTTAGATATTTGTCATCACTTACATTAGTAATTGGTAATGTTTTACGATTGCCTGCAACTGCTATAAATTCATTTGCACGTAAGCTAACCTTTTCATTTTGTAACAAGTTATAATCGGAAATTGACATATAGCCAATTCTACGTTCTTCATTCGATTTGAACTCAATAAAATAATTTTGTGAATCCACTGTGGATAATTGTTTTTCAATATTTTCAATATCAGCTTCTACTTTACTTGGACTAGCCTTAGGAGCGGCAATATACTGAAAACTGTATGGATAATTTGCCTCGCTATCCTTTTCAACATTGTAGTAAGAACTAAATAAAATGCTTGTACATAAAAATACACCGCTTAATAAAATAGTGATTAAAAATAGCATATTTGCATGTGATTTCATTTTTGCATTCAGATTAGAAGCAAGTAGCATATTTGTTTGTTTCATATAGGCTGACGATCTCTCAAAAGCCTTTAGCAGGAAGCGCATCCCTTGTGAGATGATTAAATATATTGTACAAAGAACACTTGCGAAAAAAGCTACATAGAAAAGACTACCGCCAATATCATATTCTGTATTTAAAAAACAACCTAAACCAATGGAAATCATAATACTTATGAATAATAAAAGATAATGTGGTTTTATCGATTTCTCGATGACAACATCACTTTTTAATAGTTGAATGGAAGCTTCTTTATTAATAAATCTTGTCATTACTTTTGAAATAACAATGAATAATACAAGGAATAAACCAATAGTTAACATGATTGCTTTAATAGGGACATACATACTGAAAGTTTCTGCATTTAAAACAACTTTGGCACCCATTAAAAAGAGAGGCGAAATGACAAGCCCAAGAATGACTGCTGTAATAATCGCCAATACACCGATAAGAATATTTTCACGAAAAACGAGCGTACGAATTTGTTTCATGGATGCACCAGTAATCATAAAAATACCTAGTGTTTTTGTTTTCTTCTTTAAAAAGGCCATGATGGAATAGGCAATATAAATAAACGAAAACAAATAGACGAGCAAACTTGCTAACATTAATGCAAGGCCGAGTGTTGAGTCGGGATCTAAATTTGTAAGACTTGGATGAAATACAATAACTGAAAATAGAAAGAAAATAATGATAGAGAACATACTGCTAAGGAAATACGAAACGTAAGTCCATTTATCACGTAAAATATTTTGAATAACGATATGATTAAAGCTCATGCTGTCCACCACCTAAAAAAGCAAGTGTGTCCATGATTTCCTGGTAAAATTGTTTACGATTATGACCACGATGAATTTCGTTATATAATTTACCATCCTTAATGAAAATAATACGATTTGCGAAACTTGCTACATAAGGATCATGTGTCACCATTAAAATGGAAGTTTTCAGTTCTGTATGAATAGAACTAAATAAGTTCATAACATCATTTACTGCTTTTGAATCGAGATTTCCTGTAGGCTCATCTGCCAACAATAAACTCGGTTCGTGAATAACCGCACGAGCAATAGCTACACGTTGTTTTTGCCCACCAGAAATTTCGTAAATTCGTTTTGACAGAAGCTCTTCAATTCCGAGAAATTGAGATATATGTTTAAGTTGATGCTGCATTTTATCGGCAGGTAAACTATCTAAAGTTAACGGTAATAAAATATTTTCTTTTACCGTTAATGTGTGTACAAGATTAAAATCTTGAAATACAAAACCTAATTCTGAACGGCGAAACTTTGCAAGCTCTTCATCATCTAATGAATATGGATTTCTACCATTTATAAGAATTTCACCAACAGTAGGGCGATCGATTGTTGATATGCTATTTAAAAATGTAGTTTTCCCACTTCCTGAAGGCCCCATAACGGCTACGAATTCGTTCTCACTAAGTTGGAAATCTATGCCATTCAATGCCTTATATGTGATTTCTCCGATATATTCTTTTTGCAAATTGGTCACTTGTAGGATTGATTTTCCCATCTTTGAACAACTCCCTTACTTCGATTGAATAGCTTAAGTATAAAGAAGGAGCAGCATTTTACCTATTTGGATAAATGACGTCAATATGACAAAGTTGTCATATTACGAACTTACAATCATGATTTTTTCACGCTATTTGAAAAATCTATGGAGAAGGTAGTGACGCACTCATGAGACTGTAAAGTAAAAGGGTGTTCTAATTCGGTTAAAATCTTTTTTACTAAATACAAGCCTATACCTGTTGCCTCACCGTTCGTTCTTCCTTTCACACCTGTATAAAATAAATCAAAGACACGTGAAATTTCACTCTCCGGAATCGTATCTCCATAATTTTGAATTCGTAAAGTAACTTCGTCATAAATAATTTGAATAGAGCTTTCAGAATCTCCGTATTTAATGGCGTTATTGATAATTTGATAAAGCACAATTTTTAACCATTTTCGATCTGAATAAATAATAGTGTTTTCAACAAGCATCACTTTTGGAAAAACTTCTTTGGCAATGAAATAATCCTTTAAATCGTTCACAACTTCCTTAATAAGTTCTTTTAATGAGAGTGGTTCTATTTTTAAATCAGCCACAAGATTGGACGTACGTTCATAGGTTAGTAGCTGATTAAGAGTAAACGTCAGCTTATCGCACTCTAGATTAATTGTTTGCAAATGCTCGGATGGGCTATTTGCGTTAGATTGGATAATCAGTTGAATAACTGACAATGGCGTTTTCATTTGATGGGCAAAATGTGAAAGAACAAGCTGTTTTTCTTTTCCTTGCCTCTCTAAATGTTGCTGCTGTGTTAAGTATAAATATTGCATTTGTCGTAGTTTTTCACTGTAGGCTTGCTCAATCATAGCCTGTGGTTCATACAGATGGAGGTCATTGCTTGTTAAAGTGTTGTTCTGTAAATGAGCATATAGTTTTTTTCTGCGATAATAACGTCCAATCAGCCAAATAGTAAATAGGAAGCTAACGAGAAAGATAAAATAAAAATAGTGTGAAGATAAATCATCTAATGACTGAATGATCCAAGGTAATAATAGAAAGCTTACACAATAAAGAATGATGACACTTACATGATCTCGAAAGAACAGCTTCATTCTTCTGCCTCCACTAATTGATAACCAAGCCCACGAATTGTTTTAATTTCTAGTCTAGATTGGATAGCCTCGAATTTTTTACGTAATCGGCCAATATTAACAGATAAAGTGTTTTCTTCAACGAAGGATTCATCATCCCAAATGGCACTTAACAATTTTTGACGAGGAACAACATTAGGATAAGCTTCAAATAGTAATTTGCTAAGCTGCATCTCTTTTAACGTTAACAAGCTCTCGTGTTTCTCAGTGTAAAGTCGAACGGTATTTGAATTTAACGTTGTATTAGTAATGGATATTGAATTAGACTTGGAGGAAGCATATTCTCCGTATGTACGACGAATAAGCCCATTCACTTTTGCCATAAGCACATCTAGTGAAAAGGGTTTAGTGATAAAATCATCCGCACCATTTTCAATCCCATGCACTTGATCGATATCATTCACACGAGCAGATACAATGATAATCGGGCATTTGGATAGCTGACGGATTTTGCGCGACCAAAAGTACCCATCATAGGTTGGGAGATTAATGTCCATTACAACGAGATGAGGTTGAATAGCTTGAAATTCCTCTACTATATGATTAAATTGTTGAACGGTATAACATTCAAATTGATATTTTGATAAATGCTCCACAATAATCTTTAAAATATTGGGATCATCTTCTATTATGTATATTTTGTACATAGTATCGACCTTTCTTTAATAACATACTATTAATGTACCCTAATTTTTAAAAAACCATAAATATAGCCCGTCACCATAACGTAGGGGTGATTCCCGTTCCGACTGGACGCTTTGTTGCTGCCGCTTTGCTTTCGCACAGAAAAAACATTTGTAGCTGCCGCTTCGCTTTCGCACAGAGCAAAGCTTCCTGGGGGCGTCCGATGAGCCGCTTCACACTCTCTCTGCGCTCGCTCCAGGGTCTCATCTGTGAAGCTCATTCTCGAGAGGGCGCCCAGTCTTCACTCTAATCAACTTATCTACATAGTGTATATTTTTGGAAATACCTTAAAATATCTACATCAATATAATAATTGTAACTTGAAATTATAGAGAAGAGCCACTACAAACTCAATTGGGAAGGTGGTGGCTCTGTTAATAGTAAGTAACTATTTTTCTTGAATTTGGAAGGTGACAGTTGTTCCTTCGTTTAATATGTTGATTTGTCACCTCTGTGGGGTCAAGGCGTAAATCTGTATTACGTACACCTAGATTAATCCCAACGCCATAACTTTGTGCCAAAGCATAATGGATAAGTGGTACTTTCGAACTGGTCAGAAAGTATTAGGGAAGTTGTTTTCCGCTATAGGCTGCTTGTGGCAAGTGAGAGCCGTTTTCTCCGCTACAACCAACATATCAACAAAAACTTTTTATCGATTAATTATAAAGCAATATTTTCATAAAAATATGACTGAGTGAGTAGGGAGTGTTGGTATGGCGGCATTTGAGGAGGCGAGTGTCCTATTTCCTTTCTAGAGTGGAATGCACATTTTAATACATATTTTTGCAAATACTAAGTTCTTTTTAAGTTTTTTTTAAGAGGCGTGACGTATGATGAAGGAATAAAATCTCAATGGGAGAAATGATCTATTGTGGGTAAATTCAAGTTTAAGTTATCGTTTGTTATTGTTAGTATGACGGTAATGATAGTACTGGCGACTTCTAGTGTTAGTATTTGGAGTGGTTATCAAAATTTTAACGACATCCTTATGCAAAATAATATTGTCATGCAGGAAAATTACGTGAAGGAAGTTTCGAGAATCACGGAGAGCTACGTACAAGAGAAACTGAGGGAACCAAATCGAGATCAATCAATCGAACCTTATATGGTGCAAGTGGTTGATAAGTTACTTGATGAAAGAGTAGTTTCTTTTAGCGCATTCATAAAAAGTATACTCATGCCTTTACTATTATGGTTAGTCGCAGTACTTGTATTAGCTGTATGGCTTGCTTTCAAAATTGCACGACCTTTAAAACAACTTTTTATTAGTGTAGAGAGAGAAGAAGTACAGAAACTTGAAGAAATTAATGGCTGGTATTACGAAGCACATTCATTAAAAAAAGTAGTGCAAAACATGGTTATTAGTTCGAGAAACAGAATATTTGATTTAACTAACCAACTGAACTTAGACGCATTAACAGGAATCCCCAACCGTAGAAGAATGGATCAAATTTTAAATGAGTTAATTATTAATAAAGTGCCGCACTCAATAGTTTTAATAGATTTAGATGACTTTAAAAGTATAAATGATACTTATGGTCATACTGTAGGGGATGAAGTTTTAAAAGCTTTCGCGGGTCATATGCAGGAGAACATAGAGAGACAAGGAATGTGCTTTCGATATGGTGGAGAAGAGTTTTTGGTGATATTACCATCCACGACAATAGATGTAGCTTTAGAAATAGCGGAGAATTTACGCATTAAGCAGGCCATGTTAGATACTGCATGTGGAAGACCTGTAACGATGTCTGCTGGCATTACATCATTTACAGCTAATATTAAAACGGCTAATCAAATCATTACAATTGCTGATCAGGCACTATATAAGGCGAAGCAGTCAGGGAGGAATTGTATCTGTGTCGTTGAAGAATTGTCTGAAAAAACTATCAAATAAATCTCCAATAGAGGAACGAAGGCTAAAACTATCACGTCCTGTGAACCAACTTTGTGTTGGTCTGAGACCCTAGAGCGAGCAATGCCAGCGAAGCGGCAGCTACAAATGTTTTCTGTGCGAAAGCGAAGCGGCAGCTACAAAAAACTGAAATCAACCCCATGCTATAGTAGTAAGACGGTCGATCTTCATTACTGGTGAAATGAATACATAGCTAAAAGGCATCGAGAGTAATCTTCTCGATGCCTTTTATAGATTTTCGACAGATATAGTGTTAAATAGCTCAGTCGTTTCTTGTTCTGGTAAAATATTGAGATCCGCTAACAAGGTATTCTTAAAAGTATTGTAAACCTTTATTGCACTTGCTCGATTATCGACTTCTAAATAGTGCTTTATTAGCTGTTGTATAGTTTTATCGGAATATGGATTATGTTCTATCGTTAAAAGTAAAATTTGCTCTCGTTTTTTAACATCATGTATTGCTGTATAATGCTCTACTAAATCATGAAGTAAAAGAGTAAATTTGTTGTTCATAAAATTTGCTTTACTAGTAATCCAGGGATAATCTAATGAGGCCATATATTCACCTTGGTAGCTTTGAATTAATGACTCAGCCATCTCTACATTAATCTTTCCAGTCTCTGCTTTAGCATTTAAAATATGCTCTAAGTCATGGACATCACATTGAAACGCCTCTAGTTGCAAAATATAGCAGCCATTTGTATACTGTATGACTTCTGAATAGCCCAATGCTGAAAGAGTAGTGCGTAGATAGGAAACTGTTGTATGAAGCTGTACCCTTGCCTTTTTAAATTCTGTATCTGCCCATAAAGCATCGATGATTGAATCGCGAGGTACTTGGCTATTTAGGTTAGAAAAAAGATAGGCAAATAATTCTTTTGTTTTAAGCGTTCTCCAATGGACGGCTTTGTTATTGTGTAAAACAACGAATCCTCCAAAGCATTGTATTGTAAGCGCGGGTTTATTTCGTATTTGTATAGGAGTTGATTTATTTTCCAGGTGAAGGAGCTCTTGGATTCTGTTAATAGTTGTTTCTAGACGAGCCTTTGAAATAGGTTTTAGTAAATAGTCAATGGAGTATATTTCAAATGCCTGGACAGCATAGTCCCGATACGCAGTGACAAATACAATAAAAATATTCTTGTTCCATTCTTTTATTAGACGCGCAATCTCTAAACCGTTCAAGTTAGGCATTTCAACATCTAAAAATGCTACTTGAAAATCCAAGCTCGGTCCCTCTGCCAGCAAATCTTTTGTCGTTGTAAAAGATTTAATGATCTCTATTGAATTAAATTCCTTTAACTTTTTCTCCAAGTTTAAAAGAGCTAATGGCTCATCATCCATTACTATCACTCTAATCAAAAAAGGGCACCAACTTTCGAATATTAATTTTAACTTCTTTGGAGCAAATGTTTTCTGTAGCGAAAGCTACAATTATGACAAGGCATAATTGATAAGTAGTGAAGTAGGTTAAATTGAAATATCAATGACTGACCCCATATGTGGATGTATAGCTACTTGCTGCTATGGTTGATCTTTTAATAATTCGGTAGCAGCTGCAGTATTTAGATTGAGTGGATATTGCATAACACTCATTTGTAAAGTTTTCATTTTATTAACTTCCATCCAACATTCCCCTTTACCATATTATCGAATAAAAACACTAATTTTCCAATATGTAAAAATTGCAAATAGTGTTGCGATTTTCTTCGTAAAATTGTTTGTTTTACCAAAAATATATTCAATATTGTATATTTTTCCTCCTTTATAGTAATAATTCGTAATATCAGGTTCATTAGTCCTGAGTTATTAATTGCATTCTCTAGCATGTTTGCATAAAAGAGCCTAACTCTAGTGTGCTAGCAGCAGATTGCAACATATTAAAATACGGAGGTTTTTAAATATGAAAAAACAAGCTTTAGCTTTAGCTGTAACATTCATCTTGGGATTAGGTGTATGTGCCAGCCCATCCTTTGCTAAGGACACAATTTCTTTTAGGCCATTCGATATGTTATGGGGAGTCTCAAAAATTTACAATTTAACTTTAGGAGATTATGAGCCACTGGATGAGACAGACTCGACATGGTTTTATCCAGAGCAAAATTTAAATGTAGTTGAGCCAAAAATTGATAAATCGTTGAAAGATCAACATTTCGTCGAGGCTGGGGATACATTATTTACAATTGCTCGTATAAACGGAGTGTCAGTGCAAGAATTAAAGGAATGGAATAATCTCCCATCTGATTTAATTTATGTAGGTGAAACATTAGCTATTAAAGCATCCGCGGCAAAACCTAAAACTGCCGAAAGCAAAACTAAAAAGGTAGCAACGACACCAAGTAAAAAGAAAGTAACGACATCAAGCACAAACACAGTGAGTGCTCCAACGAATACGGGCAAAACGTTAACAATGCGAGCAACTGCCTATACAGCGTATTGTGAAGGGTGTTCAGGGGTGACAGCGAATGGAACAGATATCAGAGCGAATCCGAACTTAAAGGTAATTGCTGTAGATCCGCGTGTAATTCCTCTTGGTACAAGAGTTTGGGTTGAAGGTTACGGAGAAGCAATCGCAGCAGATACGGGCGGAGCGATAAAAGGTAATAAAATTGATGTATTTATTCCTACCGAGGGACAAGCTCGTCAGTGGGGCGTCAAAAATGTAACTGTAAAAATTTTAAATTAATGTTAGTTGTAGGGTATCTCTAAGATTGGAGATATCCTTTTATTTTGCATTGTTTTAAGAATCAACATTGATAAAAAGCTAAGTGTACAAAGTTTACTTTGTAACCAACAATTCACAAAATTCTCAGCGAAATTGCATAAGTGGAAGGAATGTTGGCAACCATCTGAAATAGAGGAGGTATTTTTATGAAAAAAATGAGCTTAATAATTATTTCTTTATTAGTATTTGTCGGTGGTTGTAGCTTCTTTGAAAAGAAGGAGCAAAAAGTGGCAGTTAACGCAAGTTCAGGACCAACTGCAACTGCGAAAGTAATTGGTAAAAATAATGAAAGCTATGGCAATGCATATTTTGAGGAAGAGGATAATGGGGTTAAGGTGACACTCGCGCTATCAGGATTGCCACCCGGAACTCACGGCATTCATATCCATGCAGTTGGGAAGTGTGAACCACCAACATTTGAATCAGCAGGTCCGCATTTTAATCCGACGCATAAAGAGCATGGGAAGCTTAATCCTAAGGGATACCATTTAGGGGATCTTCCGAATTTAGAAGTTGGAGAAGATGGTAAAGTAGATATGACTTTCTTAGCTGAAGGACAAACATTAGAAAAAAATGCGGCTAACTCATTGTTACGTGATGGAGGTACTACATTAATCATTCATGAATCTGAGGATGATTATAAAACAGATCCTTCCGGTAATTCTGGTGCTAGAATTGCTTGTGGCATTATTCAATAAGGAAAATGAATCGACTGTATCTGAAGCAAAATACTTTAGATACAGTATTTTTGTTTTGGGGGTAAAAATCGACAATATTTTGGTTCATTAAAAAAGAATGTTAAGTATATAAGCCGGAACGGAAATCACCCCACATGATGATAAGAATTCCTCTTATAAAAGAAGAATTAAACGGTCATTTTGATCAGAAACATACATTTTTTATACATAGAGGAACTGGAAAAGTTTTCTCGGAAAAAGAATTTAATAGTTTAATGTAGATAAAAAAAGTGTGAGGTAGTTATTGATGAACTCCGTGAATAATAGGTATTTAAGAAAAATAGTATAATTATAAAAGACTGAATTTACTATAAATAGATTGACATTATTATACTATGTTTGATAATTTTAAGTAGATTATTACTTTTAACCAAGGGGGAAGGTTACAGTGAAGAAAAAACAATTTAGGCTATTAATGCTATTAAGTGCCTTTGCGCTATTGATTTTGGCTGCGTGTGGGTCTGATAGCGGAACGGGTTCAAAGGACTCGAATAAGGGCGAATCGGCATCATCTGAAAAGCCGAAATTTTTAAACTTATTAACAGGTGGAACACAAGGTACTTACTATGCACTAGGTGGGACGTTTGCTGATTTCATTTCTAAAGAAACAGGCATTAAAACAACTGCTGAAGTATCTCAAGCATCTGCTGCCAACATGACGGCTTTGCAAGATGGTAAAGGTGAAATTGCATTTGTACAATCAGATATTGCTTACTACGCTACTGAAGGAAAATTTATGTTTGAAGGCAAAAAAATCGATTCAATTGCTGCTTTAGGTGCACTTTATCCAGAAACAGTACAATTAGTAACGACCGAAGCATCAGGCATTAAATCATACGCTGATTTAAAAGGGAAAAAGGTTTCTGTAGGTGCGCCAGGTTCTGGTACTTACGCAAATGCTGAACAATTACTTGAAATTCATGGTTTAACAATGGATGATATCAAAGCGCAAAATCTTGATTTCGGTGAGTCTACTGACGGTCTTCAATCAGGCCAAATTGATGCAGCGTTTATTACTGCAGGTACGCCAACTGCTGCAGTAGAGGCATTAAATGCGACAACTAAAGTGAATATTATCGGTATGGATGCTGGTAAAGCAGATGAGTTAATTGCTAAATACCCTTATTATGCAAAAGATACAGTAAAAGCTGGTACGTATGGGATTGCGAATGACACAGAAACAGTTTCGCTTCTTGCTATGCTAGCAGTGAAAAAAGATCTTCCGGAAGATGTTGTTTATTCGATGACGAAAGCTATTTATGATAATGCAGGTAAGATTTCCCACGCGAAAGGGGAGTTTATCAAAGCGAAGACAGGTTTAGATGGTATTAGTATTGATGTTCATCCAGGTGCTCAAAAATACTTTGATGAAAGGAAATAACGGAACATTCGGGTTTGAATTTTATCAAACTCTAGCTTATAGCAAGTGAAAAGTTATTTTCTTAATACGAAGAGGCTCGGATTGCGTAAAGCTTCGAGTCTCTTTTCTTCCGTTAAGTATAAGCCGTGAGTAATAGCGAATTCAAACACCTGTATCTGTCGCCTACGCTTTCGGTACAAAAGACATTCGCTAAAATAAAGGAACTTTGTCTAAGAACGCCACGTCCTGTGGCAATTTATCTGTGCGAAAGCGAAGCGACAGCTACTGTGACTGAGTGACCAACAATAAATGCTGCTGACGCTGCGTTAGCACTACGCTTTCGCGCAAAAAACATTTGTTGGTCTAAAGCCTCCGGCGGACAATCACTGAATTATGCCAGGGCATAATTGATGTGGGGGAACAGATGCAGTGAGAAAGAGAACAATCATAATTGTTTTAGCTTTTTTATGTATTTGCTTTAGTCTAGTCATTTTTCTTCCTCTTCAAAAGGTATTCGCATTTACGGAAACACGTATAAATGATCCGATAATGCATTATATACCACTGACAACTGAGGATACATTTGAAATTAGATATACTCACTCTATCCATAAAACGGATGTACTCGAACATTATAAATGCATAGACGGAACACGTATTCAAATGTTAGGGATGGAGTATGAAAGTTTAGCAATCGGCATGCCAAGCTATGCAGAAAAAAATCAAACATTAACAGAACGCAATGGTAAATATTTTTTGCAGTTTGACAATGAAGTCATTGAAAATTTTACAATTTATATTGCCGATTTGGATTTAGACCTTGTATTAGATTACGAGAATTATGAATACGATTTAAAAAAAGACTTACAAAGGGGAAAATCCTATTTATTTGAGGTGAAGCGTTTATCGCTTTATGAACAATGGAAGGGAGTAAGGATGAAATGACGACACAGCATACATCAAACGACGAAGTAAAAAAAGAAGAATTCGAACAAATATCAGCTGAAGAGCAACAAGCGATACTTGAGAAATATGATATTGAATCCAATGTCCGAACGATATCGGGTATTATGAAGCATGTCATTTTCTTTGGATTACTAGCGTTTTCATTGTTCCAGCTTTACACGGCAATTAAAGGCCAATTTCCAGCGCAAATTCAGCGCACGATACATTTAGGTTTCGGTTTGACCTTAATTTTCTTGCTATTCCCTGCTCGAAAAAAAGCAGCAAAGAATAAAATAGCATGGTTCGATTATATTTTAGCGGTATTATCCATTGTTGTAGGTTCATATTGGACAATGAATTATACAGAGCTTGTTAATAGTAACGGTACTATTTCGCAAACAGATTTTATTGTAGGTCTTATAGCTGTCGTGTTAGTGCTTGAAGCAGCCCGTCGAGCAGTAGGTATACCGATTACTATTATTGCTATATGTTTCTTAATATATGCCTATTTCGGACCGTATTTCCCAGATTTCATGGCACATAGAGGTCAAGATATTGAGAGTATTGTTAATCTCATGTATTTTACGACAGATGGGATATTTGGAACACCAATTAGTGTTTCAGCCACATTTATTTTTGTGTTTTTGCTTTTTGGAGCATTCCTTGTCAAAACAGGTGTTGGCCAATACTTTAATGATTTAGCAGTATCTCTTGCAGGTAAATTAATTGGTGGTCCTGCAAAAGTGGCGGTTTTTTCTAGTGCACTTCAAGGTACGATTTCAGGAAGCTCTGTAGCGAATGTTGTAACATCTGGATCATATACGATTCCAATGATGAAAAAGCTTGGGTACCGTAAGGAGTTCGCAGGTGCGGTTGAGGCAGCGGCATCTACGGGTGGGCAGTTAATGCCTCCGATTATGGGTGCGGCAGCGTTTTTAATGGTCGAATTTATCGGTCGTGGAATAACGTATTGGGATATTGCGAAGGCTGCGGCGATACCTGCATTGCTTTATTTTACAGGCATTTGGATTATGACTCACTTCGAAGCGAAACGTGTAGGTTTAAAAGGTTTACGTGATGATCAAATGCCAAATCGTCGAGAGGTATTTAAGAAAATTTACCTTCTATTACCGATAATCTCTATCATTATTTTAATGTTAACAGGTACACCAGTCATGCATGCAGCGCTTTACGGTATTCTTATTTCTATTGGCGTTGCTATGTTTAATAAGGAAACACGTTTAAAACCAATGGATATTATTGATGCATTAGTTGAAGGGGCTCGTACAGCACTTGGTGTTGTAGCGGCAACAGCTTGTGCGGGTATTATCGTAGGTGTTGTTGTGAAAACAGGTCTAGGCTTAAGTTTAGCTAATAGTTTAGTAGAATTAGCTGGTGGTAGTATTATTTTAACGCTAATTTTTGTGATGATTGCTTCCTTAATTCTTGGGATGGGAGCGCCGACAACAGCGAACTATGTAATCACATCAACAATTGCTGCTCCTGCGATCGTAGCATTATTATCACCGAATACACCACAGGAATTAGTACCAGTAGTTGTGTTATTATCGGCACACTTCTTTGTATTCTACTTTGGTATTATTGCCGATATAACCCCGCCTGTTGCACTTGCAGCTTTTGCGGCTTCGGGAATCTCTGGTGGAGATCCAATTAAAACAGGTGTAAACTCAGCGAAGCTTGCGATTGCAGCATTTATTATTCCGTATATGATTGTATTTTCACCGGCATTACTAATGATTGATACAACTATACCTGAAATTATATGGGTAGTAATCACGGCCATTACAGGGATGGTAGCGATAGGTGCGGGAGTAATCGGTTTCTGGTATCGCAAATTGCATTGGTTTGAACGTATTATTGCGATTGCAGCTGGTTTATTACTGATCTATCCAGAAAAATTCTCTGATTGGGCTGGTTTAGCAATCTTTATTGTTATGTTTGTTATTCAATATGTAACGCAACAAAAAGATAACGGTGATGGCGATCAAAAAAGTAAAACGAGCGCTATAGCTTAAGGAATAGGTAAAAAGGGCTTACTCATTTTCTAGGTTAGTAAATGCTTTGCATGTTTACGGGGGAATGGAAGCGTGCAAAGTATATAGAACGCTTGTTTCATAAGTTTTACCATGAAGGGAGATGTATCGTAATGATACATCTCTTTTTCTCATTAACGCCGAATTTTAATCTAAAAAGTAGATGGTTTTTATACTTTTTATGCATAAGGAGCATCGTTTATTGTTTTTTTACAAAGGTCATTGTATAATTCTTTTATCAGAAAATTCAATCAAATAAAAAGGAGAGATGATTAAATGAAAAATTTGTTTAACTCAAAATTTGAAACATATTTAATGGATCAGGAACTGGAGCTTAATATGGAAGAGGAAAAAAATGAGGAGCAACTATCGATGGTGCATTATGATGAATATCCAGAAGGTTTTTTTACAAGTTTATAATAAATATTTGTAGGACTGTGCTAAAGGTAGAAATAACTTTTAACACGGTCCTTCATTTTTTTAGAAAAATTGAAAGTGATATTTTTTAAAATGTATCCATATAAAAGTTGACCTTCGTTCTAACTGGGCGACTCCTTGGAGATCAGCATTAGAGGAACGAAGGCTAAAACCATCCCGTCCTGTGATAACGACTTGGTCAACATCGTGTTTGCCCAAGACGTGCAGCGAAGCACCCAGTCGAAACGTAAATCAACCTACGCGTTATGTTCATTGTCCTCTTTTTTTTACGAAATAGTTTCCTGTATAATGGGAAACAAAAATGCGTATAGAGGTGTAGTTATGTCAAATGCTGTAATGTTAGAAGAGAAAATTTATCAATGGTTTGATCATTTTCATAAATACCCTGAAGTGAGTTGGAAGGAATTTGAAACTACTAAAAAGATAGCGTCGATTTTAGATGAGTTAAACGTATCCTATCGGTTGTTAGGGGATGTTCCAGGGCTTATTGCAGAAATTGGTACAGGTGATGAAATTGTTGCTGTACGTGCAGATATAGATGCTTTGTGGCAAGAAGTGGATGGGAAATGGCAAGCTAACCATTCATGTGGGCATGATGCAAATATCACGATGGTACTTGGTGCTTTATTACAGCTAAAAGATCGACCATTGCAACATCGCGTTCGTTTTATTTTCCAGCCTGCTGAAGAACTTGGGAATGGAGCTTGTGCAGCCTTTGAACGCGGAGCTGTTGAGGGTGTATCGCATTTATTTGGTGTTCATTTAAGACCAATTGAAGAGCTACCACTTGGCAAGGTGTCACCCGCTATCCATCATGGTGCGGCATATTTTTTAGAAGGAACAATACGAGGTACTGATGCTCATGGTGCTAGACCTCATCAAGGTAAAAATGCAATCGATGTTATTATGGCCGTACAACAAATGCTCAATAGCATACATTTATCACCTTTCGAGCCTCATTCGGCAAAGTTAACGAAAATTGTTGCAGATGGTGGTAGTACGAATATTATTCCAGGTACTGCTAGCTTCTCTATGGATATTCGCGCGCAATGTAATAACCAACTAGAATTGCTTCGTAGTCGTATTGAGTTTGGCTTAACATCAATCAAGCAGCAGTTTGAGATTGATATGGGGTGGGAATGGTTAGATTTCACACCTGGCGCAGAGGTTTCTTCAGTTGCTGCACGTATGGCTAAAGACGCGATTATTGAAACGCTTGGAGAAACGCATCTAGCTGGGGAAATAACAACACCTGGAAGTGATGATTTCCATTTTTACACAGTTAAAAAACCTGAATTAAAAGCAACGATGATTGGGATTGGTGCCGACTTAACTCCAGGATTACATCATCCAAAAATGACTTTTGAACGCAATGCACTAATTGATGCTGCAAAGGTACTTGCTTGTGTGCTAGAAAAAAAACCTGAATATGAATAACGATAGCGAGAGGGAGCTATATCAAAAGTGCAAAATTCTTTTGATATAGTTCCTTTTTCTTTTCTTTTTTTGTAGAAATGTATGAATATTTTGTATTGTCTCAAATGGCTATTTGAAAGCGTTTTAATGCGCAAAAATAGTCGAAATTGCTAGAGAAGCATAAAATTTTTGCGTTGACTTTTAATTTTTTGAATATTACGCTAAAAAAGCGTAAAAATTATTTGCGTCTTTGACAATCGAGATTAACAATTAGTGCAAAAAAAGGGGATGGATTCATGAAAAAAGAGATTAATGCGGGTTGGGCACTTCTGACTTTTGCAATAATGATTATAGCTATGCTAGTTACAGTAGTTGTGTTAAAGCAAAGTCCTCACGTACCACTTATTATTGGAACAACTGTAGCAGCCATTGTCGCTAAAATGCATGGATTTAAGTGGATAGAAATTGAGGAAATGATGTATAAGGGGATACGTCTAGCTTTACCAGCCATTGTTATTATTATTTTAGTAGGTTTGACAATTGGCGCATGGATTGGCGGCGGTGTTGTCGCAACAATGATTTATTTTGGTTTAAAATTAATTTCTCCAGCTTGGTTTTTAGTAACAATCATGCTGTTATGTGCCATTGTTTCACTGGCGATTGGTAGCTCATGGTCAACGATGGCGACAATCGGTGTTGCTGGTATGGGTATCGGTTTAAGTATGGGAATCCCTGCAGCAATGATTGCTGGAGCTGTTATTTCAGGCGCGTACTTTGGTGATAAGATGTCACCGTTGTCGGATACTACTAACCTCGCAGCAGGTTTAACAGGTACCGACTTATTTGATCATATTAAGCACATGCTTTATACAACAATTCCTGCTTTAGTCATTGCCATTGTTGTATTTGGTATCATGGGAAGAAGCTTCGCAGATATCTCAATGAAATCCGAAAGTATTTTAACAACATTAAAAGTAATGGAGGAAAGCTTTGTTATTTCTCCTTGGTTATTGCTTGTACCAGTTGGTGTAATTGTATTGGTAGCGAAAAAAGTCCCTGCAATTCCAGCTTTAATTATCGGAATAATCTCAGGATTCTTACTACAAATCTTCGTACAAGGCGGTACACCTACAATGGCTGTACATGCCTTACAAGAAGGATTTGTGATTTCAACTGGCAATAACATGGTGGACAATCTATTTAACCGTGGTGGCTTAGATTCGATGATGAATACGGTTTCAATGACAATTGTGGCTATGACATTCGGTGGGGTGTTAGAATATTCCGGCATGTTAAAAGCTCTTATGAATGTCATTATGAAATTTGCTAAATCAACAGGAAGCTTAGTTGCTTCAACGATTGCTGCATGTATTACAACAAATGCTACATGTTCTGAGCAGTATATTTCAATTGTTGTTCCGTCACGTATGTTTGCGAATGTGTATAGAGAGCGTGGCTTGCATTCGAAAAATTTATCTCGTGCGTTAGAAGATGGGGGCACACTAACTTCTGTATTTTTCCCATGGAATACTTGTGGAGTCTTTATTTTAGCAACGTTAGGGGTAGGTGCCATGGAATATGCACCATATGCAATTATTAATTTCCTTGTACCTATCATTTCTATTTTTTATGCATATATCGGATTTGCAATTGTTAAGATGACACCGGAAGAAATGGAAGCAGCAGAGAAGCGCAAAAAAGAGGAAGAACTAAATAATACTGATATGGTCATGGCTGACTAAATCTCTTCTGATAGGAATTAAAGTCTCGCGGATGCAAAGGCATCTGCGAGAGCTTTTCAGTTAAATTCCTTTCAGCGGGAAGCAATATGCCTCGGCATCATTACTCTTAATAGGTTGCAAAGTTCAATTCATATATTGTGCGTGGGCGACCTTGTTGATGTGTCATTTCTTCACCAACAACTTTTGCATAACCGTTATCCACTAATTTTTTAATTATGCGCTCTGTTGTGCGACGAGTAACCTGTAAGTATTCAGAAAGATTATGGGATGTAAATTGCGCTGATTGTCGCTCTCGGCTAAAATGAATGATCTTGGATATATTTAATGGACTTAAGCTTGTTTGCTTTGCCATTTGTAAAATGTAAGGATCATCTGTTTTTAAAGCTAGTTTTACTTCCGATTTTGGAAATGGACCAAGCAAATTTTTATGTTCATCTAGTATATAAATTTCACATGGTTTAGCAAATGTTAAAGCATTTTTAGCATTTTGGTTAGCTTCAAATATTGAATGACCATACCCAAAAGCTAGTTTAAATGGCTGATTAGTTTGATGGTACAAGTTCTGTAAGGTCTCTTTTTCGAGTGCCTTTTGCAAATGCCCAGCTGTCGTATATAGCTCAAAAGAGTAAGGTGAAATTTCTTTATAAGTTGCATGTGTAGTAGCGGCGATGTGCGTTAACATATCATGTTCTATAGGTTTATTTTCAAGAGCTTCTAAAAGTCCAACTACAGCTTTGACAGATTCGGATTTTAGAAGAAGTGATTGGGATTTCGTTTCCTCTAAGCATTGTACAATGGAGTTAGTTGCATCTAACATGCGCATTGCAGGTATTTGAAGAGCTTGTAATTCATCGAACACACTATGGATACTTGTTATGACAAAATCAATGCTGTTAGCCTCCCATAAAGCTATATGATGCTGCAATATAGAGTGGGTGGGTTTCGTGATTGAAATAGGTTGGATATATGGTTTTGAACCACGATACTCTATTTCTGTTAGAACATTTTCTACAATAGCGGGATTCATAACATCAATGGAAATTCTATTTAAAGGTACTGCATGATTGGCTATAAGCGATAATAAAGTTGTAGAAATTGCCGTCTCATCTTGTTTAATATAATTCCAAGGTATTGGCAGTTCTGACAGTGCAGGTCGGGCATGTAAATAGGGGAGTGTCCCCCCGAATAAAAGGGCATCACATGGCTTCATTTCCTTTAACAAAACGGGTGCTTCTGTAGGTTGCTTGTAAAGGTAAAAATCTATTTGAATATTCTCTATGTTTTGTGCGATACTGTTTATACGCTTCATAAATGCTTTAGAGCAGATAATCGCTATTTTAGTAGACATAGGCAAAGTTCCTTTTCTATATTTTTTAACTTATTTCAGCAGGTGTCCAAACACCTGCTGAAATAAGTTAAAGCCTCTGGTGGAAGTCACGGAATCGGAAAGGAGTTCTTTGTGCAAGCACAAAGCCGATTCCAGAAAAAATTATGCCGAGGCATAATTGATTAATAATTAGCGACGTATTAGCGACAACTAAATTATACAGGAGATTGATCAAAATGAAAATCCAACAAGTAGAAATTTTTGCAATTCATTTACCACTTATTGATCCATTTATTATCAGCTATGCTACATATGATACAATGCCTTCTATTATTTTGAAGGTGACGACAGACACAGGAATTGTGGGCTACGGTGAAGCAGTACCAGATGAGCACGTAACAGGGGAGACGTGGGAGAGCACATATGCTGTATTAAAGAACCAGCTTGCCCCTGCAATCATCGGAGAAGACCCAATGGCCTTTGAAAAACTTCACGATAAATTGAATAAAGTCGTGAAGGATGTACCAGCAGCGAAAGCAGCGATTGACATTGCTTGTTTCGATATTGCAGGGAAAGCGTTACAAGTTCCAGTGTATCAACTACTAGGTGGGCGTTATCATGAGAAATTCCCGATTACACATGTACTGAGCATTGGAACACCTGAGGCGATGGCAGAAGAGGCGTTTAACCGTGTAGAGATGGGCTATCGATCTTTTAAAATGAAGGTAGGAACAGAGGTAGGCCGTGATGTTGCTCGAATTAAAGCGGTGCGTGAACGTATTGGTGAAGATATCGCCATTCGAGTAGATGTAAACCAAGGATGGGGCAATGCGTCAACTACTTTACAAGGTTTACGTGCATTAAAGGATCTAAATATCGATTGGTTAGAGCAGCCAGTAGATAGTGAAGATATTGATGGTATGGTAGAAGTGAAGTCGAAAACAGATGTACCATTAATGATTGATGAAGGGCTTCGCGGTGTACGTGAAATGCGTGAAATTATTGCAAAGCGTGCTGCAGATAAAGTCAATATTAAATTAATGAAGTGCGGTGGAATTTATCCTGCTATGAAACTAGCAGTGATGGCTGAAATGGCAGGCATTGAATGTCAAATCGGTTCAATGGTAGAATCATCGGTTGGTTCAGCAGCAGGTTTCCATGTAGCATTCTCTAAAAAAATAATGACAAGTGTAGAATTAACAGGTCCATTAAAATTCTCTAAGGATGTTGGAAACTTACACTATGATGTGCCATTCATTTGTTTAAATGAAAAACCAGGATTAGGTGTAGACGTAGATGAAGAAATCCTTAAAGAATTATGTAAGTTCTCAACAATTGTAACAGCTTAAGGAGGCGGCGGAATGGAAAAAATTTACGAAGGCATGCTTGGGGAAACGCCGTTTTTTGTGACAACATTAAATCTTCAGCATTTGCAAGAGATTGAAAACTTACAGCTTGTAGTTTATCAATCATTAGCGGACCAAAGTGTTTTACAACCACTAAGCACTGAGGAGTTTAACTATATTTTAAGCGGCAATGGCATGATGATAGGTGCTTACGTAGGAGATGAGTTAATTGCCTTTCGTGCATTATTGAATCCACCTGTTGATGCCGAACACCTTGGCTATGATTGTGGAATTGCCGAGGATGAATTTCATAAAGTGTTATATCAAGAAATATCGAATGTCTCACCAACATATCGTGGCTATGGATTACAAAAAACATTAGCCCAAATTGTCATGGGTCATATCGATTTAGAAAAATATGATTATGTATGCTCAACAGTAAAGCCATATAATATCCCTAGCTTGAAAGATAAATTTTCTCAAGGATTAGTCGTAAAGGGATTAAAGATTAAGTATGTAGATAAGCTACGTTATATTTTTTATAAAGATTTGCGTCAAGAGCTACCGACTTTTACAGAAAAGAAGTCGATATCGATGGGAGATACAGTTAGTCAGCAACAGCTTTTGAAGCAGGGGTATACAGGTACTTCTATGTTTGAGGAGCAAAATGATTGGTTTGTCGTTTATGAAAAATAAATAACAGAAAAAGCCTTACCTTTTACTTATTGTAAGAGGTAAGGCTTTTTTTAGGAGATTTTTATTTCATCGGGCAAAAGCCACAAGCCATTAAACCAGGGATGTCTTTAGAAAAACAGCATGATTTTCGTACGGGAACGTTCATTAAATTAGTGGGGCTTTGACCTCCTGTATATTGTGCCCACCAAGATTTGTTGGAGAAGCGAGCCCATGTTTTAGGGTCCTCTAAAGCTTCAATATCCTCCATCGCTTGATCAGCAAGTCCAGGATTAGAAAGCAATACATGATAGTGCCAAAGTAGATATCCAAAGAAATTCTCCCAAATAGTAAGAGGGGAAATAGATGTTACTTTACGGAGCTGTTGAACGATAACATGCCCATCATATAGAATGTTCTCAATAACAGTTTGACGTTCTTCCTCCTCGACATAGCGCCAATCGTTAGGGTTAACAAACATTGCGACTGTAAAACTGTCGAACTCTTTTGCTGCATCAAAGCGAAGCTCGATAGGTTTTCCATTCCATACCTCGTCATAGGCAGCAAGCATGTAAAGTTGCATAGCGAAAAACATACCGTAGCGGCGTGCAAAGTGCGAAATAGCGGCTGTTTCTGTTGCTGCCTCCGTTATTCCCATCATAAGGTTTAAAAAGTCAGGATGGTAAAAGTCCTTATGTATATCAGCTAATGTAAATAATGTCCGCTTTGGTTCTGTTGTATAAATGCTATAGGAATTCAATTGTCGAACTTGATCCATTGTTAATGCTGGCATTGTCATCACCTTTTCTTTCAATCTTCTGCTACTTCAATTATAAATTAATCATTTTTGCTTCACAAATGGTATGCAATATAGTAAAATGCATTAAACATATCTGAAAAGTGGGTTTTGAAATGTCACAACCTCATGCAATTCCAAGGCCCCTCGTTCGACTCAATCAATGGACGATTTTGTTAAGTGTCATTCTAACGTGGGTCACGGGGGTCGCTTGGATTTTAGCAATTCCTTTAGTAGCAAATTTACTTGGTGTTTTATGCAATTACAATCCTATTATTCGGGTAGGGAAGCTGTTTCTAAAAAATGCGCTATCTACATATATACCAGAAGGTGCGCAACAGCAAAAATTTAACTTCTTTCAGCAGAAGTCACCTCCCTCTGTAGGTAGCGAGATGAATGCGGGTTTAAGTTACTTTGCAACGGGTATCCAAACATCCGCTGAAAGAAATTAAAGCCTCCGGCGGATGTCATGGAAATCGGAAAGGAGTGCTTTGTGCAAGCACAAAGCCGATTCCGGACGCAATTATGCCGAGGCATAATTGATTTCCAGTATTGCTAGCTTTTGTTTAGCAGGAGGGATTTTAGGTTACTGGCTTAAATGGCAGGTGGTTGGCTATCTCTTTACGGGAATGGTCGCTATAGCTTCATCGATAGCAATTGTAGGCTTTTGTATAGGTTGTTTCTTTCATTTTCAGCTAAAGCAATGGCAATATCGTCGCTCGCTGAAGAAGGCGTAAAAAAAACTTAAAAAATTTTCAGATTAATGTTGACTTTGTAATTGATAATGATTATCATTATCGTATAAAGATTATTCCTCCTCTACAATACAGTGTAGAGAGGATGAACTTTAGCTACTTTTCTCCAGAAGTTTGCTAGTTCATGATAACGCTCCTAAAACCCCCCTCATTTTTTGGGAACGTAAAATCTCTAGACGACTCACTCCATTGTGATTGAGTCGTCTTTTTTTGATTGAAACCGCAATTGTTCCGATTAAACGACATAATATTCCGATAAAATGATAATATGTTCCGATAAATCTTCAAAGCTTTCCGATAAAAATGAAATCCTTATCATACGTGTGGTTGATTTCTGTTCCGGCTAGGCTCCGCTTCGCTTTCGCTCGCTCCAAGGTCTCATCTGTGCAATGAGTCGCTCAACCTCACGCTAATCCTACAAAATATGTAACCTTAGATCATTATACCAAAAATTTCTATTTAATATATAATATACCTTAATGAGGAGGGTGTTTATTTTATGTTCTTTATTAGAAATCTCGAAGGTGGTAATGAAAAAGAGTTTGAGTTCTTTCTAGATATGTTTTATATGAATCTATTCATATTCCTGAGAATAAACCATCAAAAGAAGTTTTACTAAACTCGCCTGGCATAAGAACATATCATGAAGGTTGGGGGAGAAAGGGAGATAAAGCGTTGATTGCCTTTGATACAGAAAATCAAACTGTTGGGGCAGTCTGGTACAGATTGTTTGGCGACAATAATAAAGGCTACGGTTATATTGATGGCAACACGCCTGAAATAGGAATGGCTGTTTCAAAAGAAGTAAGAGGAAGAGGGGCGGGGACTTTACTGATGCATAAAATAATTCAACAAGCAAAGGATGCAGGATACAATACCATTTCACTAAGTGTAGACCTCGAAAATGACACGGCCATTAATATGTATCAAAAAATAGGTTTTAAAGATTATGAAGTAGTAGGGACATCTAAAACAATGATTTACAAATTATAGTGCTCTCTAGAATAAAAAATGTACAATACTAAAAGTAAATTAAGTAATGTACATTTTTCATATTACTGAGTAGGGCTGCTGCTATGAACAGCGCTTTTTTTCCCTAGTATCATCGTATAGTAGCTATGTAGCAGCATGCCAACAATGATGACACCTAAGCCTGCGAGTGCAATTGGATTTGGGAATGCAATGCCGAGCAATAATACTTCACCAATAATGACAAAGAGTATTTCTGTAGATTGTGTTGCTTCGACTGCTGCAAGCTTGCCTTGGTGATCGCGTACACGGTCCGTTGCAATGAAAAATAATGTTGTGGCGATGACACCAGAGCTTATACCAACAAGCAACGATTGCATCACTTGGTTGATGGAAGGTAGCCCAACCGTTGCTAATGCATAGATAGCTAGCATAATCCATGCAGGCATCGAGGCGATAGTCATGCCGAGAACTCGTTGATATGTATCGATGCGTCCGCCACAGATTTCCATCATTTTGCGATTACCAAGAGGGTAGGCAAATGCAGCGATGACAACAGGTAAAATACCAAGCATTAAACTTTTAAACGGAACAGATTGTGCTTGTGGTAGTTGGATAAGTAAAATACCAACTAAAATGACACATGAAATAAGTAATGAAATAAGCGGTATTTTTTGACGTACTGTTTTCTCAGCTACTATTGAAACAAATAGGGGAGCTAGTAATACGCCAGCGACAATTGTCAATTGCCATGTTCCAGAAACGAGCCAACCTGGACCGAACGCTGCTGCAAATGTCAGTGGTGCATAGAATAATACGAATCCAATAAAGCTCCAAAGTAGCCAAGCGACAGGCTGTGCCTTCATTTCACCTGATAGTTTGGAAAAACCTTTTCGATAGAAGACGATCACAAGTAAAAACGGAAGCATGAAGAAATACCGCAAAGATGCACTCCAAAGCCAGCTACCACCTTGCATTTCCATTGCATGATTTAATATAAATGTAACAGCAAAAAAAAGTGAGGCTAAAATGCCTAATGCAATTTCTTTCATTAAAATCACCTCAAAGCCCTTGATGTAATTTGAAATTTCAGTTATTGATTTTTAAAAAATTATGAAGAAGGGGTAGACCCTTCTTCATAATTATTTTACTTGTTGTTCAAAGAGCTGTACGATTTCGATAATAACTTGTGTAGCTTTCTCTATCGTTTCACCAGATACATATTCGAATTTACCGTGCATATTTTCGCCACCCGCAAAAATGTTTGGTGTTGGTAAGCCCATGTAAGAAAGCTGTGAACCATCAGTACCGCCACGGATTGGTAATGTAATTGGCGTAATATCTAACTTTTCCATCGCTGCGCGTGCAATGTCAACGATTTCTTTTACAGGCTCAATTTTTTCGCCCATATTATAGTATTGATCTTCCATTGTAATGCTTAAAGCATCCTCGCCATATTGTGCTTTAATTTTTGCCGCCGCATCAAGCATTAATTGTTTTTTCGCTTCGAACTTTTGACGGTCATGGTCACGGACGATATATGAGAGCTCAGTATGCTCGATCGCACCGTTAAAGCCCATTAAGTGAATAAAGCCTTCATAACCATCCGTTTTTTCCGGTACTTCATCAGTAGGCATTTCATTTTGGAAAGCGATCGCCATGGTGATGGCATTGACCATTTTATTTTTCGCAGACCCAGGGTGTACACTCGTACCTTTTGTCACAACCTTTACGCCTGCAGCATTAAAGCTTTCGTATTGTAGCTCGCCAAGTGGTCCGCCATCCATTGTATAAGCATAGTCGGCTCCAAATGCAGCCACATCGAATTTATGAGGACCACGGCCAATTTCTTCGTCAGGTGTAAACGCTACACGCAATTTACCATGTTTAATGGAAGGATTATTTACTAGGTATTCCATAGCCGTCATAATTTCTGCGATACCAGCTTTATCGTCAGCACCTAATAATGTAGTACCATCCGTTGTAATTAACGTTTGACCTACATAATTTTTAAGCTCAGGGAAATCTGTTGGCGACATCGCTAGATTTTCATTGAGCTGGATCGTTCCACCGTCATAGTTGTCAATGCGCTGTGGTTTAACGTTTGTGCCAGTAAAATCTGTTGTAGTGTCCACATGTGCTAAAAAGCCAATAGTAGGCACTGTTTTATCTGTATTTGCTTCGAGTGTTGCAAATAAATAACCATTTTCATCTAATGTAATGTCAGTTAAGCCTATTGCAGCAAGTTCATCTTTTAGTACATGCAATAAGTCAAATTGTTTTTGTGTTGAAGGAGTTGTTTCGCTTGTGAAATCAGATTGTGTATCAATTTTTGCATAACGAATTAAACGCTCGATTACTTGTTCTTTCATAAGTATGGCCTCCTAATGTGTATGTTTAACTTCTTTCAGCGGGCGCGCAAACATCCACTGAAATAGAGGAACTCAGTCTAAGACCGCCACGTCCTGTGGCAATTATCTGTGCGAAAGCAAAGCAACTACAACACCAACAACACACAACTGAGTGACCAACATCGTGTTGGCCTAAAACCTCCGGACATAATTATCCAAGTCATAATTGTTATTATTGTAACACTTTACTTCGGATTTCGGAATATTGAGAAATGCTTAAGGCAATTAGTATTTGGGCACTGTAATATGTCAGCATAATAATCTCATGTGAACATGGTAAAGGCATAACAAATTTATTAATAGCTAAATAGGAATCTGATGAAATAAAGAGCAGAGCGCCAATCGTTGCAAATGTAGAGCCTGTTCGAATGGCAGTCCAACCCATCGTTAATATGACGGAAATATAGGCAATTACAGCGATACCAAGCACGACTTCTCCTGATGAAAATACAGTACCTGAAATCCACACAGCCATACTTGCTCCGTAAACGAGTAAGACAATCTTCGCCCAAGTCGGTACTTGTCGTTCATTAGTAGAAGAAAAGGCCAGGATATAAAAAATATGCCCGATTAAGAAGCTTGTTAGCCCAATTAGAAACCACTGTAGCGTATAATCGCCGACCATACAAAACACAAGTCCGATGACAATCAGTAGTTGATACTTTTTAATGCCTAAATTTTTTGATGTAGCGGCTAAGATAATGATTAACAGCATTGGAATAACTTTAAAGATAAGTATCAAGCTTTCTGTAATATGGGACAGGAAAAAAACATAATAAAGACCAAACAAAATTATAAATGCTATTAAAAATTTTTTAGACAAATTTCTCATCTCCTTTTCTTTGAAATTCTTTATCTATGTAACAATTTCCTTTATTCTTTTGTGAAGGAAATATACGAGAGGGTACTCATTCATCTTATGTATGAAACTTTTTTGGTATGTAGCCGTAAATAAGGTAGACAGTAAGGTTAGAGAGGGTGAACAAAATGACTAAGCTATTAATAGCTTCAGCAGTCATTGGTCTAATCGCGAGTGTTTTATTAACACCGCTTATAACAAAAAAACGAGAAGATGGCGGATCTAAAAAGGTCATTGGTTACTTCTTTATCAGTGTATTTGTACTAGGGTTTTTAGCTACTGGTGTAACAGTATATGTAACAACAATGGATGTAAACTGGCTTGCTTTTTGGCCCGTTATTATTTTATTAACATTAGGCGGCGCGCTTCTTGCAGGTGGTATAGAAAGAAAAATAAAGGGTGTTTTATTTTTAGCTAGTTTAGGTGTTGCAGTGTATGTATTATCAGCTCCTTTATGGAATGCTAATGAAAAATTTAAATCAGCTGAAATGAAGGAAGAGGTTGAAATAAAACCATTCGATGAAACACAAACACCAGCTAGTGTTCCTCCTAAATTTGCACGCAATAAGATGAAAAAAGCGTTCGGACAAGTACCGAATACAAGTTATTATGAGCTAGGACGCTTACAAATTCAAAAAGTGAATGGTGAGTATGTTTATATTGCCCCAGTTGAGTTTTCTGGTTTCTTTAAATGGATGAACGGTGGTTCGACTCCTGGTTACTTTATGATGAGTGCAACGGATTCAGCGGACAATCCTAAATTTGTTAAGCAGGAAATGAAGTATGTTCCGTCTGCTTATTTAAATTCAAATTTAGAACGTCATATACGTTTACAACATCCGTTCCTTGTTTTTTGCGGAGATGTCCAACTTGAAATTGATGATGATGGTAAACCATACTACATTCGTTCATATGGTGAATTTATTTCTGCGCGTAATGGCTTCGATGTAAAAGGGATTGTACTTGTAGATGCGCTAACAGGAAAATCAGAAGTGATTAAGCTGGAGGATGTCCCAGAATTTATTGATGGAGCGGTTTCTCCAGAGACGGTAAGCTTACAAAATAGTTATTTCGGTAATTATGTACATGGATTTTGGAACAGTAAGTTTGGTAAGAAAGATGTAAAGCTGCCTTCTGATGAGGGAACAGAGGAAAACGTTAGCCCAATTTTTAACGAGAAGGGCGAAATGTATTATTTCACAGACTTTACGAGCCCTAAAGAGGGTGTCGATTCAATGCTTGGCTATTCCTTAACAAATGCACGAACAGGTCAAGCAACCTATTATACTGGAAATCAAGACGCTTCTTACATGGATTCACAAGGTAACTTGCAAATTATCGAGAAGAAATTTATAGAGAAAAAATGGTCTGGAGAAATGCCGGTATTGTATAACTTTTATGGTGAAGCTAGCTGGCTAACAGCGGTACTTGATTCAAATGGTTTCTTACAAAATTATTTCATCGTATCTGCGGCAAATCCTGAAATTTCCGTATATGCGACAACTCCTAAAGAGGCATTAAAATTATATAAAACAGCCTTAAGTCGCGGTGGAACTACAGTCGAAGGAAGTTCACATGCGGAAGAGAAAAATGTAAGTGGAAAGGTGTTTCGCGTTTACAAGGAACGTCTCGGTGACTATACAGTTGTATCATTTTTACTAAATAACGGTGAAAACTATTTAGTAAGCTCCGAAACAGAACCGCTTGCCATTTATTTGCAAGAAGGTGATGAGGTCATTCTCACTTACGGTGATACAGGAGAACAGTTCTTACCGGTTCGATCACTGATTATTAAAGGATTAAAATAGATAATCAATTTGAATGAAGGAAAAAAGACGATCTAGTAGTACTATGCTACGAAGATCGTCTCTTTTTATGTTGGCTGAGATTCCATATAGTGAAGCATCTTTTCCTGGTGGTTAGTAAAAAGTGCTTTTGCATGATCGTTTAACGCAAATATTTCATGTATGTACCCTTGCAGTATATGATGTTCATATTCAAAAGGATGAGAATCTTCGTTTTCTAATATATATGCTAATAAAAGTGCATGTAACACCACGACCTCTAGATTTTGTGTATTTGTAATAAACTTCAAGTTGAGGATAGTAGTGTGGGAAACGAATTGATTCACATAATTAATAGCATCTTTATAAACGACTAAGTCGATATGTGGTTCAAGTCGTTTTCTTAATAAAGTACATTCATTATTTAAGTCTTGAATTTTTAAAAATAGACCTCTTACACTTCGCTTATGTTGTTGTTCTAATGTACGAGCAAGGTGTTTATTGATATAGGACATTTATACATAACTCCTTTTCACATAGCGGTCATCTATTAGTATTAATGGAATTGTTTGAAAAGGAAAGAGTCTTTTTGTTCAATTTATACCTAAATTTAACTTCTTTCAGCGGATTAAAAAACATCCGCTGAAAGAAGTTAAAGCCTCTGGCGGGTGTCATGGAAATCGGAGGAGTTAATAAAGGGTGTTAGCTTAAAAAACATAGCATCCATGGCGGTAACGGCTAACGGGCGGACAATGTAGAAGATGAAAAAAGGGGAGTTACTATCATTTGATAGTAACTCCACATAGTTTGCTGATGAAATTATTTCCAATTGAACCCTTTTTTCGCTAAAAATTCATTAATGTGAGGACGGCGCTGTTCAATTAAAAAATCAGCCATTTGCTTTGTCCAGTTATCAATTTTTCGATTAGATGAGCGATTATTATAGTATGTTTCCATTGTGTCGTTATAAGCTGGTAAAAGCTCCTCGTATTTGTCTGCATTGTATTCATTTTCATGTAATACTGCTGCAACCGGTAAACGAGGTTTCACTTCATTACGACGTGCAGGAACCCCAATTGTTAAGCCGAAAAGTGGGAAAACATAGTCAGGTAGATTGAATAATTCGCTTATTTCTTCAGGCTTATTACGTACGCCTCCAATGTAACAAATCCCATATCCCATAGATTCCGCAGCAACGACAAAGTTTTGAGCGAATAATGATACATCAGCTACTCCAACAAGTACGTTTTCTGCTGAATCAGCCACAATATCGACACCTTCTAATTTACCTGCCGTTTGCAGACGCTTGAAATCTACACAGAAGACAAAGGCACCGCCAGAAGTTTCGTATTGACGAGGATTACCAGAGAGTAACCCTAATTTTTCTTTTTTCTCTGCATCTGTTACCCAAATTACACTATAAGCTTGTACGAAATGGGACGTAGCAGCCATTTGTGCAGTAGAAATTAATTCTTCTATAATTTCTTTTGAAATTGGATTTCCATCATAAATACGAACCGAGGAGTGGTTCCGTAATAATTCTTTAACCATTTATAAAATCTCCTTTTCCCCTTTATATATCAAGAGCATATCACGCTTTTTCTTCAAAATCGAATTTATCTCCCTTCAGGAAATATTTTTGTAGTGAATGCACAGCGACAGCTACAATTACACCAAGGCAAAATTTATAGAAGGTGTTGAAAATTATTTTTAAATAATTTGAGAATGCATAAAATTTCTCGTAATATAAAATATTTTGTTAGTTATAGATTAAAAATTCTAAATAGTTTAAAATTATATATGGACGGTTTATTTGGTTGGATTTCTAATAATTGGATGACTATACCATAAGGATTAAACCGAGTAATGTAGTTAAACAAAATAAAGCGGGATGGAGGAAGAGGGATGGCAGAAAAGTTGGCGAAAAAGCTTCGTAATGAACAGCTAAGGAGCAAGGTTGTAACAGCAGAAGAAGCAGCATCTTGGATTAAGGATGGTATGGTACTTGGGATGAGCGGGTTTACACGTGCTGGTGATGTTAAAGTGGTGCCCCTTGCACTTGTGGAGAAAGCGAAAAAAGAGAGCTTCAAGGTAGATGTATATACAGGTGCATCGCTTGGCCCGGAAGTTGACCAATACTTAGCAGAAGCTGGCGTTATTCGTAAACGTGGACCTTTCCAAGCAGATGCCGGTATTCGTAATAAAATCAACAGTGGCGAAATTACATTTGTTGATGCGCATTTATCACATAATGCGGAGCTAGTGCGCCAAGGTATTATTGGTCCTATTGATTTTGCGATTATTGAAGCGGCTGCTATTACAGAAGACGGCTTGCTAATTCCTACTACTTCAGTTGGCAATTCTCCTATTTTTGTGCAAGAAGCAGACCAAATCATCATTGAGTTGAACATAGCTCAGCTTGATGCATTAGAAGGTGTCCATGATATTTTTGTACCGGGACAACAGGGGAAACGTGATCCGATTCCGTTACAACACGTATCCGATCGGCTTGGCACAATTGGTATACGACTAGATTTAGATAAAGTAAAAGGCATTGTGATTTCAGATATTTTAGATGCACCATCAACGATTGTTCCTGCAGATGAAGAAACAGGTATTATGGCCAATCATTTATTAAACTTCCTACGTGAAGAAATTAAAATAGGTCGTTTAACAACAAGCTTAAGACCCATTCAATCAGGTGTAGGCTCAGTAGCTAATGCTGTTTTATTAGGCTTTAAAGATTCTGAGTTTGAGAACTTAGAAGTATATTCAGAAGTACTGCAAGATGCCGTATTCGAATTAATTGATGCAGGGAAGGTAAACTTTGCATCTGCTACTTCTATTACCCTTTCTGAGGAAGTTGGAAACCGAGTTTATGGTAATTTTGAAAAATATGCAGATAAACTAGTATTACGTCCGCAAGAAATTTCTAACCAACCAGAAATTATTCGCCGACTCGGGTTAATTTCTGTTAATACAGCGCTAGAGGTAGATATTTATGGGAATGTGAATTCTACGCATGTTTCTGGCACAAAAATGATGAATGGAATTGGCGGCTCCGGGGACTTTGCACGTAATGCGAGATTAGGTATTTTCGTCACGAAATCATACGCGAAAGGCGGAAATATTTCTAGTATCGTTCCAATGGTCTCACATGTAGACCATACAGAGCATGATGTAGATGTAATCGTCACAGAGCAGGGAGTAGCAGACCTACGTGGACTTGCTCCAAAAGAACGGGTTGGCCTCATTATCGATCACTGTGCACATCCGGAATATCGTGAGCAATTATGGAAGTATTTTAATGATGCCAATGAAGCAACAGGTGGACACCATACGCCACACAATCTAGAAAATGCGCTGTCATGGCATGTGAATTACGCAAAAAATGGTACGATGAAGAATCCCGCTTTATCGAAATAATAAAGTAATAAAAGCCTTGAAGGACAGTTGACTTGTTCCTTCAAGGCTTTAAATTTGAGAAAAATATAATCCAAAAGCATCCTCGAGAAGTGATTAGGTAATCCCCTCAGTTGTTTAAAAAAACCCCTGGCTTCTCACAGTAAACCAATCCATTTCCAATAGGTTGCAGAAAATAAAAGAACTAGAATGTATCCAATAATCGTTAATGGAATCCCGGATTTTAAGAAATCTTTTGTTGTAAAGGCTCCTGTCCCATACGCAAGCATATTTTGCGGTGCACTAATAGGTAAGAGGAAGCCGAAGCTAATAACGAATTGTTGTACGATAACGAAACCAACCTGATCGACATTAGTTGTTAATGTTGAGGCTAAAACGATGAATACCGGTACAAGCGCAGATGCTAGGCTTGTTGCACTCGCAAAGCCTAAATGAATAAGAATATTAAATAAAGTAACAAGCGCGATTGTTGCAAGAATTGGCATAGAATCTAAACCAAGTGAACCGAATACTTTATCAGATAACCACGATGCACCTTTTGTATTAAGCAAGACAGTGCCTAGCATAATTCCTACAGCGAAGACGATAATTGTCCCCCAAGGAATATGTGGTTCAACTTGCTTCCATGAATAGACTCCGATTTTGGGCATTAATAAAATGGCGATTGCAACGATTGTGACAGTTGTCGTATCGAATGGGTGAAGTTTGCCCTCAGCAGCCCAGAGAAATAGTAAAACTACTGATGTTATGATTAATCGAATTTCAGGAGCCTTTAACGGACCAAGTTCTGCAAGCTGTTTTTTTATTACTTCTCTACCACCGGCAATATTACTTGTTTCAGGCTTAATTAGTGTAATCATAATGAAAAATAGAGCGACTGACATGATGATTGAGAAGGGAGCTGCATAAAGTAACCAAGCACCCCAAGAAATATCCACACCAAATTGTTCTTTGATGAAGTTTAAAGCGACCATATTTTGAGCTGCTGCCGTCTTTATACCAATATTCCAAATAGAGACAGCTTGCACAGAGGTAATGACAAGTAGAGCAGCAAGTCGACTATCACGTGGTAAACCAAATGCTGCTACCATCCCAAGTAGTATTGGCACAACTGCGCCTGCACGTGCAGTAGCAGAAGGGACAAAGAATGCGAGTGCAATAGATACTAAAATAGCACCGAATACAATGGCTTTCGTTTTTGTCCCTACGAGTGAAAGGATCCAAAGCGCAAGTCTTTTATGTAAATTGGTAATCTGCATGGCTGCCGCTAGGAAAAGTGCTGCGGCTACTAGTGCTACTGCTGAATTACTAAATCCACTTAATGCTAATTTTAATGCATCCGAAGTGCCTAGCTCTCTCGTTGAATCTTCCATTGATGGAGCTAACCCTAATAAGATTGTAACGAGAGCAATAATCATAGCAGAGCTAACGGGATAGGATACTGCTTCTGTAACCCAAAGGATGACCGCAAAAGCTAAAATAGCCAAAGCGCGTTGTCCGGCTATAGGTAAATCGCCGTTGTTAGGTAAAAAAGTGATGATGATTAATGAAGCGAAGGCTAATCCAATCCAGAGTGGTTTCAAATTACGTTTTGGTTTTGCTTGTTCAGAAGTAGACATACTTTTTCATCCTTTCTTAAACATGACTATAATTTTCACATCGGCTAGTAAAATGCTTTATGAAGAAAGTTAATTTGTCTATTTATTGTAAAAAAACTAGTATGTGAAATACCCTCTATATATAGCGATAATGGGAAGTTGCGAGAAAATTAATGGTCATAGAAAAGACAAAAATATCCAAAAGATATTATTTTTTCTTTTTGAATGCTGAAGTCACTTTAGGCTCAGTTCCTAGCAGCAAGCGCTTAATATTTTCGATATGCAAAATGATGGCTATACCAAAAAGTAATAGGGCTATAATCGTTGGGACTGTTCCAGGAATCCATAAATATGTGGCTATACAGAAAACGAGATAAAACTCAAGTACACCGACAATTAAATAGTTCGTTACGAAAGATAACATAACAAATAAAATGAGTGCAAATAAGCCAATTGTCCAATCAATTGCAAGTAATATCCCAATGATTGAAGCAGTTCCTTTACCGCCATTGAAGCCCATATAAAATGGGAAATTATGACCTAGAATGACACCAGCAGCTGCAATATAAGTAAAGAGCCAAACTTGTATTTCTGTTAATTGTGTTATATCTGCTAAATAGGCATGTGCACAGATTATAGCCGCAACGCCTTTGCCGATATCGATCAGTGCAACTAATATGCCGTATTTCCAGCCGAGGGAAAGTGTTGCGTTAGAGGCACCTGCATTGCCATGACCAGTCTTTTTTAAATCTACCCCAGATAAAAACTGAGCAACTTTAGAGCCGTGAATACAGCCAATCAAATAACCAACAAGAAGAAAAATAATAACGGCTTTTATCATAAAAATTCTCCTTTCAAAATAAAATAGGCTCGTCACTAAAAGTTAGGAATGACGTTTGGTATAACAAATGCCCTAAAGTTGATTGGAGTGAGACTGGGCGCCCCTAGGAGAGCACATAGTCGGAACTGTAATCAACCCCACATTTTGTGATAAAAACTATAAATATCAAAATAGTGTATGCGTTCGTATTACGTAAAAAAGCAGACGGAAGTTTCAGAAAAAATAAAATTTTAGTATTGACAGTGAAAAAGTCTATGTTTATACTGTGTAACAACGATGGAAATTGAATCTCATACTCTTATCAAGAGCGGCGGAGGGATAGGCCCTATGATGCCCGGCAACCAGTAAGTGATGAACTTGCTAAGGTGCTAATTCCTACAGATTCTTATTGGATCTGGCAGATAAGGGGAGGAAAACTTGCAACCGCAACCCTCTTCTTAGCTGAAGAGGGTTTTTGTTTTCTACTAAAAAATCCTCCTCATCTCCGGTACCATCGTAAAAAAATAACCATTTGGAGGTATACAATGACAAAATTTAAACCAGAAACATTGCTGTTACACGGTGGCCAAGAGCCAGACCCGGTAACAGGATCACGAACAGTACCGATATATCGCTCAACGGCTTTCGTTTTTAAAGACACTGCTCATGCGCAACGTCTTTTTGCCTTAGAGGAAGCGGGCAATATTTACACACGAATTACAAACCCAACTGTAGATGTTTTTGAAAAACGCGTCGCTTTATTAGAAGGCGGTACAGCAGCAGTAGCACTTTCATCTGGTGCAGCAGCTATCGCATTTTCCATTTTAAATCTTGCAGGGGCAGGCGATGAAATCGTTGCAGGTAGCTCTTTATACGGAGGTACTTATAATTTATTCGCCAACACACTACCAAACTACGGTATTAAAACGATTTTTGTAGACGAAACAAATCCAGAAAATTTCCGAGCAGCTATTACTGATAAAACAAAGGCCGTGTTCGCTGAAATTTACGGTAACCCAAGTTTAAAGGTACTAGATATTGAAGCAGTAGCAAATATAGCACATGAAAACGGCTTGCCATTAATTATTGATAGCACATTTGCTTCACCATATGGCTCTACACCAATTGACTACGGTGCGGATATTGTTGTTCATTCCGCAACAAAATGGATTGGTGGCCACGGAACAACTTTAGGTGGTGTTGTAGTAGATGCAGGGAAGTTTGACTGGACTCGTGGCCGTTTCCCAGGTTTTACTGAGCCAGATGCTTCTTATCATGGTTTACGTTATGGTATTGACACAGCAGAGGCAGCATTCGCCACAAAATTGCGTGTGCAATTACTACGCGACTTTGGTCCAACATTAAGTGCAGATGCAGCATTTAATTTATTACAAGGTTTAGAAACGCTTCATTTGCGTATTCCTAAACACAACGAAAATGCATTAGCGGTAGCTGAATATTTACGAAACCACCCATCTGTGGAATATGTAAATTACAATGGCTTAGAAGATTTCCCTACCCATGATTTAGCTAAAAAATATTTAAAAAATGGCTTCGGTTCAGTGCTTACATTTGGTATTAAAGGTGGACGTGAAGCAGGGCGTAAATTAATAGATAGTGTGAAATTATTCTCGCACGTAGCAAATGTAGGGGATGCAAAATCATTAATTATTCATCCAGCATCTACTACACATCAGCAACTATCTGCTGAAGAGCTAATCCAAACTGGCGTAACCGAGTCGCTCATTCGCTTATCCATCGGTTTAGAGGCAGTAGAGGACATCATTGAAGATTTAGAACAAGCTATTGAACAAGTAACAGCCTCACAACAAAAAGTAGAAGCTTAATAAAAAGGACTTTGTTGTAGTGTTGACGTATTTTCTCATTCGATAGGCCTCATTTGGTCATGCGTCAAAGGTTGCTACATCATCCGCTCGCCTCATTTGGTGAAGAAGCTGGAAATTTAATACCTAGTAACTTGATAAGTATTATTGACTTTCTTAAATCCTTGTTTTATACTAGGAAATAAGAAAAGTGTTCGAAGGGCTACCAACCTAGAACCAATGTTTTCAATTAATGCTTAAACTAATTTAGTTTCATAAGTGCTCCCCCACTTTTGAATAGATGAAGAGGAGTAGTTACTCAGCCAGTAGCTACTATTGCTACAAAACTGATGATAAAGGAGTGTTTTAAATGGGAAATGTGTATAGTGCGCAAAACATTGCATCTTATCTTATTTATGAATTAAATGAAGGTCATGTGTTTGTGAACAACATGTCCATTCAAAACATACTTGCGTCAGTTGAACGTAAATGGCAAGAGAACTTTGGACATTCTGCTTTTAATGAAATGGTTTATGTCAAAGAGGAAGGCTATACAGTAAAAGAAGTTTTCGAAGCTTATGAAAGCTATGGAGCAAATCATATTCCTCTTCCTGCGACAGAGTATTATTTAAAATACGGTACATTCCAATTAGTTGAACGTACGTATGCAATACCAAATTTTACGCGGGAGGAAATAGGATTAGTTCAACAAGCTTTAACACAATATCGTTATAAATTGCTAGCCAACGCTAGTTAATTATCCCTCATATTTTTAGCTCATTCTCTGCTGCTACAGGGAATGAGCTTTTTAAATTAGACTTATGAAAATATACAGAAAAAATTTTTATTAATATATTCAAAAGAACAATTTTTATGAATGTCTTTACATACATATATAATAGAAGAAAGGCATTTGTTTTTTTAACTTCTTTCAACAAATATATTTGTAACGGAAGCGCTGTTACAAAAGTCTCTCACATTTATAGTTGGTGAGATTAATGCGTAGTTAAGTTTCTTTTCAGTAGGTTTGCAAACATCTGAACCTGTCGCTACGCTTTTGGTACAAAAGACATTTGCTGAACTAAAGGACGCCATGTCCTGTGGCAATTTATCTATGCGAAAGCGACAGCAACAACAACAACGACTGAGTGAACATCATATTGGTCTAAAGCCTCTGGCGGATGTCATGGAATCGGCTTTGTACCAGCATAAAGCCGGTTCCGGACGCAATTGCCGAGGCATAATTGATAAAGAACAGTCAATAATTGTTCCATCATTATAGTTCAAGTGAAAAATCATATAATAAAAGGGATGAAAACGATTTCTTTTGCACGTCTACAGAAAACAAATGTCCATCCTAGAAAGATTTTTCTTGTGCAATGTAAGTATTTACGTTACAATTTTCTTTAAGTTGAATTTTGAATTATTTGAATTTGTGTGTGTTTCAAAGGTTTTTTATTTTCGTTCAGAGTAGCGAAGGTTAGATGACTTAACCTAAATATCTGTTTGAAAACGAAGTGTTAGAAACACGGCAAATTGACCTGCTTTATAAAGTCGGCGCACAATTCAAAATATGTACGAATTAAGCTGAGACGAAATAAATTTAATGAAACTGCGGAATGTAAGTTGGAGGGAATACAACAATGGCAACTATAAAGGCAGCTATATTAGGATTTGGAACGGTAGGTCAAGGAATTTACCATATATTAAACGACAAGCGTGAAGAGCTTAAAAATAAATTAGGAATTGAGCTAGAAGTAGCAAAAATTTTAGTTACTGATACTAGCCGTGAACGTGTACCAGGCACAGCGCATTTAATGACAACTAGTATGGATGAAGTATTAGCTGAACCAGGTATGCAGGTTGTTTTTGAGGCGATTGTCAATGAGGAGCCAGCATTTACTTATTTAAAGCGCGCTGTTGAACATAAATGTCATGTCATCACCGCTAATAAAGTAATGTTTGCAAAACGAGGCTTGGAGCTACAGGATCTTGCAAAAGCAAACGGTGTTTTTGTAGGCTTTGAGGCAACGACTGCTGGCGGTGTACCAGTTATTAAAACGATGAAAAACATTTTGCTTGTCAATGATGTTAGTCGTATTCAGGGTGTTTTAAATGGGACATCCAACTATATTTTAACGAAAATGCGTTCACAAGGCTGGTCGTTCGAAACTGCATTAAAAGAAGCGCAAAATTTAGGCTATGCAGAGGCAGATCCATATAATGATATTTCAGGACAGGATGCCTTTAAAAAATTAATGATTTTAAGTGCTTTGGCATTTGGAGAACAACCAGACTGGGCTGACGTCGAAGTAGTAGGTATTGATAGTATTTCGGCGGAGCAAGTAAAAGAAGCATGTGAAAAAGGCTTGCGTTACCGCCACGTTGCTGAGGTTGAGAAACTAGCAGATGGTAAAGTGGTCGCAAAGGTTGGCCCGCAATTAGTTGATAAAGAACATCCACTTTATCCAGTTGATGATGTCAATAATGCTGTGGCATTAGATACTAATTATATTGGCACATTGACGCTAGTTGGACCTGGGGCAGGTATGTATCCAACAGCTAGTGTAATGGTTGAGGATTATGCGGAAATTATCGGTAAGCGAGCTGGATTTGTCGTAACAATATAATAGATGCCTATCATTCAACAATGTTCTACTTGTTTGAATGATAGGCATTTTTTAATCCTCATCTTTAACATCGATATCCTCTGGAATAGGTGTATTCCGCCAAATTTCTATTTCCTCTTTAATGCGATCTAACTGCTCAAAATAAGTGCTAAATTGCCCGCTATTAATTAGTATTTGGTCACCGTCGTATACTGAACGAATACGGCCCTCGTAAACTAGGCGAAGAACTTGATCCTCTGGCATACTAAGTTCGATGGCTGTTTCTTCAATTGTTTTATACATAAATTTCGCTCCTTTTATTGTTTTTATTATAACCTCCCTTTAATAGAAAGCCTACTATGGGTTAATAAATGAAAGAAAAAGGAAAATGGTAATTGTTTGATTTTGGATAAATCTGTATTATTAATGTTAATGAGTTGTGACGGTTACGGGGGCAATAATGATGATTAGCTATTACCATTTTGCAATGTAAAATAAGCTGTCTGAAATGTTCAAGGAAATGGACATTTATTCAAGGTCTTTTTTTCTCATCGATTCGTCTTACAGGTGTAGCTATTGGAACCATTTTATCGTTTAGTAGCTCTCTCCTGTCTTTTGTGATGCTTTAGAAAGGGAACTTTGGAAATCTTGCGGGGAACACCAACTATGTAAACAATGGGGAAGGGGCTAGACTAGCCTTTTCTGCAGGTCTTTTCTTTGACATATATATTGCCCTGTATTGGAGTGGCGTCTAGCCGACTCCTTGGGGATGGGAACGAAGGCTAAAACGATCACGTCCTGCGATAACGGCGAGCATCCTTTTGTGAATTCCTTTTCGATTCCGTGACACCCACCAAAGTTAAAACCTTAAGAAATTCTTCATTTTTATACTAACTGGTTTTTAAGATTTAAAAGGTACACTATTAAGTGAGAGCGAGGTGTATATCATGACGAAACTAACAGTTCTTGTAACAGACGATGATCAAGATATTCGTGATGGTATTGAAATTTATTTAAAGAATGAAGGCTACAATGTCATTAAAGCTGCTGACGGCTTAGAGGCACTCGAAAAATTAGAAAACAATGAAGTACATTTAATTATTTTAGATATTATGATGCCAAATATGGATGGAATTACAGCGACGTTTAAAATTAGAGAAGAGCGCAATATTCCAATTATTATGCTTAGTGCAAAGGCGGAGGATGGCGACAAAATTCATGGCTTGTCTGTAGGCGCTGATGATTACGTCACAAAGCCTTTTCATCCGCTAGAGTTGTTGGCTCGAGTAAAATCTCAGCTGCGACGTTATGTACAACTTGGGACGTACAATGAGGGAGCAGCAAAGGTGGAAATCGACGGACTTGTATTAGATGAAGATGCAAAGGAAGTCATTTTAGAAGGTGAGCCTGTTCGATTAACACCGATCGAATATAAGATTACGGAATTATTAATGAAAAATGTAGGGCGGGTATTTTCGATAAGAGAGATTTATGAGCGTGTGTGGAATGAGGAGGCTTACAATGCAGAAAATATTGTGGCTGTACACATTCGAAAAATACGTGAAAAAATCGAAGCAGATCCGAAAAATCCACGCTATTTAAAGGTGGTGTGGGGCGTTGGCTATAAAATGGAAAAATAAAATAGAGCAGTATGTTACAATTGCAGGGTTTGTAGCAGGGGTTATTGGACTAATTTATTTCGGTGTGTATGCCTACCAAATAGTAACTTCACGCTCTTCGGGGATGTTACAATTACTGGAGAGAATTTTTTAGAGAGGAGTTAAAAGTATGTTAAAAAATTGGAAACCTCTTCTCGTTCTTTTATGTTTAATCTGGGTAATTTTCGGTATATTTACGTTCTCTAAGATCGGGTACCAATATATTGGAAAGTCGTATTTTCAATCTGAAAATTTCCAGCATGAACTTGATAATTTTCAGTCAGAATTAGGACCATTAGTGTTGAACATGCCAATAGCTGAGGATTTGAAAAGTAAAATTGTGGTTACACAAAGTGAAATAGAGGAACATCGTAATCGCTATGGAACATTAGGAGAACAGATAGATAGTATTAAAACTCAATATGAAGGACGTATTCAAGAAGCTGCTAATGTAAATGCAACAGAATTAAAAGCCAAGCTTGAGAAAGAGCGTGATGCAATAATTAAAGATATTACGGGTAATTTCGAGGATGATGAGCATGTCCGTGAAAAAATTCTAGCTCAAAAGGAAGAGCTTGTTGATCAATATATAAAGGCAGCAAATGAAGAAGCAAAGAGTTTTGCGAAAAATTATAATTATTGGTCTTATGAATTAACGAACATTGAAACAGGCAAAACATATCGTTCCGGTGATGTTTCGGATAGTAGTGCGTTTAAAATTAAGTATAACGGACAACACCCATTAACTGCTTGGAATATAAGTGATAATTTAAGCTACCGGGCTGATAGTTACGTGGATATAGAGGATTTGAGGGAAAGTTCTGATTACACTGGTATCGTAACCATTTCAAAAAAATCAGCCCAAGAAGCCGATATCTTGGGAGGATATGACGATTTTACACGCAATCAATACATGTTCTACTTTATATGGCTAACGAGTATTGTGGCAGCTATTTTTGCATGGAAAGGGCGTAAAGAAGTACTGCAGATGGTACAAGGTTTAAAGGAAAAAGAAGCTCTTGCAAAGATGAAAATTGATTATCCAATTGGATTATTAATAATAAGTGCATTCATATATTTTATAGCATCTGAAATTGCTTTTGAGTCGATTGAGTTTGTTCCGTATCAATCTAACTATGTACATTACTTAATTAGTTTGTTGTTTAAAATAGGTGCCTTAATCATTATTGCAATGCTGTTCTTTGTACAGCTTATTTGGTTGTATGATCGAGTGAATACAACACAGAAATTAAAAGAAGACTTAAAAGCTAGCTATTTATGGTCACTTGGCGGATCAATCACAGATTTATTTATAAATCGTTCCATAGCATTACATTCCATTGTAATGATTGGGGCAGCGTTTTTCGGTGGTGGCAGCCTTGTTGCTACAATGGCAACAGGTGGCGGATTCCCCTTTTTAATGTTGGTTATCTGCGCAATGATCGGTATACCAGCCATGATTCTCTTCCTTTCTAGAATGGGCTATTTAAACCGAATTTTGAAGGACACGAAAGATATGGCAGAAGGACGTTTAAATCGCGATGTCAAGGTAATGGGCAAATCACCACTCGCTGGGCATGCAGAAAATCTTAATCATTTAAGGGAAGGCGTACGCACGTCTATGCATGAACAGGCAAAAAGTGAGCGTTTAAAAACAGAGCTTATTACGAATGTTAGTCACGACTTACGCACGCCGTTAACATCTATTATTACGTATACAGATTTATTGAAAAATCCTGATGTTACAGAGGAAGAGCGTAAGCAATACATTCATATCCTTGATAAAAAATCAGAACGTCTAAAATTACTGATTGAAGATCTTTTTGAAGTGTCTAAAATGGCGAGTGGGAATATGGAGCTTCATCGCACTCGAGTTGATTTAACCCAGCTTATACAGCAGGCGGTAGGGGAGCATGAGGAAGATTTAGCACAGGCGCATTTAGATTTACGCATGACAAAACCACATGAGCCAATCTACGCATATGTGGATGGACAAAAATGGTGGAGATTAATCGATAATTTAATCGTTAATGTGTTGAAATATGCATTAGAAGGCACACGTGTTTATGTAACATTGAAACGGACGGCAGAAGGTGATGCTGAATTCACTGTGAAGAATGTTGCAAAATATGAAATTAGCGAGAATGCTGATGAGTTATTTGAACGCTTTAAGAGAGCCGATGCATCACGCCATACAGAGGGCTCAGGGCTAGGCTTAGCCATAGCACAATCCATTGTAGATTTGCATGGTGCTCGTATGAGTATAGAGGTAGATGGAGATTTATTTAAAGTAATTGTTCGAATCCCAACAGCATAGACAAAAAAGCAGCGGCAAACATTTTGCCGCTGTTCTTTTATTTTGAAAAACAGATTTGGCCGATCTATCCACGGTTATGGCGTTTCTATCCACGACTTTGCCGGTTCAATCCGTCGTTTAGGCTATAACATCCGTCGATACGGCACTTTCATCCGTCACTTCAACACCTCGTTTCGCCGAAGAACCTTACTTTGTTTAATACCTAGTTATAGTCCTAAATTCTTGGCAATAATCACTTTCATGACTTCGTTAGTACCTGCATAAATGGACATGACAGGAATATCTCGATATCTTCTAGCAATCTTGTATTCTTCCATATAACCGTAGCCACCATGTAACTGCATGCACTGGATAGCAAGCTCGCGTGCATTTTCCGTTATCCAGTATTTTGCCATCGAAACTTTTGTCATAACATCATTTCCTGCGATATGTTCCTCTATTAAAGATTCTAAAAATGATTTGCCTAGTTCAATTTTTGTTGCCATTTCAGCTATTTTAAATTGTGTATTTTGGAAGTCACTAATTGGTTTCCCGAAAGCTTTGCGTGATTTTACATAATTAATTGTTAAGGCCAGCATGTCCTCAGCAGCCGTTTGCGCAGCGATGGCTACTGCTAGACGCTCTTGTTGTAGCTTTTCCATCATATAGATAAAGCCTTTACCTTCTTCGCCAAGGAGATTTTCAACAGGTACGCGACAATCCTCAAAAAAGAGCTCTGCTGTGTCCTGCGCGTGCATGCCAACTTTTTCGAGTTTGCGACCTTTCGTGAAGCCCGGCGTCCCGTCCTCGATGACAAGGAGGCTAATACCGCGATGTTTTTTTTCGGCCTGAGGATTTGTTTTTACAGCAACGACTACTAAATTTGTATGAATACCATTTGTAATAAATGTTTTTTGCCCGTTGACGATATAGTGATCGCCATCACGAATAGCAGTTGTTTGAATGTTTGCCAAATCCGAACCTGTACCTGGCTCTGTCATAGCAATGGCAGTAATATTTTCGCCTGTAACGCATTTTGGTAGCCAGCGTGATTTTTGCTCATTTGAGCCGTATGCTTCAATATAAGGAACGACAATATCGTTATGCAGACCAACGCCAATAAGGCTCGAACCTACACGCTCAAGCTCTTCTTGTATAATAACGCCAAAACTAAAATCTAGTCCGAGACCGCCGTATTGTTCTTCTACTTGAGGGCATAGATAGCCCATTTCTCCAAGCTTACGCCAAAACTCAAGTGGAATAAGATGATCTTTCTCCCATTGTGAATAATATGGTTCAGCTTCTTCTGCTAAAAACTTACGTAAGGTTTTACGAAATAACACATGCTCTGTTGATTCAAATTTATATTTTGCCATGAACAACACCCCTTTTTTCTCCCGTATATGCAAATTTTTTCTTGCAATTACAATGTTACTTAAAAATTCAGAAAAATTAAAGTGTATTATTCATAGGTGCTTTCTTAGGTCTCATTGTAAACCAGAAGAGAGCCTAGATTACGATATTGTCACCTTTCTAATTAAATTGTCATGTAAATCATACAATTAAATGACAAGAAAAATGTACAATATAATGAGCACATTGGTTGCCCTTACATACTTTCAATAAGAAATACTTAATGCAAATTTAAAAATTAAGTATAATGCTATAATCTACTAAGACTATATGAAAGTAGGGAACTGAAATGCCTAAAGTAATCGGTGGAATTCTATTAATAAGTATATATAGTGCGTTAACTTTTTACTTAGGATGGGGATTGAGACAGTGGCTTGTGGCAATGGGATGGTTCCGCTTCCCAATTTTATATTGGGTAGTACTGTATATCATTGCGTTTAGTATTGTTATTAGTAGATTGCATGAGTCCTTACGAGTCTTTTCAATAATCCATAATTACTGGATGTTTATTTTTGAATACGGATTAATGCTTTGCTTGTTAGCCCACTTGATTATTTGGTTAAGCCCCTTTAAAAGTGTACAGATCATTGGAAGTATAGCTATTGCTATATTTTTTGTACTAAGTATTGTAGGCACTTATTTAGCATATTCACCTGTTGTCCGTCATTTAGAAATAACGATGGATAAAAAGAGTAGTGAGCTAGATTCGATGAGAGTTGTAGTTGCTTCAGATTTTCATTTAGGGGTTCTCTCAAATAAAAGACATTTACAACGTTTTGTTACTTTATCGAATGAAGCACAACCGGACATCGTCTTTTTAGCTGGGGATATTGTGGATGACGATCCTAAATGGTTTGCTAAAGATGGAATGGCAGATGTGATGAAGCAATTAACATCGACATATGGAGTGTACGGTGTACTAGGCAATCACGAATACTATGGCAAGAAAATCCCTGAATTTATTAAAGAGATGGAAAATGCTAATGTAAAAGTTTTGTGTGATGAAACTATTAGAATCGATAATGTGATAGTATTAACGGGGCAAGAGGATATTACAAATAAGGATAGAAAGCAACTAGATGCATTGAAGACAGTAGATGATTTGCCTTGGTTTGTTATGAATCATACCCCAAATGATTTAATTACACCTGCAAAAATGGGCGTAGACTTCCATATGTCAGGGCATACACATAAAGGTCAACTATGGCCTAATCAGTATATAACGGCTCGTGTATTTGAACTTGATTATGGTTATAAGATAAAAGAAAAAATGCATACACTTGTTTCATCAGGCTTTGGCTTTTGGGGTCCGCCAATGCGAATAGGCAGCCGTTCCGAGTTATGGGTTGTAGATATAAATTTCCGTTAGTTGGTAAATTGCAATCTCTGTATTATGATGATTTTGGTCCGTCATCTGAAGACATTTTGAAATAAATGACATGTGAATAAGTAGATTGGAGGCTAGGGACTCCTTGGGGACTAGCTTCACAGATGGTTTTCTGTGCGAAAGCGCCCAGCCGGAACGGAAATCAATCCCACGTTATGGTGATAAGGCAGTCTACTCATAACTGAATGTTATAGTCATAGTATATGAAAAAGTGTATTTTATAATATGTTGGTATTTAATTTATAAAAGGTAAGGTGAAAACGTGGATATCATTGAATTATTAAAGGCGCTTATTTTGGGCTTTGTCGAGGGAATGACAGAGTTTGCGCCAGTGTCGTCGACAGGACATATGATTATTGTAGACGATATGTGGCTAAAGACAGAGGAGTTTTTAGGGATGTATCCCGCCAATACGTTTAAAATAGTTGTACAGCTTGGCTCCATTTTAGCCGTAGTCGTTGTTATGTGGAAGCGAATGTTAAATTTAGTGGGACTTTATAAAATTGATGGCCAATCGAAATCTGTAAAAGGTCACTTCAACTTACTACATGTGATTGTGGGTATGTTGCCAGCAGTTATATTAGGTTTTGCGTTCAAAGATTTTATCGATGATCATTTATTTAAAGTAGAGCATGTTATTTATGCTTTAGTAGCTGGAGCACTTTTAATGATTGCTGCCGATAAATTAGCTCCGAAAAGACCAAGAGTCGATTCTTTAGATAAAATTTCTTATGGTTTAGCTTTTAAAGTAGGGTTAGTACAATGTTTATCACTTTGGCCAGGATTCTCTCGTTCAGGGGCAACAATATCTGGTGGTGTACTATTTGGCATGAGTCACCGTGTGGCGGCAGATTTTACTTTCATTATGGCAGTACCAATTATGGCGGGTGCTAGTTTAGTATCTGTACTGAAAAACTGGGATACCCTATCTATGGATTATTTTGGATTCTATGTAGTAGGCTTCATTAGCTCATTTATCTTCGCATTACTATCAATTAAATTCTTCTTAGCACTTATTTCAAAAGTGAAATTAATGCCATTTGCTATTTATCGTATAGTACTAGCTGCTGTACTAGCTGTTATTATCTTTATGTAAATAATAAAGTCACTCTTCTATTAAGAATGAGTGGCTTTTTTTAATTTCTTTCAGCGGGTTACAAATTTTACCTGTTGTTACGTTTTCGGCACAAAAAGAGGAGCTAAGCCTACGAACGCCACGTTCTGTGGATAAACGAATGACCGACATTGTGTTGACCCTCTAAGTACTAAGCAGATTCCGGACTGCGCGAAAGCGAAGCGACAGCGGCAATTAGGCCGAGGCATAAATAATTAAATTAAGAAGAAATGCATGGTTAATAAGTATTGTTCGAGAGTAGTATGATAGATTATCGCGTATTGTAAAACAGATATTTTTTCCCTATATATTGTCATTACAGTTGTAAAGAACTTATAATTGAATTCAGAGAGTTTTTTGTTTTCTGATTATATTTAGTAGAATAGACATACAACGGGGTGGGGAAATTGTTTCAAATTGGAAATAAGTCTAAGAAGAATACAATTGAGATTACTGATGAATCAAGTATAGGGGTTATTATTCAAGATCAGGAACGTTTACTACAGTTAAATCTAGTAAATTTAACTAGAGAGGATTTACAGTTAATTAGAAGTTTAAAACCGTATATTGAACGAAATGTTGAAGAGGTAGTGGCAGCATTTTATCATGCGATTGAGAGTGTGCCAACATTACGTGAGGTGATTGAAAAGTATAGCTCTAGTGAGAAGTTACGCCAAACATTAAGCCATCATATTATAGAAATGTTCGAAGGGCGTATAGACGATGCATTTTTGAAGAAGAGAAGGCAAGTAGCAAAAATGCATGTGAAGATTAACTTGTATCCTAAGTGGTATTTAGCAGCCTTTCAAAACCTTGAAAAATTTTTAAGACAGATTGTTTATAAGCTTCAATTAACGAGGGATGAAGAAGAAAAGTTTTGTGAGGCCGTTAGTAAAATGTGTAATTTTGAACAACAGATTGTTCTAGAGGAATATGATAATTATGCTAATACATTAATTGAGAAGCAACAGCATAGTGTTCGAGAACATGTTAAGGAAATTATAGGTGGGATATCTACGCAGCTAGAGACCCAATCTCATAGTACCAATGAAACAGTGACAGAACTCGTTTATAACACCAAGGAAGTGAATGAATACTTGAAGGAAAGTATCGATGAGGCAAAAACAATGCAAGAGGTATCGTCTGAAGGTTATTCTAAAATAATATTAATTAATGAGCAGACAGGGAAAATTCATCATAAGACAGTTGAAATGTCGGGTATGGTGGAGCAATTAGATGATTCTTCCTCCAAAATTAATGCTGTTATTGAAATAGTAAAAAATATTTCTGGTCAAACAAATTTACTTGCGTTAAATTCGGCTATTGAGGCTGCACGTGCAGGAGAGCACGGAAAAGGCTTTGCTGTCGTAGCGAGCGAAGTTCGTAAGCTTGCAGATCAGACCAAAACGTCGGTTGAACAAATTGCGGATCTCATAACTATGTCTAATGGGATTACACAACAAGTTGTTCAAGCAATTCATGAGATTCAAGAGATGGTGAACAATAGTATTGAGCAAAATGAGGAATCTTTAAAAGCATTCGACGCAATATCTAGCTCAGTAAACGGTTCTATCTCAAACTTCCAAAACGTCGGACTAAAAATAACGGAACTGGCGGAAATTATAGAAACGATTGGAGAATCTTCCGAGGAATTAAAACAAGTTGCCAATCGATTAGATACAACAATTAGAGATTTCTAACGACTATGCATAAAGCCCGTGCATAGTTTTTTATTTATTATCATAGTGAGGGGTGTTCTGGGTGTTCTCCGTTCCGGATGGGCGCTTTGTAGCTGACGCTTTGCTTTCGCTACAGAAAAAAACATTTGTTGCTGCTGCTACGTTAGCACTACGCTAAAGCTTCCTGGGGGCGTCCGATGAGCCGCTTCACTCCACTTATTTGCATGGCATACGCTTTAACAAAATGTCATCTCTTGAAATTTATCGAAACACTTTTATGTTTTATCGACCAACTTTTGAAATTTATCAATAAATTTTCGGGTTTTATCACCCAACTTTTAAATTTTATCGACATACACCTTTTAAAGCATAAAAAAGATTCACACACAAATTTATGTGAATCTTTTTACTTTATTCTGTCGCCCAGTCGGAATGGAAATCAATCACACGTTATGCCAATTTATTATTATTTTTTATAAATAAGACAAAATCGCCTTTCTGAAGTTTGAAGAGTGCCACGTAAAGATAAGAAATCCCTAGAAAATGAGCGTTCTAAGTGTTACGCTATAGGCGAATTGAATTGAGGGGTGTTCGGAATATGAAAAAGAAATTATTTATTACACGAAAGTTCCCAGCGCATATAGTTGAACAGTTGCGAGAGTATTATGATATCGAACAATGGGAGGAGGAGGAAATTGTTATACCACGGGAAAAGCTATTGGCAGCTGTTGCAGATTGTGAAGTATTGTGGGTAACGCTTGCTGACCAAGTCGATGAAGAGTTATTATTACACGCACCCAAACTAAAACTCGTGACTAATTTAGCTGTTGGATACAATAACATTGATGTCAAAGCTTTGCGTAAGCGCGGAATAATGGCAACTAATACTCCAGGAGTTTTAACAAATACGACTGCAGATTTAGTATGGGGATTATTGCTTGCGACTGCTCGAAGAATTCCAGAAAGTGAACGATATTTGCGTGAGGGTAAATGGAAAAGCTGGTATCCGATGCAATTAGTAGGTAAAGATGTTTCAGGATCCACTATAGGAATTATTGGTATGGGACGTATTGGCCAAGCTGTTGCAAGACGAGCAAAAGGTTTTGATATGAAAATTTTATACAACAATCGTCGACGCCGCCATGAGGTAGAAGAAATGTATGGCTTTCAATATGTATCGTTGGAGGATCTTTTAAAACAATCGGATTTTGTTGTTATTATGACACCTTTTAATAATGATACAGTAGGACTTATAGGAGCAGAGGAACTTGCTTTGATGAAGGATGACGCAGTATTAATTAACGCATCACGTGGTGGCATTATCGATGAGAATGCACTGTATGATACGTTAAAAAACGGTAAGCTATGGGCAGCAGGACTAGATGTCTTTGAACAAGAGCCTATTGCTTTGAATCATCCCTTATTGACGCTTCCAAACGTTGTAGCACTCCCGCATATCGGGAGTGCCTCGCTGCAAACTAGAACGGCTATGCTGATGCTGAACGTTAAAGAGCTTACTGCATATGGGCAGGGTAAGGCTGTAACGAATCGAATAGATTGATACACTGAAGGTAGGGTCCTTTCGTAGTAAAGCGGTAAAGATTTAATTTTTGGTGAATAAATGGTGTAAATTAACTGTAATTATAAGAAAAGGAGCACATCGTGATTAGATGTGCTCCTTTAACTAATTTCAGCTATACCTGTTGCTACGTTAGCACTACGCTTTTGCGCAAGCCCACGAGCAGATACGTTCTACCCTGGCTACTGCTATAATAAAACCATATAAAAAATGGTCAACCAGAAATATCTGGCTGACCTTATAATACGAACGGAGCAGGTTACTCTATTCGAGGTTTTTCTATATTTAATTAGATTCAGATGCCGTTATACTACTTCAACTGTAAGCCCGAAATAAGCGCACCTTCTTGGTACGCACGACGAATCGCCATCTATCCTAATTTTTTTTGGATAGATGGCTATTTTGCACATGTTGCTTGGATTTTTTTCGACCAAGGCATGTAATTATTTAAAATCACTGGCTGCGGATGAATTGGTAAATTTGGCAATTCTGTCATTAACGTCACTAGGTACTGATAGAAATCGATGCCGTTTGCTTTCGCCGTTTCAGCCAAACTTAAACAGATCGCATTTGCTTTGCCTGCTTCACTAACAGAGAAAAGCCAGTTTTTACAGGGAGCACTTCAAAAAAGGGGGGGCAGAATTTATTGTTATTGTACAAATTAGAGTCAAAGGGGATAAGAGTATTAGTACCAGATTCTTCTGAACGAGATGTGCTATTGAATCAGTAAATACAGTGCTAGAATAATCAATAATCATGATTATCCCTCCTCTTTCAGGGTATACTTCTTTTGAATTTTAACGTGGGCTCCGGTTCAATATTGTATTTTGGGAAGAAATTATTAAAGGTGTGAAAAACACCTTCTATCATTAAGGAATTATGAATTGTTTTTTTTAATATTATCTTGATAAATTTTGGAAAGTGTATTGGAAAATCTCCATCTCATTTCTATAGAATGAAATAAGATGGAGACTCTTTTTTTATTTGATGGATATTGGAATGGAAATAAAAAATAGTACACCTTGTTTGGTATTATTCATAGAATAAGTGATAAAAAGGGATTCAAAAATTTGTTTTACAATATATAATCCTAAGCCACTCCCCCCAGTATTTCGATTTCTTGACTTTTCGATTCGATAAAAGGGTTCAAATACGTGATGTATGTTCTCTTCATTAATTTCAACACCTGTATTAATGACTTGCATTTCGATATGATTTTGCTTAGATCCTTGGCTTAATTTTATATAGACCTTTTCGTTAAGAGGTGAATACATAATCGCATTATGAATGATGTTTTTACAAGCTTTTTCTAATAGAACATAATCCGTATAAACAAAAATGCCAGAATCAACTTCTTTTATTATTTGAATGCCTTTTTGGGAAGCAAAAAATTCGAGGTCTTTTGTGATTTTATCTATTAACTTCGAAAGATTTACTTCTTCTACTTGTGGTTTAAAGGTATGTTGTTCTAGTTTTGACATGCTTAAAATTTCACGAATCAGTTGTTCTATATTTTCAATTATTTGATGATTTTTCATTAAATATTGGTCACGATTTTGATAAGGGCCGATATTATATAACATCCCTTCTACGTAACCTTTCATTACAGTAAGAGGCGTTTTTAATTCATGTGCTACAATAGCAAAGAATTCCCTTCGCTTTGTTTCTACTTCTCTTTCTTTTTCAATATCACTTTTCAATTGCTGATTCGCTTTTTGTAAGTCAAGAAATGCTTGTTGTAAATTTATAGACATGTCGTTCAAACTATTGGACAATTCCCCTAATTCATCCATAGAAGAAATCTCAATTTTTTCGGAGAAATCCAAGTTTGCCATCTTTTGTGCACCTTCATTAATATAAATAAGTGGTTTTGTAATAAACCTTGAATAGAAATAAGCACTTCCTACACCAATAATCAGTACAATGATACTAATATAAGGAAGAAAACGTACCAAGACCTTTGAAGCTTCATTGATCGGTTGAAATGTTGCGAACACTACAAGCGTTAAGTTAATATCTTGAAATTGTATTGGCAAGGTAACTTCAAATGAATTACTAGGATTATCTAACCTCCTTGAAGGTATTGCTTTAACAAAATTTTTTGCTTGAGTATTTCCTTGAATAACACTTCCTTGAATAACACTTCCTTGAATAGAACTTTGAAGAAAAGTAAAAGAAGGAGAATAAATAATTGTTCCTTCATTATTTTGAAGGAAGATCATTGCGTTATTCTTTTCTGCGTATTCATCAAAAAGTGGTATTGCATTTTGAAACGAAAGATCTTTAGATTTATTAATTATTTCTTCGATTCCTGTTTGAAGCTGATCGGTTTTGTATTGCTCATGAAATTTAGGGAGAAAGAAGTATAAAGTTACATAAATCATGGTTGCAAAAGCTAATAAAATGAGTGATGTAGTCATAAAGAGTTTGTAGGTAATTCGCTTCATCTTCATGATTTTTAAGAGTCTATTCATCGATTTTATAACCAATGCCCTTTACTGTTTTAATATAGGTTGTATCTAATTTTTTTCGTATGTTTTTAATATGTGTATCAATCATTCGCGTTTCTCCGTGATATTCGTATCCCCAAACCTTTTCTACGATGCTTTCTCTTGTGAGTACCTTTTTCTTATTTCGAAGTAGTAGTTGTAGAATTTCGAATTCTTTTGTCGTTAAGGGAGTTTCCACCTCATTTACAAATACTTTATATGCATCGCAATCAACATGTATCTCTTTAAAAACTAAATGATTATTTATACATTGATCATAGCTTCTTCTCAGTACTGCTTCGATTCGTCTTATCAAAACATGAAAAGAAAAAGGTTTCATAATATAATCATCGATTCCAAAATCAAAGCCTTTCACTTGGTCCTGTTCATCTTCTAATGCAGTTAGCATAATAATGGGTATAGTTGAATGACGTCGAATCATTTTGGCGACTTCAAATCCATTCAGGTTTGGCATCATTACATCTAAAAGAATTAAATCAAAGGATTGTTTATTAAAATGTTTCATTCCCTCTAATCCATCTGATGCGACTTCAACTATATACTGTTGTGTCATTAAGAATTGTTTAATTAATTCTTGAATTTCTTGATCATCTTCTACCACTAGAATATGATAGTTCATCTTTATATCACCTCTCGTAGCTATTATATCCTTCTAATCTGGAGTTGATGTGGAGATGTATTAGAATACAATGAAATACTATAAAAAATTTACAGGAAAACTATATTTATTTCATACTAGCTCCAGATTCAAGAGACATGTTTTATACATAAAAACACAAGACAGAAGGAGATAACAAACATTAAAAAGAGTAAGGTAGTAAATGTAATGAATTAAAAAGATATTCTATATGCATATCAAAAAGAATTGCGATTTACCTTAAATGACTTGCTTTTATAAACAAACAAGGTTTTTTTACATCTCTAGGTAAACTCCATACAAACTCCTGATTAACTCCATACGAACTCCAGATAGCATATTTAGAATAACAACTATCAAGGAGGTTGGAAAAAATGAATTTTATAAAACGTGCAATTCTCAGTATGAAAAAAAGAATAGGAACATCATTAATTTTGATGGCGGTCTTCCTGATTGTTACAAATTTGGTGTTGGGAGGATTCGCAATCCAAAATGCATCACAAAAAGCTGCTGATTCAGCAAGAAAAAAACTGGGCGCAGACGTTACTTTAGGTCTTGATTTTGATAAATTAGGAAAACAAGCAAGGGAAACTGGCGAAATGCCTATTGTGCCAGATCTCAACATAAAAGAAGCAGAGCAGTTAGCGAAGTCCCAGTATGTAAAAGACTATAATTATATAACCGGTACTATGGGAACTTCGGAGGGGCTTAAATTAGTAGGAGCTCCAGAAGAAGGAGAAGACGACGCAGGAGCAGGCAGAGCGGGAATAGCGGGTGTAGCAGGAGGATCAGCAGGTTCAGCTATAGAAATAGATATGAATTCCTCTTTTATGATAGAAGGAGTTCGGAAGACTTTATTACAAGAAAGTTTTAAAAATGGAAAAAGTAAAATCATTGATGGAAAACCAATTACAGAAAAGATGGAAGATCAGAATGTAGCTTTAATGGAAAAAAGATTAGCGGAACAAAACAAAATAAAAGTAGGAGATAAAGTTAAAATTCAATCAGGGGATAAGAAGAAAACTCTTGAAGTTGAAATTATTGGTATTTATGAAACGGAAGAACAAGGAATGATTCAAAACCCTCCTCCTATGATGGATCCAGCTAATAAGCTATATATGCCTTACTCTACTTTTAAAAAATTAGAAGCAGATGAAGGTAATATGAGTAGCATTCAAGTTGTGTACTTCTTGAACGATCCACTAGACATTGATGCATTTAAAAAAGAAGCAAAACAATCTGATATTGATTTTAAGTATTTTAAGTTAGATGCACATGATTCATTGTACAAACAAATGATTGGTCCTATCGAAAATATCTCTTCTACTTCTCAAATGATTATCTATATTGTATCTATTGCAGGTGCTATTATCTTAGGATTAATCATTATGTTATCGATTAAAGCGCGTCGTAAGGAAATGGGAATTCTATTGTCCATTGGAGAAAAAAAATGGAAACTGATGGCGCAGTTCATGGTGGAAGTAGTATGTATTGCTATTTTAGCATTTGCATTATCTCTAGCAACAGGAGCTAAAGTTTCTCAATTTATAGGGGATAGCTTACTTTCGAGCGAAATTGCTACAGCAAGCGAAGAAGAAGAAAATCCGCAAAATAGTGGTGCAGTTATGGTATCTGGACCTGGTGGTACTCTACAAAATGAAACAGAAGATCCAATTGATGAAATTGATGTAAGTATAACAGGAGCGGATTTAGGAAAAATGGGGGGAATTGGACTAGCTATTGCTCTATTAGCCACTCTTCTTCCAGCATTATCTATTCTGCGCTTAAATCCAAAACAAATCCTTTTAAAAGATGAATAAGGAGGCTCGATATGGAGACGATTTTACAATTTAAAAACTTAGATTATTATTATGAAAGTAACGGAAAAAAAGTAACGATACTAGAGAATGTTAATTTTTCTTTTCAAAAAGGGCTTTTCTATACGATTTTAGGGCCATCTGGATCTGGTAAAACTACAACTCTTAGCTTAGGTTGTGGGCTGGATATACCTAAGAATGGTTATGTACTATATAATGGCAAGGATATTCGAAAAATTGGTTTGGATCGATACCGTAATCAAAATGTATCCGTAATTTTCCAATCCTATAATTTGATTACCTATATGACTGCTCTTCAGAATGTACTAACGGCAATGGAAATTACAGGTGTGAAGGTAGAAAATAAAAAAGCAAGAGCATTAGAATTACTAGAGAAGGTAGGACTCACAGAAGTAGAAGCGAAACGCAACGTTTTGCAACTAAGTGGCGGGCAACAACAACGTGTAGCAATTGCTCGAGCGCTATCTTGTAATGTGGATTTACTTATTGCTGATGAACCAACAGGAAACCTTGATGGAGAAACAGCAAAAGAGATTATTGAGTTGTTTCAGGAGCTCGCCCATCAAGAGAGTAAATGTGTAATTGTTGTTACGCATTCACAAGAAGTTGCAAAAAAATCGGATCGAGCAGTTTACTTAAGCAAAAAGAAGTTAGAAATAAAAGATATGAATAATCCCACTAAAGAAAAATCGAAAAATATAAACTGCAACCCTATTATAAAATAACATTTAAAGTGACCTGGAAAAGTTAGAAATGGTTATTTAATATGAAGTTTACTCAAGATGAGCCCGGTATTACACGGACTCTTCCAGTAGAAGGAAATAAAGTCGTACCGTTTAGAAAAAAGATGTACTGTTTCATATTTATAAGACCTAAATTGTAAAAGTCATAATAAACAGGCTGGGACAAAACCCATCTCTAAACTGAAAAGCCGGTGAAATTTTACGATCAGTAAAATTTCACCGGCTTTAAATTTTTTTCATCAAAAATAAGGACCACTTCTGATAAAATTAAGTCACCACAACAAAATTATACAGAAAGAAGGATCCTTATGTTTAAAGATTATAACATGAATCAATTAGTTTTGCCTTTAGATTTAGAAGTGAGGTTACAAAAAAATGATATTGCCTTCCATGTCCACCATTTAGTCGAAAGTATCCCGCCCGAAGCGTTTGAATTATTCCTTCGAAATGAGGGCTGTCCTGCCTACCATCCACGCATGATGCTTAAAATTATCTTATGTGCTTACACGCAATCTGTCTTCTCAGGACGCAAAATTGAAGCGCTTTTAAAAGATAGTCTTCGGATGATGTGGCTAGCTCAAGGATATGAACCAACCTACCGTACAATCAACCGATTCCGTGTCCACCCAGAGGTGAAAGAGTTGATTCGTCAATGCTTCGTTCAATTCCGCTGCCAGCTGGTACAGGAAGCATTAATTGATCAGGAAGCTATTTTTATTGATGGAACAAAAATTGAAGTGAATGCGAACAAATTTACATTCGTGTGGAAAAAGTCGATTGAGAAATATCATAACGGACTAATTGAAAAGTCTAACAAGCTATACGATGAGCTGCTTGAAAAAGAAATCATGCCAGAAATTGAACGGGAAAGTGAAAAGGAATTAGCATTGGAAGACCTCGCTCAAATGGTCGAAAAAGTAGATGAAGTGATTTCTGAATATGATCGAAAAATTGAGGATTCATCGGATGTAGCAGAGCGAAAGGCTTTAAGAACGGAACGGAAATTCCCTAAGCAGGCTCGCAAACAATTAATCGACTATATTGAACGAAAACTAAAATATCAAAGAGACTTCGAAATCTTTGACGAACGAAATAGTTATTCGAAAACAGACCCGGATGCGACATTTATGCGTATGAAAGATGACTATATGAAAAATGGTCAATTGAAGGCAGGTTATAACATACAAGTGGCAACAGAAGGTCAGTATGCGCTTGCCTACAGCATTTTTCCGAACCCGACGGATACACGTACATTAATCCCATTTTTAGATGAAATCGAACAACATTATTTTAAGTTACCAAAACACATCGTTGCAGATGCCGGATATGGTAGTGAACAAAATTATGATGATATCCTTTCGAATCGTAAGCGAGAAGCCATAATCACCTACAACATGTATATAAAAGAACAGAAGAAAAAGTATAAGCAAAACGAATTCAATACGGCGAACTGGGATTATGATGAAGAACATGATCGTTACACTTGCCCAAACCAACAACAGCTAGTATTTAAATATCGTACTACGAAAAAGGATAAGTATGATTTCACGCGTGAGTTTAAAGTATACGAATGTGAAGACTGTTCCGGATGTCCTCTCCGTTCATTATGTACAAAAGCAAAAGAAGGAAATAATCGTAAATTAATGGTGAAAATGAGAAGTGGGAACAACAAAAAGAATATGTGAGAGCAAAGCTTTCAGAAGAAAAAACGAGTACCATTTATCGTCCACGCAAAATTGACGTGGAACCAGTTTTTGGATTCTTGAAGGCTAATTTGCGTTTCACTCGATTTTCTGTACGAGGAAAATCGAAGGTTGAAAACGAGATGGGCCTCGCATTAATGGCCGTGAATTTAAGAAAATTCGCAGCCATTAGCTAAGAGGTATATGGAAACAACATAAAAAATAGAGAAATCCGAATTTGAATGAATTCAAATTCGGATTTCTCACTAATTGAAGCTAGTTATGTCCCAGCCTCTTAAATAAATAGCGTCCATTATTTATTAAACATATCAAATAAACCGCCAATGCCACCTTCACCTTTAGATTGACCGCCACCGCCTTGAGAAATTGGTGCTGCAGCGAAGACGCGGCTTGCTAATCGGCTAAATGGTAATGATTGAATCCATACTTTACCCGGACCCTTTAAAGTAGCGAAGAAGATACCTTCACCGCCAAATAATGCAGTTTTTACGCCCTTGACCATCTCGATATCGTAATCTACATCAGATGTCATAGCAACTAAACAGCCTGTATCAACACGTAATACTTCACCAGGTGCTAGAGTCTTTTCGTGAATAGTGCCACCTGCATGTACAAAAGCCATGCCGTCACCTTCAAGCTTTTGCATAATGAAGCCTTCACCACCAAAGAAGCCAACACCGATTTTTTTCTGGAATTCAACGCCGATTGAAACTCCTTTTGCAGCAGCTAAAAAGGCATCTTTTTGACAAATAATCTTGCCGTTCAATTGGCTTAAATCCATTGGAATAATCTTACCAGGGTATGGAGAAGCAAAATACACATGGCGTTTACCTGAACCAACGTTCGTAAATGTCGTCATGAATAAACTTTCACCTGTAATTAGACGTTTTCCAGCTCCAAATAATTTACCCATAAGTCCACTTTCTTGGCTTCCTGTTGAACCATCGCCAAAGATCGTTTCCATATGGATGGAATCATCCATCATCATTAAAGCTCCAGCTTCAGCTACCACTGTTTCTTGAGGGTCAAGCTCAACTTGCACGTATTGCATATCGTCGCCATATAATTTGTAGTCAATTTCGTGATTATTCATAAAGGATTCCTCCAAAAAATAATTTTGTTATTATATACGATTATAAGTTGTATTAGTTTCATCGTATAATTAAATATTTTAGAAAAAAAGGGAATAAGCTAGTAAATGTCGAATATAAAACACTAGAATGAGTATTTTCTATTTTTGTTTAGCTGGAATTTGTGATTGTTTTAACTTCTTTCAGCGAATGGCAAACATCCCGCTGAAAGAAGTTAAAACCTCCGTACGCAATTATGCCGAGGCATAATTGCTCACAAAAGACTTTCATCTGTAACTAACATCAATGGTTCAGCTAACGAAAATAAAGCCTCTGATGATTGTCACCGATGTTATTGATGTAAAAGCACGCTCTTTAAACCTCTATATATTAAAAATTCGGAATTTTGACATACTTGATTTTATATACTATAGAGTGATAGATGGTATCTGTTTGAAAGCAATGCAATTGGTAACATTGAGTCAGAGGCACAATAGATAGTTCAGGGGGTGTATGTAGTGGAAATCAAAAACTATATCGGCGGTGAATGGGTAACACATTCGCATTTACAAAGTATAGTAGTGAACAACCCTGCTAATGGGGAGCAGCTAGCTACAATACCGCTATCTACTGCAAGTGAGGTAGATGAAGCGGTAGCGGTTGCAAAAAATGCACAAAAAAGCTGGGCATTAGTACCTGCACCTAAACGTGCTGACTATTTATATGCCATCGGTCAAAAAATGAAAGAGAAGAAGGAACATTTGGCGACCGTTTTAACAAAAGAGATGGGGAAGGTTATTGAAGAAGCTAGAGGTGAAGTACAAGAAGGGATAGACATGGCCTATTATATGGCCGGTGAAGGGCGACGGTTATTTGGGGAGACAACACCGTCAGAGCTAGCTAATAAATTTGCCATGAGTGTACGGGCACCAATTGGCGTTGTAGGTTTAATAACTCCGTGGAATTTCCCGGTAGCTATTGCTACTTGGAAGTCATTCCCTGCAATAGTTGCTGGCAATACGTTCATTTGGAAGCCGTCTAATGAGACACCAATGATGGCTTATGAAATGGGCAAAATTTTTGAAGAGGTTGGCTTACCAGGTGGGGTAGCAAATATCGTCTTTGGTTCAGGGCCAACAGTTGGAACAGCATTGATTGAACACCCAGACGTCAAGGTCATTTCATTTACCGGCTCTACAACAACAGGCAGTAAGGTAGCAGAGCTAGGTGGTAAACACCTGAAGAAGATTTCATTAGAGATGGGCGGGAAAAATGCAGTCATAGTTATGGATGATGCCGATTTACAGTTAGCCACTGAAGGCATTTTATGGAGTGCATTTGGCACTGCTGGACAAAGATGTACAGCATGTAGTCGCGTAATCGTGCATAAAGATGTAAGAGAAGAACTAGAAAAACGTCTATTAGACGAAATGCAAAAGCTAACAATTGGGGACGGCCTGGATGAAAGTGTGAAAATCGGACCTGTGATTAACAAATCCGCATTAGAAAAGATTAATCACTATGTGCAAATCGGCAAACAAGAAGGGGCTACGTTGTTAGCTGGGGGTAGAATTTTATCTGAGCCTCCTTATGATAAAGGGGTTTATTATGAGCCTACACTATTTACCAACGTAAAGCCTGACATGATTATTGCACAGGAAGAAATCTTTGGTCCGGTCGTTTCTTTAATTGAAGTAGCAAGTTTGGATGAAGCAATTGAAGTAAACAATGGCGTGAAATTTGGCTTATCCAGTTCAATTTTCTCACAAGATGTAAATACGATTTTCCGCGCACAACGAGATTTAGATACAGGTATTGTTTATGTGAATGCTGGCACAACAGGTGCTGAAATCCATTTACCATTTGGCGGCACAAAAGGCACGGGGAACGGTCACCGCGACTCGGGTGTAGCTGCCTTAGATGTCTATACAGAATGGAAAAGTATTTATGTAGACTATAGCGGTAAATTACAAAGAGCACAAATCGATACAGAATAACAGATCAATGAAAGGGGATGTTCTTGATGAAAGTTGTTGTATTAGGTGCGGGTTTAATGGGGAAAGAGGTAGCTCGTGATTTAATAAAAAATAGCAATGTGGAGCGTGTATTTTTAGGGGATATTGACGTGAAATTAGCGCAGAATTTTGTGGACTCGCTAAATACAGATAAGATTGAGGTTGTAGAGCTTCATGCTGAACGCGACGACTCGTTAATGGAGGTTATCTCAAAAGGCAATGTAGTTGTTAATGCATTATTCTATTCCTTTAATGAGCGTGTAGCAAGAGCGGCAATTGCGGCTGGTGTCCATTCCGTGGATTTAGGTGGTCATATTGGCGGTGTAACAGAAAAAATATTAGGTCTAGACGAAGAGGCAAAAGCAAAAGGTGTAACCATTATTCCGGACTTAGGTGTTGCCCCAGGTATGGTCAACATTTTAGCCGGCTACGGTGCTTCGAAATTAGATGAGGTAGAATCTATTAAACTATTTGTAGGCGGTATTCCAACAGAGCCGAAGCCACCTCTTCACTATACGCGAGTATTTTCTCTAGATGGTGTCTTTGATCATTACACAGAGCCGTCAAAAATGATTCAAAAAGGTAAACTTCAAGAAGTTCCATCGTTATCAGGTGTTGAGCCTATTTATTTCAAAGATTTTGGTGTGCTTGAGGCTTTTTATACATCTGGCGGTATATCGACATTGTATAAGACATTCCCGAATGTCCAAACACTAGAATACAAAACAATTCGTTATAAAGGACATGCAGAGAAGTTTAAGTTATTAGCAGATTTAGGATTCCTCGATGCTAGTAATAAGGTAGAGGTAGAAGATCAAGAGGTTTCTGTGCGTCCAGTTGTTCGTGAGGCACTTAAAAAGAAACTCGAACTTGGTACAAAACCTGATGCAGTGCTACTACGCGTAATTGTAGCAGGTGAAAAAGCGCAACAACAAGTGACTTATGAGTTCGAAATGGTTGTGCGTAAAGATATGACCATTAATGAAACGGCTATGGCTCGTGCAACAGCAAATACAATTTCTGTCGTTGCTCAAATGATTGGGGAAAATAAAATTACAGAGCGCGGTGTATTTGCACCTGAATCAATTGTACCGGGCGACATTTATATTAAAGAGATGGCAAAACGTGGTGTCGTCATTAAGGAGACGTCTCATATATCAGCAATGATTGTGAAATGGTAGGTGCTTGGTCATGAATTTCGAATTTACCACTGAGCAAAAAATGCTACGTAAAACAGTGCGGCAGTTTGTGGATGCTGAGATTATGCCACATATTGCGCAGTGGGATGCTGAGGGTGGCTTCGATCCGAAAATTTGGTCAAGACTTGCTGAGCTAGGTTTAATGGGTGTTTGTGTACCAGAACAATACGGTGGTAGTGGGATGGATTACAATGCACTCGCCATCGTTTGTGAAGAGCTTGAACGTGGCGATACAGCGTTTCGTACAGCTGTTTCAGTTCATACAGGTTTAAATAGCATGACGTTAATGCAATGGGGAACAGAGGCTCAAAAACAACAATATCTTGTTCCGCAGGCAAAGGGAGTTCGGATTGGGGCATTTGGTTTAACAGAGCCTGGAGCAGGGTCAGATGTAGCTGCAATGTCTACCACCGCAGTAAGGGATGGAGATTTTTACGTGTTAAATGGACAGAAAACATGGATTTCCTTATGTGATCTAGCTGACCATTTTATCGTTTTTGCCTACACTGATAAATCGAAAAAGCATCATGGCATTAGCGCATTTATCGTAGAGCGTTCGATGGCGGGCTTTACATCGAAGGCCATTAAAGGTAAATACGGTATTCGTGCTGGTAATACGGGCGAGCTCTTTTTTGAAAATCTACGTATCCCTGTAAAGAATCGCCTTGGAGAAGAGGGAGAAGGCTTTAAAATTGCCATGTCTGCGCTAGATAATGGTCGTTTTACAGTAGCTGCAGGTGCTGTCGGTCTTATTCAAGCGTGTCTTGAGGCCAGTGTAAAATACTGTCATGAACGCGAAACATTTGGCAAGCCTATTGGCGAGCACCAGCTAGTAGGGCAAATGATTGCCAAAATGGAAGCGGGCTATCAAATGAGCCGCTTACTTGTATATCGTGTTGGAGAGTTGAAAAACAAAGGTTTACGTAATACGCGGGAGACATCATTAGCAAAATGGCAGGCTTGTGATTTTGCGAATAAAGCTGCAGATGATGCCGTCCAAATTCATGGAGCATATGGTTATTCGGATGAATATCCAGTCGCTCGTTATTTACGTAACTCGAAAGCACCAGTTATTTATGAAGGTACGCGGGAGATTCATACGATTATGCAGGCTGACTATGTATTAGGAAAACGTCAAGATAAGTCATTGGCAAAAATACTACCAAAATGGCCATTTGAAGAATAGTCGTTTTATGATGACTTTTTATGGATTGAACTAAAGTTAATTAGATTTCTTAGAATATTCTAAGTGAAATTTCATAAAGAAAAAGCCGATTTCCTAAGGGATAATCGGCTTTTTTTAGTGATCGTAAAGAGAAAATGATTAGTTAGGGATCCGAATTTCGGATTCTATTTTTGTTAAAAAATGGATTTATGGTCTAATTGTGTCTTAGTGTTCAAATTATACAAGAAAATATTACTAAAAATAACATTTTATATTGCCTTATTCACATAATATGTTATTTTTAGATGGGTAATATAGTTCCAAATAATCAACGTATTATCAATTTTTGAATGTAGTACTATAGGAGGATTTGTTATGAAGAAGAAATTAAAACTCAATCAAGTGTTAATTGGAGTAAGTACAATGGCACTGTCGTTCGGAGCATTACAAGCAGAAGCATCGGCAGCAGAAAAAATGCCTTATAATGTATTACAAATGAAGCCTGTGGGCATATATACGGCGAAAGATGAAATCGCACATTCTACAACGGCTGATGAAACATTATCATTTGAAAAACGTTTGGAAATGGGAGATTTTTCGGAACAACCAGCTCCAACTATAAAGCTTGCTGAAACGAAGCAATTGCAGGATAAGTATTCGATGGAAGAGCTTAATAGAATGAGCGATAGTGAGCTAATTGATACGCTAGGAAATATTCGTTGGTATCAAATTACAGACCTATTCCAATTCAATAATGAAACAAAAGCTTTTTATCAAAATAAAGAACGTATGCAAGTTATTATTGATGAATTAGGGAAAAGAGGAAGTTCTTTTACGAAAGATGATTCAAAGGGTATTGAAACATTTGTTGAGCTATTGCGTTCTGCTTTCTATTTAGGATTTTATAATAAGGAACTAGGTTATTTAAACGAGAGAAGTTTCCAAGATCTATGTTTACCAGCATTAAAGGAAATGGCTAAAAATCCGAACTTTAAACTCGGTACAGATGAGCAAGATAAAGTGGTATCTGCCTATGGGAAATTAATCGGCAATGCTTCAAGTGATGCAGAAACAGTTCAGTATGCTGCAAAGATTTTAAAACAGTATAACGAAAATCTCTCTACATACGAAAGCGATTCTTTAAATGGGCAAGCGATCTATGATTTAATACATGGCATTGATTATGACTTGCAGTCGTACTTGCAACAGACAGGTAAAGAAGCGAATACGACGATGTGGTATGGAAAGATTGATAGTTTCATCAACGAAGTGAATAACATTGCTCTTATACATAATGTAACAAATAACAATAGTTGGTTAATCAATAATGGCATTTATTATGCAGGGCGTTTAGGAGGATTCCATAGTAATCCAAATATAGGTTTAGAAGTTGTTACACAAGCAATGCAAATGTATCCATATTTAAGTGAAGCTTATTTTGTAGCAGTAGAACAACTTACTACAAATTATGATGGAAAAGACTATAGTGGTAATGCAGTAGATTTAGAGAAAATGCGTGAAGAGGGCAAGAAGCAGTATTTACCGAAAACATATACATTTGATAATGGCTCGATTGTCTTTAAAACGGGAGCTAACGTAACAGAAGACAAAATTCAAAGATTATACTGGGCTGCAAAAGAAGTAAAAGCACAATATCACCGTGTAATTGGCAATGATAAAGCATTAGAGCCAGGTAATGCTGACGATGTATTAACAGTTGTCATTTATGACTCTCCAGATCAATATCGATTAAATCGTCAATTGTATGGCTATGAAACAAATAATGGTGGTATTTATATTGAAGAGAAGGGAACGTTCTTTACATATGAACGTACGCCGGAGCAAAGTATTTATAGTTTAGAAGAGTTGTTCCGCCATGAATTCACACACTATTTACAAGGAAGATACGAGGTTCCTGGTTTATTCGGAACAGGAGATATGTATCAAAATGAACGACTAACATGGTTCCAGGAAGGAAATGCGGAATTCTTTGCAGGATCAACACGTACAAATGATATAGTTCCACGTAATAGTATTATTAGTGGCTTATCATATGAACCATCACAACGCTACACTGCTGAACAAACAATGTTTGCAAAATATGGATCATGGGATTTTTATAATTATTCATTTGCACTGCAGTCTTATATGTATAATCATCAATTTGACACATTCGTTAAGATTCAAGATTTAATTCGTGCGAATGATGTGAAAAATTATGATAAGTATCGTGACGTATTAAGTAAAGATCCACAACTGAATGCGGAATACCAAGCGTATATGCAGCAATTGATTGATAATCAGGAAAAGTACGCGGTGCCACAAGTATCAGAAGATTATTTAATGAAACATGACCCAAAAGCGTTAAATGAAGTAGCACAAGAAATTGCAGATGTTGCTAACGTAAAAGATGCGAAAATTACAAAACATAAGTCTGAATTTTTTAATACATTTACAGTCGAAGGTACGTATGTGGGTAGTGCAACAAAGGGTGAATCTAAAGACTGGAAAACGATGAGTGAACAAGTGAACCAAGTACTAGATCAACTGTCGCAAAAAGAGTGGAGCGGCTATAAAACAGTGACAGCGTATTTTGTAAACTACCGTGTGAATGCAGCAAACCAATTTGAATATGATATTGTTTTCCACGGCATTGCGACGGATGAAGGAGATCATCAAGCGCCTATTGTAAAGATAAATGGTCCATATGCTGGAGTCGAAAATGAAAAAATCCAGTTCAAGAGTGATGGTTCAAAAGATAACGATGGAGAAATCGTTTCTTATCTTTGGGATTTTGGTGATGGAAAAACAAGTGAAGAGGCAAACCCTACTCATGTATACGAAAAAGAAGGCACATATAATGTGACATTAACGGTGAAAAATGATAAGGGAATAGAAAGTAAAGATCGTACAATTGTATCTGTACGAAAAGGCGTACAAACAGAGAAACCTCATCCAGAAGAAGCGAAGATCATTCCATTTAATACGCCTCTAAAAGGTGATTTGGTTGGTGATGACGATACGGATGTATACACATTCGATGTTACAGCTGCAGAAGATATCGATATTTCTGTCTTAAATGAAAATAAAATTAGCATGACATGGGTGCTTTATCATGAGTCTGATAAGCAAAATTATGTAGCGTATGGGCAGGAAGATGGAAATAGTATAAAAGGTAAACTTCATGCGGAACCAGGAAAGTATCATCTATATATTTATAAAGTTGATAATGAAAACGGGACATATACAGTAAATGTACAAAATAGTGGACAAAAAACAGAGCTAGAACCAAATAATCGTCCAGAAGAAGCGAATATGATTCCATTTAATAAGTCTTTAAAAGGTAGCTTGATGGATGATGATCATACGGATGTATACACATTCGATGTTACGTCTCCAAAAGAAATCGATATTTCTGTCCTGAATGAAAATCAAATTGGCATGACATGGGTGCTTTGTCATGAGTCTGATATGCGAAATTACGTAGCATATGGACAGGAAGATGGCAATACTATAAAAGGTAAATATAATGCGAAACCAGGCAAATATTATTTATACATTTATAAATTTGATAATGAAAACGGGGCATATACAGTAAATGTACAATAATTATATGTTTAAGAAATAAGTTTTAGTTTCAATAGTAGAGGCTGATCTGATCTCTATAATGTATCCATATATCAAGTGTCTACTTAAAAAAGAACAGCAGCTAACGTAGAATACATTAGCTGTTGCTCGTAATTAAGACGAGAGGGATTCACTTCCTCTCGTTTTTTTAATGATAAAAAATTCGGAATAATGTAACTTTCCTATTCTTTGGTAGTCTAATTAATAAACAAGTTTATGAAATGGAGGAATAATAATGCAAAAGAATTGGTTAGTAATTTTACTCATCGCAGTACTAGCTATTTTGCCAGGGATTATTATGCTGGACTCGACCCCAAAAGTCGAGGCGCAAACTAAGAGTACGAGTACGACTACGACTACCTATAGCTGGCAAGTATCCTTTACTGAGGCACTAAAAGAAAGCGCAGTAGCGGAGAACAATGTTTACGTAACAAATAGCAAAAATAAAAAGGTAACAGCAACAGTAACATTCGGGGAAGATAAACAGACAATGATCGTAAGTGATTTAGCACCTGGAAGCTATAAATTACATGTGAAGAAAGAAGCGTTTGTACTAGATGGACCTAAAACAACATCGCAAGTAATAGCATTTACCATCATTGAAAAGCTTGAAACTGTAAAATCAGAAAAAGAACTACAACAATATTTCGAAACACTTTTAGCTAACTCACAAAAAGAACTGAATGAGGCAACCGTAGAACTGGCAAAGAGTGAAGACAAAGCGAGTGCAGACAAATCCTCTACAACGAATAATCAGGTCGAAGGAGTGGAAGAAGGGGATATTGTAGTTGTCAAAGATGGCTTTATTTATGCTGTAAAAGATCAAGGCATTACTGTAGTAAATGCTAAAGATCCGAAAAAATTACAGTTAGCAACTACAATCAAGCTGAAGGAGTCACGATATATTTCGAAGCTAGCCTTATATGATAATTTATTAATAGTGATTGGGGATGAATATTTAGAAAAAGCAGGCACAAGCATGTCGACAGCCTCTTTGTATGATATTTCAAACCCTAACAATCCGAAGCTTATACGTGAAGTGGGGCAAGAGGGGTATTTAAACGATATTCGAATTACAGATGATACATTATATTTAATCGGGAATATGTTTCCGAATTATTGGATGCTTAGAGAGCAAAAAACGCCGGATTTAAAACCGAAAACATTTGATAGTGTAGAAGGAAATGAGTACAAAAGTTTACCTCTAGAGAAAATTTCTATTTTACCGAATACAATGGATGGAACATATAGCTTAATTACAGCAGTGGATTTAAAAAATGGTGCAAAGACAACTGCGAACACTAAGGGGTACTTAGGTGGTAGTAGTGGACTTTATATGTCGGACAATGCACTTTATTTAACAACACCAGTTTATGATGGAAATCGGGTGCCTGCTTCAGGTCGCATGATGGATATGATCTGGATACCGAGAACAACTAATACACAAGTTTTTAAATGGAATATTGATGGAACTGCCATGAATTTTGTAGGTACTACGGAAGTAAAAGGAACCGTGTTAAATCAATATTCAATGGATGAGTATAAAGGCAATTTCCGCATCGTTACAACCGAAGGAAATGCGTGGGATGAACAAAAAATATCTCGAAACCACCTATTTATTTTAAATGAAAATTTACAAGAGCTCGGTGCAGTAAAAGATTTAGCTCCAGGTGAAAAAGTGTATTCTGCACGCTTTATGGGCGAAAAAGCATATGTAGTAACATTTAAGGAAGTGGATCCATTGTTTGTTATTGATGTCGCAAATCCGAAAAAGCCAACCGTGCTTGGTGAGCTAAAGATTCCAGGCTTTAGTAACTATTTGCATCCATTAGACGATACACATTTAATCGGTATTGGCTATGATACCGAGCAACGTTATGATGCATATTCGAAGCGGAATTTTACGGTCACAACTAATATGAAAATGTCATTGTTTGATGTTTCAGATTTCAAAAATCCAACGGAACAATCGACAGTAAAAATAGGCGGAGAAGGCTCGTACTCTGAAGTTCAATACAATCCGAAAGCACTATTCCGCAACAAGGAATACAATTACTTCGGTTTCCCGGTTGTCCTGTATGATGCAGGGAAGGGTGATGAAATCGTCTACAAAGGTCAAGGCGCGCAAATCTATGAAATCACTGCAGATAAAGGAATCGTCCTAAAAGGAAATATTGTTAATAAAAGCACTGGCGATCAGTATGAAAATTGGGAGCAGCGTGTACAGCGAGTAGTCTATATAGGTGACGCTCTTTACACAGTAGCGAACAATGAAGTGAAGAGCTATCAGCTAAAAGACTTCAAACCACTTGATACATTAACTGTAAAATAAAAAGGAAAGTCCAATAACCTCGATCTTGAGGTTATTGGACTTTTCTTGTGGTTATTTTTGACGATATGGAAGAATTTCCGATACTGTCACGAATTCATAGCCTTGCCCTTGTAAATAAGCAAGCACGGAATCAAGACCATCGGCAGTCGATTGATGAATATCATGCATTAAGACAATGGCGTTATTGTGTAAATTATTTTTGACATTAGGCAGTAACTGTTGCGCATTGCGATACTTCCAATCTAATGTATCGATCGACCATAAAACAACAGGAACTGAAATTTGACTGTTGATAGTATCATTTGTTGCTCCATACGGAGGTCTAAATACAGTTGGCTTTTGGTTAAGGGCCTTTTCTATCTCCGCAACTGTAGATGTGTATTGATTTACTGCCGACTCTAGTGACAGTTTTGTTAATACAGGATGGTTCCATGAATGATTACCTATTTCATGTCCTCGTGCAAGAACATCTCTTGCGATATCAGGATAATATTGTACACGACTACCAAGCATAAAGAAGGTAGCTTTTGCGTGATATTTATCAAGAGTATCTAATATCTGTTCTGTAACCTTTGGGTGTGGACCATCATCAAAAGTTAAGGCAATACGCTTTTTGTTTGGATCACCTGTATTAGTTGGCTTTACCGGCTTTTCCATAGCAATCTGGAAATCAGAGGCTAACAACGGATTGATAAGTGATAGTGGGAGCTTCACAATTGGTGGACCTGCTGCTCCGCTAGCAATCTCATACTCATCAAAATAGAATTGTATCGAATCATCAACGATAGCAAAGCGATTAAAGTTAGACCACTTCGGTTCAGTTGACTTTATTAAATCTTCCTTGAAAAGCTCATCCTTTAACTTAAGGTTTTGTTGTAAGTCGTTACGTACATGAGTAGCTAACACTGATAAATTGTTTTTATCGTTGTTCAACAATGTTTTAATGGAAATTAGTTCACCTGTTTCCTGATTGATGAAGAATGTTTTTGTTGAAACCTCGGGGTTGGCGCCGCCTGTATACAACATTTTTGTTAGCACAAAGGAATAGTATTTCTTTTGATATGGGAAAGTTTCCAAACTAATATTAAGCTCACCCATTACCTCTTTATCTTTATTTTCTTTCATAGATGACAGATAGTTTTCTTTTGAATCCGTTATGTACTGTAATACAGCATCGTTAAAAGCTTTATTATCTGTTTCTGGATAGTGAATAGCAAAAGGTGTTCGCTTATCATTAGAGACATCTGTTACAATACGTATACCTGGAAACGCAGAGCTATCTGTGGATAGTTTACTCTTTATTGAATCTGAAGTTGTCTCTTTAGAGGCACTAATTTTTTGAAACTTAAAGTCATCCTTTGATAGGATGATGACTAAAATAATAGTTGTTAATGTAATGATGAGGCCAATTAATAGGAAATCAATCATTGGGCCGCGTTTTTTTCTGCGTTCCGGCATTTTTGTGGATACGCTCCTTTCCTTATTTAGTTTTTTAGACTGCTTATAAAATCAGACGTGTTAGTCATTGAAAAAGTTATACGAATCTATGAAGTTTTGCTATCAATTTATGGGAAACCCATCTCCATGAAAAAATTACTCAGTAGCTACCATTTTTAGTATATGAAAGCCAAAGTACTTTGGTTAAAAGTTTAAAAAATTTTTTGTTGAGTTTTTATTTGCAGTTCGATACTATTGGCAAGGAACCCTTTAAAGGAGGCAGATAACTGTAATGGTTTTACATGAAGTGGACAATGAATTTACGATTGACTGCTTATTGCTTGCAGGTCGAATTATGATTGAAAGTGGTGCAGAAACATACCGTGTGGAGGATACAATGCTACGCATGGCACATTCTCAAAATATGCTAGATGCGCAATGTTATGCTACACCTACAGGGATCATTTTTTCGTTAGGCAAGACACAGCCGACGAGAATTACATCAATTTCCAATAGGGTAACAGATTTGCAAAAAATAGCCTTGGTAAATTCAGTATCTCGGAGACTCACATCTCACATGATAACATTAGAAGAAGCTTATGACGAGCTAAAGTCGATACAAAAAACAAATTATTTTTTACCAATTTATATTCAAGTCATATCAGCGGCTCTTGCGAGTGGTTGTTTCCTTATAATGTTTAAGGGAGGATGGTCTGATTTCCTTTTTGCATGTTTAGCAGGGGGATTAGGTTTCCTAGTGCTTTTATTGATAAATGATTTAACGAAAGTGAAATTTTTCGCAGAATTTACAGCTTCTTTAGTAGTAGGGTCTATAGCTGTCTTTTCAGTGAAATATGGCCATGGTACAGAAATAGATAAAATTGTTATTAGCTCCGTTATGCCACTAGTACCAGGTATTTTGATCACGAATGCCGTTCGGGATTTAATAGCAGGTCATTTTATGTCGGGGATGGCGAAGGGTGTAGAGGCCTTTTTAACAGCTTTTGCAATCGGTGCAGCTATTGCTGTCACTCTATCGTTTTAGGAGGCAGACGACATGGACTATATCGTACAGTTGATTCTTAGTTTTTTTGCGACGATAGGTATCGCAATTATTTTTAATGTACCTAGAAGAAATCTAATTTATTGTGGTTTTGTTGGGGTAGTAGGCTGGATGATTTACTTCATTCTAACAGAACATGGCATGGATATAGTATATGCCTCATTCTTTAGTTCTTTTATAATTGCTATCGTTTCCCATTTGTATGCTCGGCGCTTCAAAATGCCAATGATTATTTTTATTGTCGGCGGTATTATCCCGTTAGTTCCGGGAGGTATGGCTTATAACGCAATGAGAAATATTGTAGAGGATGACTATATACAAGGGCTACAGTATGGATTAAAGGCCTTTTTAATTACAGGTGCCATCGTTATAGGACTTGTGTTTGCAGAGGTACTAATACAGCTTATTTTCCGTTCTGTACGTACTGGTAAAGCGACATTCCAAAAGGTCTACAAGAAATAAGACACTCATCAAATGAATGAGCACAGCGGATAAAACAAATATAAAAAAGGAGGTTGCGTCTTATAAACGTAACCTCCTTTTTCAAATTACTATTTAACTAGTAATGCTTCAATTTCCTCTGCGTGAATTGGTTTACTAATATAGTAACCTTGAATAGCATCACAGCCATAAGAAATCAAAAGATCTGCTTGTTCAGCAGTTTCAACACCTTCTGCTACAACTTTAAGTTCCATAGATTTTCCGAGTTGCACCATACCGTGCATTAGCTTTTGCGTTTTTTCGGACTTTAATAAAGAACTTGTAAATGTTTTATCGATTTTCAATGTATCTATTGGTAGAATTTGCATATATCTAAATGAACCATACCCGGTACCGAAATCATCTAGTATAAAGGCAATACCTTCATTTTCAAGCTTACGCATTTGCTGTGTGATAAAGGTAGCAGCTTCTGCTTCTAGCGCAAATTTCTCAGTGATTTCGATTTGAATAAGGCTTGCAGGACAGCCGGTTTTTGCCAAAGTTCCAAGGATTGACTTTGCCATGTTTTTATCACGGAATTCGCGTACAGAAGAGTTAATGGATACTTTTAAATTAAGACCAGCTTTTTGCCAGATTAGCGCCTGTTCACATGCTTTTTCCAGCATAAAGGAACCGATATTATTAATAAGACCAGTTTCCTCAGCGATTGGAATAAGCTCATCTGGTGAAACAACGCCAATTACTTCATCTTCCCAACGGACTAGTGCTTCTACAGCTGTAATTTTTCCTGTATAAACATCAATTTGTGGCTGATAGAGGACTTTTAGATTTTTTTGGTCAAGAGCTTGAAGTAAACGTTTTTCAATTAAAGCTTTACGATTTAATGCTTTATGTGTTGCTTTGGATAGTGAGACGATTTTATCGCCACCTGCTTCACGGACAGTTGTGATAGTAGCAATGGATGCCTTCATTAGTTGGGAGAATGTAGTTTGATCCTCTGGATAACGTGTAATTCCGCCACTAATAGAAATAGGGACAGCAACATTACTGTTATAAATTGGATGTTGTTGTAAGTAAGACAAGAAGCCTTGAATAAACCATTCACTTAATGGTGTAATCACGACAAAATCATTTTCGTTAATACGTGCCATTGTGCTATCTTGGAAGTACATTTTTATACGATTTGTAAACTCTACAATAAGACTTTGACCGATTTGCTGATCATGTAACTCTTTTAATGTATAAAATTTATCAATACTTAAATAGACAAAAGAAAAGTTTCTTTCATCCTCAATCATATTGGAAATCACTTTTTCAAGTCGATGTGCATTCATCAGACCAGTTTCTGTATCAATATAAGCGATTTTTTCCAGCTGATGTTGAATTGACTTGGACTTGGTGATATCCTTTTCAATTAATAAAAATTGTTGCTCATTTGTTTCGATATTAAATGTAGGGATAGCTGTTAGTAGTACCCAATAAGATTGACCTGCTTTTGTAACTTTTTCGACTTCACCTTGCCACGTTTGGCCAATGTTTAAATTCCGCCAGATGGTATTTGTGATCTTTTCGCTTTCTTTATTTTCAGGGAACAATTGCCAAAACGTTTTACCAATCACGCGTTTTGGTGTCCATTGACTCGTTTTTAGAAATTCATTATTACATTCTAAAATAAATCCATCATGATCAAGAGTAACTGTCATAAATGTCGAGTCTAATCCCTTTTTTAAGTCTACGAGAGTGCTGCTACTTGAGACAGAATTAATCATTAACTCTGGGAGCATGAACATCATAAGAACGAAATGCTTTCCTTGTTCAGTAAATGGTTTAGCTAGTAGCGCTGTTGTAATTTCTTCATTTGTATACGTTTTTAATTGAATTTGATTGATATACGTGCTGTCATTATTTTGCATAATAGCTTGAAAGGTTTCTAATGAAAGCTGACGTAGTAAATTTTCATGAATGAATAAAGTGGTATGTTCTTTAATAGTAGTATCTGAAAAATCAAATAGCTGTTCAGCAAGCTTTCCCAAATTTATAACTTGTCCATCTTGATTCAAGACAATAGCAGGAAAAGGAAGTGAATTTAAATAATGTTCATCGATCGTAAATGATTTATGCATATGACTCATGATTATTCGATCTCCTTGAGTAATCTATATATACTATTATTATAGTTAATTATCGGGAATTAGTCATTATGAATATGATTGTAAATATTTGATAATAAAAAATTTCGGGACTTTTTTAGTTGGGAATAAGGAAAATATTGAAGAAAAATAACATTTTTTAGTATGAATATAGGGATCTAGAATTATGTGGAAAGATTAAAAAAATAGTTTTAATCGTCTCCTGTGCGATAATACGGGGAGAACCCGGACCTTAAATGGAGTTGTTACTCACAATACACCATTCCATATCTAACAATTCGTTATTGGGTGCAGGTATTTCATTACCTACATATTTATCTTCATTCAGTGGGTGTCCTAACACCTACTGATAGATTGCTACGGGACGTGGCTATCTTAAACTGGGCTTCTCTATGTATTTTCAATTCTAGCACCGATATTTGTTGTTGCCTATGTCTCTCTTAGTTTAAGGAAATGGCCATCGAAATATCAAGTGATAGGGATTATTGGTACACTTTTAGGTCTTTCTCTCCTACTAATGAACGCTTCATTGGATGATTTATTAGTTAGTAGTAAAGCCTTATTGTGGGGAGTAGCGATTGGTCTTACGTTTGCCGTCTACACATTGTACCCTGCAAGTTTGATAAAAGAATGAAGTGTACTACTTGTTGCTGTACGGGGAATGCTTATAGGAGGATTTGTATGAGAGATTAATTGTTGCATTTGGAGTCAAATCTATTGTTTTTGTGCTATTTTAAGTAGAAACAAGATGATTTCTAGTATTAAACCGCTACAGCAATGGTTATTCAGTATCGTGTTTGATACATCGCTAGGTTTGGGCAATTAGTGGATGTCTTTATTATGCTTGTTTATTTAACATGGCTTTCTGTAGGTGGAGAAAAAGCGTAAAAATACTATCTATATAGGAGTTATTCACTATATTTGAAATTTGTGGAACTTCTTTCTAATAATAAGGGGGAAGAATATGAAAGAAATTTTTTCCTATGTGAAGCCTTATAAATGGTCTGCATTTATCGCGTTATGCTTAATGTTGTTGGAATTGTTTGTGGAGCTCGCTCAGCCACTTATCATGGCTAAAATCATAGATGATGGAGTACGAGCTCAAAATCAAGGGATGATTTGGCAATGGGGAATTGTTTTACTTGGCTTATCATTCGTAGCCTTTATAGCCGGTGTCGTTAATTCGTATTTTTCATCGCATACAGCTCAGAGTTTCTCCTATGATTTACGAAATGCATTGTTTGAAAAAATACAATCCTTTACATTAACCACTTATCAAAAATTCTCAACAGCTTCTCTTATTACAAGGTTAACGAATGATGTAACGCAAGTTCAGACGGTGCTGTTTATGAGTTTGCGTATTATGCTTCGTGCACCACTTGCCGTTGTTGGCAGTATCGTTATGGCCTTTGTAGTAAATGCTAAATTAGCGTTGTTTTTAGTTATTGGCGCACCGATTATTTTGATTTTTCTTATTTTTATGGTGACAAAAGGTGTGTCTTATTTTGGACTTGTGCAAAAAAGAATAGATCGTTTGAATCGTGTACTACAGGAAAATTTACAGGCTATACGATTAGTGAAGGCTTATTTACGTGGTGCGTATGAGGCCTCTCGTTTTGATGAAGTTGCCTCACGCTTAAAAATAGATACTGTAAAGGCTTTACGCACAATGGAGTATATTATGCCTGTGCTGTTATTCATCATGAATATGAGTCTGCTTGCAGTACTGTGGTTTGGGACAAAACAAATAGCTTCAGGTACAACACCGCTCGGAGATGTAGTTGCTATTGTCAATTATGCAATGCGTATGACAGGCTCGTTTTCGATGTTTGCTTTTATTATTATTTTTTATGCGCGTGCAAAAGCCTCCGCAGAGCGTATGGCAGAAGTTCTTTCAACTAAGAATGAGATAGAGCTACCATCATCTTCAGAGAAAACGTCTAAAGGCTTGAATTTTGGAGAGTTAGCTTTTGAACATGTTAGTTTTACTTATCCTGGGGAAGACTCACCTGTATTATCTGATGTAAGCTTCCAAGTGAAATCTGGTGAAAAGCTTGCCATTATGGGGGCAACGGGTGCAGGGAAATCTACGTTGTTGCAGCTTATTCCACGTTTTTACGAAGTGACTGAAGGTAAAATAGTAGTAGAGGGGAAAGATGTACAGCAATGGGATTTACAAGAGCTGCGTGAAATCATCGGCTATGTTCCCCAACAATCGTTATTATTTACAGGAAGCATTGCGGATAATGTTCGTTGGGGCGATGCAGAGGCTGAAATGGATGCAGTGCTGCAGGCTGCAATGCAAGCACAAATTCATGCTTCTGTGGAGGATTTCCCGAATGGTTACGAGACAAAAGTCGGTCAGAAGGGTGTTAATCTTTCAGGCGGTCAAAAACAAAGATTATCGATTGCAAGAGCGTTATTAAGAAAAGGGCATATTTTAATGCTTGATGATAGTACAAGTGCACTTGATGTTAAAACGGAGCAGGCATTATGGGAAGCTTTGAGTGAAGAACAAGCAACAATGCTAGTAGTCACTCAAAAAATTCGGACAGCTAAAGGTGCAAGTCGCATCTTACTCATTGATGCAGGAAAAGTGGTTGCATATGGGACGCATGAAGAGCTTTTACAAACGTCAGTGCTTTATAAAAAAATCGCAATCTCTCAACAGGAGGTGGAGGAATAATGAGATTTTTCCAAAAGCCTTTTGGCTATGAGCCGATTTTGACGAAAGATGATGTGAGGCAAGTTGTTAAGAAAAAGAAGGGACCTCGTGCAACAGATTGGAAAAGCACACTACTACGTTTATGGAAAATAGTCGATGAACAACGTGTACTACTAATTATTGTGCTGTTACTTGTCTTGGCGAGTTCCATCTTGTCTCTTCTTGGACCGTATTTAATTGGTAAAATGATTGACATGTACGTAACGCATGGAGAGCTCACAGGACTTGAAAAAGGGATTATGCTGTTAATCGGCATTTATGCTCTATTAGCAATATCATTATTTTTGCAAAACTATTGGATGATTGGTGTTGCCCAACAAACCATATATAGATTACGAACGAGTGTCTTTGCTCATTTCCAAAGACTGCCGATTACCTTTTTTGATCGTCGTCAGCATGGAGAATTAATGAGTCGGATGACGAACGATATTGAAGCCGTTAGCTCAACATTAAATAGCTCCTTTATTCAAGTGTTTTCTAGTGTAGTAACGCTTACAGGAACAGTGATTATCATGCTAAGTTTAAGCCCCTTACTGACGGTATTAACGATGACCATTATACCGATTATGTTTTGGGCGATGCGTTGGATCACACGAAGAACCGCACCATTATTTAAGGAGCAGCAAGCGGCCATAGGAGCTTTGAATGGCATGATTGAAGAAACGATTTCGGGCCAACGAATTGTCAAAGCTTTCTCACAAGAGGAACGCATGAAAGCTGAGTTTCGCGAAAAAAGTTTACGCTTAAAAAGTACTGGCTTTTGGGCGCAAACATATTCCGGGTATATACCAAAGGTTATGAACTTTTTAAACAATATGAGTTTTACAATTGTAGCTGGTATTGGCGGAGTACTTGCTTTTTATGGGCATGTATCAATTGGAGTAATTGTTATTTTTACAGAATACGCGAGACAATTTACACGACCTTTAAATGATTTGGCCAATCAATTTAATACCGTGCTGTCAGCGATTGCTGGTGCTGAGCGTGTATTTGCGTTACTGGATGAACAGCCCGAGGAGGAAGCTGCTTCAGCACGGGAGCATAAGCTATTAGGGCAAGTGAGCTTTCGACATGTGTACTTTAAATATGAGCAAGCAGCGGAAGCTTACACTTTGAAGGACATTAATTTTAACGTGGAGCCCGGACAAACGGTTGCTCTGGTTGGGGCAACCGGTGCAGGAAAAACAACGATCCTGCAGCTTATTGCAAGATTTTATGAAGTATCAAAGGGTGAGGTTTTATTTGATGGTGTAAACGTTCAGCAAATAGAACGACAAGCATTGCGCTCGCAAATGGCCTTTGTGTTACAGGATCCGTTTCTGTTCGAAGCGTCTGTACGTGAAAATATTCGTTATGGTCGATTAGATGCTAGCGACGAAGAGATAGAGGAAGCGGCGAAGCGTGCAAATGCACATGACTTTATCATGTTGCTAAAGGATGGCTATGACACTGTACTTGCTGCAGATGGCAGTGGAATTTCGCAAGGCCAAAAGCAGTTATTATCAATAGCACGAGCTTTGATTGCTGATCCGAAAATTTTGTTGTTGGATGAGGCGACAAGTAGTATTGATACTGTTACCGAGCTTGCGATTCAAGAGGCTCTTGATGTGTTAATGCAGGGACGCACAAGCTTTGTTATTGCTCACCGTTTAAATACAGTACACAATGCCGATATTGTGCTTGTTATGCGCAAAGGTGAGTTAGTTGAAGCGGGCCCTCAACAAAAATTAATGGAATCGGGTGGCATTTATGCGCAGATGTTACAATCTTCATCTCATCATCTCGAAGAGTAGTGTGAAAATAACGATGTAAATATCAATCTCATTCATCCAGTATAAAAAAGAGTGATTTCCAACTTTTGGAATTGCTCTTTTTTAGTTGAAGTATGATTTTTATTCTATAATTTAAATGTAATTTATTGGGATAAATAGTATAATTAAGTATAGATAGCTAAGAGGGATTAGTTCTTTTAGGTGAGGGAGCAACTAGATGCTCCCTGGCAGCGGAAATAGGGCCAGCAAATGAATGGGGTGTATAAAAATGCATGCCTTATTCTAGTAATTTTCAGTTTATAACCGTTGAAAATCATATAAAACCTTTTAATTTCACTATATTTGGAGTAAAATTGTTAATAAATAGAAATGATTAGAAGTGGTTAGTATATTTTGTTGCCAGCTTATTTTCTTTCTTGCTACAATAGGGCAATAGTCTGATACAAGAACGGAGTAAATGATGAATATTTCAGTGATGACAGTGTCTTTCCCGATAGATGGAGAAACATTAAATGAATTAAAATTATTGTGTGAAGAAGCGACCACACATGATTATCGTGTATATGAGACTGCTATGGGTTTGCCTATGGCGGGTTCCTTTGAAACGAAGGGATTTATGGTACTTGCATATGAAGATGACAAAGATGTATTAGTGGGTGCAGCTAGTGCAATAGATTTAATGGGACTGCATACATATGAATGGTCTTTAGTTGTAACACCTACGTACCGTCAAAAGGGAATTGGAACTGCTTTAGTGGAGGCTTTACAGGCCGGCCTCGAAGAGCGTGGGGCAGAAGGTCAATTGGCGGTAGTGATTGATGGATCGCCTTTTGGACACACTTTTATAGAAAAGAAAGGCTTCGCATATAGCTTTTCAGAGGCCACTTTAGAAACAAGAGCAGAGTCAGTAGAATTAAAGAATAATATCGAAATTATTCCTTATACAGATGAGCAGGCAGAGTTGATTACCATCTATAGTGCGGCGTTTGGAGATCTACCTGAAGAGTCTAAAGAGCTAATCGCTTTTAATACATCAACTACTGGAAGAAAGCTATGGGTAGCCCGTAAAGATGGAGAAATTGTTGGAACAGTGACGACAGCCCAGGAAAATGAAATACAATGGGTAACGGCATTGGCAGTGCATCCAAACTTTGAGGGGCAAGGAATTGGTACTGCAATGCTGTCATTTTCCAAAGATTATGCGAGCAAAACGGAAGCTAAATTCGTCATGCTCGATGTAGAAATTGACAATAGAAAGGCGCTTTCTGTTTATGAGAAGGCAGGCTTTATGAAAGCTCAACAAATAGACTATTATGTAAAACAATAAGTGAAGGGTGAGGAGTGTGCTCCTCACTTTTTGTGTTCAGCAATAAAGTCCGGACACCGGAAAAAAGGAAGTGAATTTTCAGGTAGAGATAAACGAACTACGTAAATGGATGTGGAAGACCTTGCTTTTTTTCCGAGGAACATCATTCGAATCCGTAATAGATTTTATAATGATATCTTAATTTAGATAACTGTAAAACATTAAACTAATGTCATATTATGAGTTTAATATTATATTATTTTTAAAATCATTTTAATAGGAAATTTCTCGACGAAGTAAAAAACTATAAACTTTTTTAGGGAAAAGTATTGACGTTTTTAAATTAGGCGTGTAATATTATACAAGTCGTCAAGACAGCTACTGAAAAACAGCTAAATTAGTTGTTGACATAGAGTTTACGACATGATATTATATGAAAGTCGCTGTTGAGAAAACAGCAACGAAATGAACCTTGAAAACTGAACAAGCAAAACGTAATCAATAAAGTTTTTAGTAGCTAACCTTGAGTTAGTGAACGAAACAAAATTTTGGACATCAAACATGATGCCAGCAAAACAATTTGAGCTAATCAAATTTCTTTTTATGGAGAGTTTGA